>NZ_JBQFPE010000004.1:0-354732 GCF_056534225.1 Ruegeria sp. E1 | reverse complement strand
CCCTTCAGGATCAGCAACCGAAGCCGCATACATCTCGTCGTACTTCGCCGCATCAACATGCGCACGCGCAACAGTCTCCTCAGAGGGGGGACAGGACTCGGTCTCGGCAACGGCAGAAAGGCTCATGAATGTTCTCCTCCAACAAGGTCCAAACTGCGCCGGACTGGCTTGACAACCGATCCGGCAAGGTTGACCTGTTTCCTTATGGCCCGGATAATAAGGAGATCAGAAAACAAATAAATAAAATACTGTAAGATAAGGATTTGTTGGTAAATGTATTTCTTGATACCGCCAACATTTGTAAATCAAATTCTATTTGATCTAATAATATTTAATAAAAACAACATAAAGGAAGTAAATCCACTTATTCTTGGATGACAAGGTGCCTTCCGCCAACCACCACGCCGGGGTTTGATGGCCCTTGCAAAAGGCGATTGTCGTGGGGGTTGGCAGGTTCCGGGCGACGCGCTAGCTTCTGATACAAGCGCCCTGCAGAAGGGGCGCAGATAAGGGAGAGATCAGAATGAAAAAGATGCTGAGCGGTGCGGCCGTTGCCGCCCTTGGGGTGGCTTTTGTCACGGAAGCCGCAGCCACCGAATGGAACGCCTCGGTCTGGGGAAAGCGCCGTGCCTTTACCGAGCATGTTGAAAAACTGGCCGAGTTGGTCAGCGAAAAAACAGATGGCGAGTTCACTATCAACGTCAGCTATGGTGGCCTGTCGAAGCCGCGTGAGAATTTGGACGGGATCGAAATCGGCGCATTCGAAATGGCTCAGTTCTGCGCCGGATATCACCGCGATAAGAACCGCGCGATCACGGTTCTGGAGCTTCCATTCCTCGGTGTGAACAACCTGGATGAAGAAGTGGCCGTAAGTCACGCGGTTTATGATCATCCCGCCGTGAAGGATGAGATGGCGCAGTGGAACGCCAAGATCATCATGACCTCGCCCATGCCGCAATACAACATCGTCGGCACTGGCGACCCTCGCGACGAACTGGCCGAGTTTGACGGGATGCGCGTACGTGCGACTGGTGGCCTGGGCCAGGCGTTCGAAGCTGTGGGCGGCGTTCCGACCTCGGTTCCCGCGACCGAAGCCTTTAACGCGATGGAATCTGGCGTCGTGGACACGGTGGCATTTGCCCAGCACGCACATCTGTCTTTTGGTACAATCAACGAGGCAGACTGGTGGACCGCCAACCTGAACCCCGGAACGGTCAACTGCCCTGTTGTCGTAAACATCGACGCCTATGAAGCGCTGCCTACCGAGCACAAAGTGGCGCTGGACAGTTCGATCAGTGAGGCGATTGATCATTATTTGGCAAATTACGGCGGCCTTCTGGAAAAGTGGGACAGCGTTCTCGAAGAGAAAGGTGTCCAGAAAGTAACCATCGATGACGCTGTGATCGAAGAGTTCCGGACCAAGGCCGCAGATCCGATCCGTGAGAAATGGATTGCGGATATGTCGGCGCAGGGATTGCCAGCACAAGACCTTTACGATCTGGTTCAGGCCACCCTGAAACAGCAACGCGGCGGCAACTGATCGCCAGCGCCGGGCGTTTTGTAGCGCCCGGCACCTTTTCTGATCACGGAGAACCACCGGAATGGCAGGACAGGCCACGGTGTTGCAGGACGGCAGCCTTATCAGCCGTCTGGATCAACGTCTTTTAAAGCTCGAGAAATTTCTGGCCTTGCTAAGCGGTCTGGCCGTGTTTGGCCTGATGGTGCTGGCCGTGGTTTCAGTCAGTGGTCGAAACGCTCTGAATGCGCCGCTGCCGGGTTATGTGGACTGGATCGAACAGGCGATGCCGCTGATCGCATTTCTGGGTATTTCGTTCGTGCAGCGCGATGGCGGGCATATACGAATGGATATCGTGATCTCTCGCCTGCACGGGCGGGCGCTCTGGCTCTTTGAGACAATCTCGGTCGTGTTGATCCTGTTGCTGATGCTGGCGCTGGTCTGGGGCAGTTGGTCCCATTTCGATCGGTCGTTCGACTTTGGTGCCCCGCTCTGGAGCCGCGATAGTTCGATCGACATCGGTATACCCCTTTGGCCTGCCAAGCTGCTAGCGCCGGTTGCGTTTTCGGTGCTGTGCCTTCGGCTGGTGCTGCAGATTTGGGGCTATGGCAAAGCCTTTGTGCTGGGTCTTGAGCATCCCGTTGCCGTACCGCTGATTCAGGATGCAGCCGCCCAGGCCGCCGCCGAGGCGGAACAGTTCGAAGGGCGTTCGTAACTCATGGACACGATAGATATCGGACTTTGGGTCACGGGCGGTCTGCTGGTTCTTGTGGTTGTTGGAATGCGGGTGGCTTTCGCCGCTGGTCTTGCTGGTCTGGTGGGGCTGATCTGGATATTCTGGGCCAAGTTTGGCTATGACCCCGACCGGTTCGGCAAGGCGCTGACCGTGGCGGTCAAAACGGCGGGGCAGGTACCGCATTCCAAGGTCGCTTCCCATACGCTCAGCCTGATCCCGACCTTTATTCTGATCGGATACCTGGCCTACTACGCCGGCCTGACCCGGGCCCTGTTCGAGGCCGCAAAGCGCTGGATCGCATGGGTTCCGGGCGGGCTGGCTGTTTCCACGGTGTTTGCCACCGCAGGGTTCGCCGCCGTGTCTGGCGCATCTGTGGCGACCTCTGCGGTGTTTGCACGCATAGCGATCCCCGAGATGCTGTCGGTCGGTTATAACAAACAATTCGCAGCCGGTGTTGTCGCCGCAGGTGGCACGTTAGCGTCGCTGATCCCGCCCTCAGCGATCCTTGTGATCTACGCGATTATCGTCGAGCAGGATGTGGGAAAGCTGCTGCTTGCAGGCTTTATTCCCGGAGCTTTTTCAGCGGTGGTCTACGGGTTGCTGATCGTGGGCATCGCTGTGATCTTCAAATCGGTTGGCCCTCCGGTCACGGGCTTTACCTGGAAAGAGCGTTTTGTGGCGCTACCGGGTGCTTTGCCGATTGTGGCCGTTATCCTCATTATCATCTGTTTCGTCTACAATCCGTTTGGAGAGCAAGCCTGGGGCACACCAACCGAAGGCGGCGCAATCGGGGCGTTTATCGTGTTCTGCTTTGCGCTGATCAACGGGATGCGCTGGCCCGAGTTCAAGTCGGCTGTGCTGGAAACAGCAAAATTAACCGCAATGATCTTTGCGATCATCTGGGGCGTGTTGATCTATGTCCGGTTTCTCGGCTTCGCTGACCTTCCGGGTGTGTTCTCGGACTGGATCACATCGCTTGAGATGTCGCCCATGCTGATCCTGATCTGCATCCTGCTGGCCTATGCGGTGCTGGGCATGTTCATGGATGCGATCGGGATGCTGCTGTTGACTCTTCCCGTGGTCTACCCGGCAGTGATGGCCCTGAACGGGGGGGAAGCAGTCAGTGCTGCCGACAGCGCTTTTGGCATGTCCGGCCCGATGTGCGCCATCTGGTTTGGGATACTAGTCGTCAAAATGGCCGAGTTCTGTCTGATCACGCCCCCCATTGGCCTGAACTGCTTTGTTGTCGCGGGGGTCCGACCCGATCTGAGCGTGCAGGATGTTTTCAAAGGCGTCACGCCATTCTTCGTAGCAGATGCGCTGACGATTGCGATGCTCGTCGCTTTTCCCGGGATCGTTCTATATCTGCCTTCGCTTGCTGGATAGGTAGGCTATTTGCGAGGCTCTGCCTCGCGCTCCGGGATATTTGAGGACAGATGAAGCAAGGATCCCCTGCTTCATCTTTTGAGAAATACTCCGGGGGAGTCGCCAAAGGCGGCGGGGGCAGAGCCCCCATTGATCAGCTATCCAGCCCGCATCAACATCCCGAACAGATCACGGGGATCGTCCGGGTCGGCCAGCATGTCCAGCGGTTCGAAGTATTCTGTGCCCTCAATCGCTTGTTTGACAAAACGCAAAGCGGAAAAATCCTCGATCGCGAAACCGACGCTGTCAAACAGGGTGATCTGGCGATCATCGGTGCGCCCTGGTGCCTGGCCGGTCATAACCTGCCACATTTCTGTGACCGGATGATCCTCCTCCAGTGCCTGAATTTCACCTTCGATCCGCGTTTGCTCGGGGTATTCCACGAATATGTCGGAGCGCAGCAGGATGTCCTTGTGCAATTCGGTTTTTCCCGGGCAGTCACCGCCGATGGCGTTGATGTGTACACCGGGTCCAACCATGTTGTCGGTCAGAATTGTAGCGTATTTCTTGTCCGCCGTGCAGGTAGTGATGATTTGCGCGCCCTCAATGGCATCTTCCGGGGTGCTACACGAGACGACGGTCAAGCCTTTGCCCTGAAGGTTGGCGGCGCATTTCTTAGTCGCGTTCGGGTCGGTGTCATACAGCCTAACGGTTTCGATACCGCACATCGCCTTGAAGGCCAGGCACTGGAATTCAGATTGAGCGCCATTGCCGATCATTGCCATCGTAGTTGCCGATTTCGGAGCTAGATAACTGCCTACCAGCGCCGATGTCGCGGCGGTACGCAGCGCAGTCAGCATCGTCATCTCGGTCAACAAGGTCGGATACCCGGTATAGACATCGGCCAGTAGGCCAAAGGCAGTGACGGTCTGCAGCCCCTCGGATGTATTCTTGGGATGGCCGTTTACATATTTGAATCCATAGGCTTCACCATCCGAGGTCGGCATCAGTTCGATCACGCCATGCGGTGAATGCGCCGGGATTCGCGGGGTCTTGTCAAAGCTCTCCCACCGCTTGAAATCGGCCTCGATCTGGGCCGCAATCTGGGTGATCATGTCCTCGACACCAATGTGATGGACAAGGCGCATCATGTTGTCGACGGATACAAAGGGCACCAAGGCTTTGTCAGAAGGATGTGTCATCAGAAACTCCGGGTCGGGCGGTCAAAGATGCGGCGCCCCATAAGCGAGGCGGCCAGATCAACCATCAATTTTGCGGTCCGTCCGCGTTCATCAAGAAACGGGTTCAACTCGACCAGATCCAGTGAGCAGACGAGGCCGCTTTCGTGCAACAATTCCATCACCAGATGCGCCTCGCGCTCGGTCGCGCCGCCGGGAACGGTTGTCCCGACAGCCGGTGCGATTGCGGGGTCCAGAAAATCTACATCCAGTGAGACATGCAGGATCCCATTCGCTGCGCGCACCTTGTCGAGGAAAGCCAGCAAAGGGGCCTTGATGCCGTGTTCATCAATGCTGCGCATATCGGCGAGCATGGCTTGATCTTCTTCAAGTGCGGCACGTTCGGCGGGATCGACGGATCGCAATCCGATCATGCCAACGCGGTTGGTTGGAACCGGGGCGGTCAAAGGAGGGAAAGCATCAAACCCCGGTTGGCCGGTAACGTAAGCCACCGGCGTTCCGTGCAGATTTCCGCTGCTTGTGCTGTGGGGCGAGTGAAAATCGCTGTGGGCGTCCAGCCAGAGCACAAACAAAGGCCGTCCGATCTGTTCGGCATGTGCTGCCATACCCGAAACGGTTCCCATCGAAAGCGCGTGATCGCCGCCCAGAATGATCGGCAGACCGTGCTGTGCGGCGTCTTGAACTGACCGGTTGAGGGCTTTGGTCCAGCCGACGCATTCAGGAAGCGCAAACAGATGCGCATCTTCAGGCATATCAACCGGATCAGGTGACACATTCCCCATGTCGCTAACGTCATGACCAAGATCGCCAAGCGCGCTGGCGATCCCGGCAACACGATAAGCGTCGGGGCCCATACGGCAGCCCTGACGCCGTTTGCCGGAATCCATAGGCGCTCCGACCAAAATGAGAGATTTCTTATCCATATGTCTATTTACCGCCACAAGATGGGTTGCGAACAGAGGACGAATTGCTCAAAATGGAACAGAAAGTATCGAAATGGGAAATCAACTTGGACGAACTGGACAACAAGCTGCTGGCTGCCCTGCACCGGGATGCCCGTGCCTCTTTGTCTGAGCTGTCTGAAATATTAGGCGTCACCCGAACAACAGTGCGCAGCCGCCTGCAACGGCTTAAACAATCCGGAGAGATTGTGGGTTTCACCGTAGTCACCCGCAAAGGCGTTTCGGAAAGTCCGGTGCGCGGCCTGATGATGTTGGAAATCGAAGGGCGCGGAACCGAAAGGATTATGTCGCGGATCGCGGCAATGCAGCAGGTGCGGGCAGTCCATTCCACAAACGGAAACTGGGATTTGATCGCAGAGATTGGCGCTGAGACACTGGCAGAACTGGATGGAATTCTGTTTCAGATACGCCGGATGGAAGGGATTAAAAGCTCGGAAACCAATTTGCTGTTATCCACCCGCAAGGGCCGACCCTGACAAACGACTGGTAACGCTTTGACCGGTCTTGGATTTGTGTCACTGTTAGGCCAACGGCCAATCCCTGCGCGGTTGGCCCAATTGGCGCAAAGGCAGGAATGTTTCAATGAGTTCACAGGCATCACCGGATGAACCGCGCCCCGTGATTTGGGCCGAAAAACTCACCGGGCTGCTGGAAAAGCCGTTTGTCCGTATCGCGGTTCCGGTGTTGATCACCCTGATCGCGCTTGCGGTTCTGCACGACCTGTCTGCGCATGTGAAATGGTCGGATGTACAGGCGGATGTTGATGCAACGCATTGGCATCTTTTGTTTTATGCGCTGTGCTGGACGGCGCTGAGCTTTTTGTCGCTGTCGTTTTATGACGTGCTGGCGGTGCAGAGCGTGGCAGAAGGCAAAGTGCCTTTGCCGGTCGCTGGGATGGCGGGGGCAAGCGGTTATGCCGTGTCGAATTGTTTGGGGTTTTCCTACATCACCGGGACCGCGATCAGGTATCGCATCTATGCCTCGCTTGGTTTGGATTTGGGGCGCGTGGCCGGGGTGATCGCAACCTCGTGGGTGGCGTTCTGGATGGGTCTGGTTCTGATCATGGGCCTGCTGCTGACCCTGCATCCAGACGGTATATCCAAAGTCCTGCCAATCAATGAAACGATTGAGACAGCGATCGGCTTGTGCCTGCTTGTTGGTCTCGTCGTGTTGTTCATCTGGTTGTCGCGAGGCGGCCGCAGAATCAGTTTTCTCGGGATCGGTTTTGACTTGCCCGGAGGCAAACTGGCAAGCCTGCTGACGCTTGCCGCAATCGGTGATATTTTTGGCGCGTCCATGGCGCTATATGTGCTGATGCCGGACGATCTGGGCGTTGGGTATCCCTATTTCTTCACGATTTATATCGCTGCGATTGCTGTTGGTATCCTCAGCCACGCACCGGGCGGACTGGGTGTGTTCGAGGCAACTCTGATCGCGGGGCTGGGGGCGTCGGGTCGGTCCGACGTGATCGCGGCATTGTTGCTCTATCGCGTTGTCTACACATTTCTGCCCTTTGCAATTGCAACGCTTTCCATCGCCGTGGCATCGGCCTTGACCCAGCGGCACAAGATCGGCGGAGCAGCAACGTGGGTTTACCGCGCCATTCGTCCGATTGTGCCGATGGTCGCCGCCGGGGTGGCCGCCGTGGCCGGGGTGATCATGCTGGTGTCGGGCGCGTTGCCTGCCAGTTCCCAGAACCTTGGCGTATTGCGTGAGGTGTTGCCGCTGTCCTTTGTTGAGGCGTCGCATCTGGCGGGCAGTGCGGTCGGGGTGCTTTTGCTGCTGGTGTCCCGTGGCCTGTTCCGCAAGCTCTACCGGGCATGGGTTGTCGCCATGCTGCTGATGGTGGCGGGATTCTTCGCCTCGCTGGCCAAGGGGCTGGACACCCACGAAGCAGCATCGATGCTGGCCACAATCGGATTGCTTGCCTTGTTTCGGGGCGCGTTCTATCGCGTTAGCGGCGCGTCGATCTTTCGCCTGAACATTCCCTGGCTGGTCAGTGTCATAGCGTTGCTGGCCGTGATCTTCTGGATTGGGTTGTTCGCTTATTCCCATGTCCAATACGAAAACGCCCTGTGGTGGGATTTTGCGTGGAACGGAGATGCATCACGGTTTTTACGATCCAGCCTCGTCGTGGCAGTCATAGTCGGGATCGTGGCCGTGAATTCACTGTTCGGGCGTGAGATTCCGACGCCTGTGCGCACCGAAATTCCCGAAGTGGTTGAACGCCTTGCCTTTGAAAGCGAAGACACCGAGGCGCAGATTTCTTTGACGGGTGATAAACAGTTCCTGATCTCGCCTGACGATACCGCGTTTCTGGCCTATGCCGACACGGGCAACGCCCTGATTACCAAAGGAGAGCCGGTGGGGGATGAAACAGCCGGCAAACAACTGATCTGGCAACTGCGTGAGCGTGCAGATCGTGAGGGCAAGCTGTGCGCCTTTTACAGTGTTTCGACGAAATATTTGCCCACGTTTCTGGACCTTGGCCTGTCGATCCTAAAGATCGGAGAGGTCGCGCGTGTTCCGTTACATGATTTCTCGCTGGACGGAAAATCTCGTAAACGGTTCCGGCAGGCCAAGAACCGGGCCGAACGCGAGGGGTTCGTGTTCGAGATCATTCCCAAAGAGGACATGGCGCCAATTCTGCCGGAGCTTCGCCAGATATCGGATCACTGGCTGGACCAGAAGGCGGGCGAGGAAAAGGGGTTTGCCCTCGGCGGGTTCGATGATGACTACCTGTCTTACTTTGACTTTGCTGTGCTACGGGACGGGAAGACCGGCAAAATCTGGGCTTTTGCCAACCTGTTTCAAGGCGGGAACAAGTCCGAGCTGTCGCTGGATCTGATGCGCTATGAACCTGACAGCCCCAGCTTTGTGATGGATGCTTTGTTCGCGAACATGATGTTCTGGGGATCAGAGCAGGGGTTTCACTGGTTCTCACTGGGCGCGGCCCCGTTTTCCGGGATCGAAAATCGGGAATTGGCCTCGATCTGGAACCGGATCGGCGGGTTTGTCTATGAACATGGCGAACAGTTCTATCACTTCGAAGGGCTGCGAGCCTTCAAACAGAAATTCGACCCGGAATGGAGCCCCAACTATCTCGCCAGTCCCGGCGGGCTGGCGGCCCCGCGCATTCTATATGAAGTCAATATTTTGATCTCGGGCGGGTTGCGTGGGTTGACGAAATAGCCCTCAGTTCAGGCTGGCGCGGGTTGGTGTTTTTTCCAGCAGGTCGCCCCAATCGGTGCGATAGGCCATTTCGGCCAGGACCGTATCGGGCAGGAACTCTTGGTTCTGGCGGATTTGCCAGCCGCCGCCCAGCCCTTTGTAAACCGCCACCAGATTGGACGAGACCTGTTGGCGCGCTTCGATCAGGTTGGCTTGTGACCGCAGTAGGGCGGTTTGAGTGTTCAGGATACGCGAATAGCTGGCGATGCCGTCGCGATATTGATCAACGGCGATGTCCGCGGCACGGCGCGAGGCATCGACGCTTTGCTGATAGAGTGCCACCTGCTTGCGTGCTTGGGCGTATGCGACCATCGCGCTTTCGACCTCGGAATAGGCGGTCAGAACGGTGTTCTGGTAGTTTGCGATCAGTGCCTGATAAGCGGCGTCCTGTGCACGGACGTTGTTCTTGATCCGGCCATAGTTCAGCACATTCCAGACAACGCCTGCGCTAGACAAGCCGGTCAGACTGTTAGAGCTGAACAGATCACGCCCGCCTGACGCCTGCAACCCGACCGAGCCGGACAGGATAAATTGCGGATACAGATCGGCCATCGCGATGCCGACCTGAGCCGACTGCGTGGCGGCGGCCAATTCGGCGGCGCGCACGTCCGGACGGCGGCGCAACAGCTCGGCGGGCACACCCACGGCGACGTTGGATCGCGCCGTGGGGATGCGCCCCGAATTGCCAAGCAGGCCCGTCATGCGTGATGGAGTCGTCCCTAACAGAACCGCCAAAGTGTTCTTGGCCTGTTGCAAATCGCTTTCAAGTTCCGGCACCAGCGCCTTGGTGTTGCTGAGCAGGGCGGTGGATTCCTGCACGTCCAACTCGGTCGTCACACCGTTATTGAAACGCAACTTGGTCAGGTCCAGCGATTCCTGCTGTAGCTGGATGTTTTCGCGCGCGACGCCCAATGCCTCTTGCAGGGACCGGATGTTGATATACAGCGCCGCGACATCGCCCGTAAGTGTGACCAGCGCGTCGTCATAGTTGGCCACCTGCAACGCCAGATTGGACCGCGCCGCCTGCACACCGCGACGTTGTGCGCCCCAGACATCAAGCTCCCACTGGGCGTCGAACCCGACCTGCGAGGTTGAGAATTCGGTATCCAGCGGGATGATGCGCCGGATATCGGAAATCGGGCCAAGGTTCTCGCTGATCCTTCGTTGCTGCAACGATCCGCCTGCAGCCTGTGATTGCGGGTACAACTCGCCAAAAGCGATACCCAACTGCGCGCGGGCTTGCAGCACCCGCGCACCGGCAACTTGAAGGCTGAGGTTTTGCGCATAGGCCTCGGCGATCAGCTTGTTCAGCGTCGGGTCGTTGAAGGTCTGCCACCATTTGACCACCGGCGCGCTGCGTGAGGTCAGGCCGCTGGCATTGGCGCTGGGGCTATTGACCTCAATCCATTGTTTTACGACCGGAGAGTTTGGGCGCACGAAATCCGGCCCCACCGGGGCGCAGGCGGTGAGGGTGGCAGCGCAAAGGGCAGTACCCAGCAACCGGCGGAGTGTCATGGCGCGCATCCTCAAATATCCAGTGGTCGGATGAAGTTGGCGAAGGAGTAGAGGCGAATGTTGATGCGCCGCAGAAACTCGAAACTCTTGCCCTGACCGGTATAGATCGCCACGGCAGCATGGCCACCGGCAGGGAAAGTGTGGCCTTCGGGCACGTCCACGGTGATCTGAACCGCGATCCGGCCCGGTATCTTGGGCAGCTCAAAGCCGGGCAGGCGGCCCGAGGGCAGATATTGCCCTTGACGGGTGGCCCACCAGATCGCCTCGACCTTACCGGTTAGAATTTCGCCGGGATAAAGGTCCAGCGCGACCTCGACCGGTTGGCCGGGTTCGACAAATTTCAGGTTCTGCTGGCGGAACGTGGCTAGGATATAAGGGTCATCCTCGGTCACGAAGCTGGCGATTGCACCAAGCCGGATATCACCCACAACCAGACCTGGTCGGGCCTGCTGCGAAACGATCATGCCGTTTTCGGGGGCGTAGATCGTGGTGTTTTCCAGAAAATACTCGGCCTCGGCCAATTGCGCCTGCGCTTGAAGGATGCCGGTATTTACCCCGTCGATCTGCGAGGCAAGCGCCAGATTGGCTTTTTCCAGATTGGCCTCGGCCTGTTTGATCTGCGCCTGATCCTCGGCCACCTGTTCGGTCCAGCGATCCAGCTCATCCTGCCGCGCTCCGCCAGCAGGCACGAGATTTTCATACCGCGCCTGCTCGGTCAGGGCATAGGTCAGTTGCGCATTGGCGCGTTCAACCGCCTCGGTTTTTGCGATTACGTCCTGTTCAAGGATCTTGGCGTTCTGCTGGGCCGCAACCAGTTGCGCCTGTGCGTTGTCGACAGCCAGCGAAAATACCGTGTCATCAAAGCGATAGAGCGGTTCGCCCTTGGTTACGATGGTGTTCGGCTCAACCAGAACTTCGGTCAGGATCGTGGGCTGGGTCAGCTTGGGAACGATTTGGATGGTCGAGCGGACTACGTGGCTGTCTACCGAAAACGGCTGGAAAAAGCGCAGCGCGACCAGAAAGATCAGCAACAGATGCGCGCCCACCCAGAATGAGACGATACCCCAGGTGATGTTGAACTTCAGCCACTGCGCCTTGAAGAAGATGAACCAGACGAAGATGATGTAAAAGAGCGTGATGCCCAGGGCGACGAACATTTTATGTGTATTCCTTAGGTCTTAGCTCTTTTGAGTGTCGTCGGACGCGGGTTGGTATTCATCCTTAACTTTGCCGCCCAACCGTTCGATATCCTTGCGGATCGCGTCCTTTTCTTCGTCAGGACCACGGCGTATGTCGACCGTCACGCCGTCATGAAAGGCCCACATAAAGGCGTGCACCCAAGGCACCACGGCCAGAAAACCCATCCAGCCCATGATTTTTACCGCTTCGGCATGGGGGTGATTGCGTTTGATCGCAATGCGCCCCGGCAGACCCATCAGAAAAAGAAACAGCGCCATGACCGCTGCAAGCAGCAGGATCAGTGCAACAAAAGTCAGGTAGTCGTAATAGCCAAGTGGTTGCCCTAGAAGTCCCATGCTCGTGCCTCCGTTCGGGAAGGTTGCCCTATCCTCAGATGTTGGTGCCCACTTCGTCAATCAGTTTATCGCTCAAGTGTTGGACTGAGCGAATATCCATTGCTTAACGCTTATCAACATTCAGCGAGCGAGCAGAAAAAGGCCCCGCGTTTTCGCGAGGCCTTTGACATTTCATTACAGAATTACGCTGCTTCGTCTGCCGATGTAGATCCGCCTTTGCTGCCTTTGATCCACTCGCGCAGGCCCTGCATGACTGCATAGAGAACCGGTACCAGGATCACGCCGAACAGCGTGGCCGCCAGCATTCCACCAAAGACCGCGACGCCGATGGCTTTCTGGCTAGCGGCCCCAGCGCCGTTCGCTGCAAGCAGAGGCACTACCCCCAGCAGGAACGAAAGAGCCGTCATCATCACCGCGCGGAAACGCTGATGCGCGGCCTCGGCGGCAGCATCCCGGATCGACAACCCATTGGCACGCTGCTCCATGGCGAACTCGACGATCAGAATACCGTTCTTCGAGGCCAGCCCCACCAGCATGATCATCCCGATCTGCGTGTACAGGTTGATGTCACTGCCCACGATGGCCACCGCCGCAACGGCCCCAAACAGGGCCACGATCACCGACAGCAAAATGGACACCGGCATCGTCCAGCTTTCGTATTGCCCAACGAGGAACAGATACCCAAACAGGATCGCCAGACCGAGGATGACAACGACCAGACCGCCAGAGGCCAACTGCTGCTGCGCCGTTCCGGTCCATTCAAAGGCATATCCCGGGGGCAGGGCGGTTGCCGATTCCTCGGTCATAACGTTGATCGCGTCGCCGGTCGAAAGCCCCGGGGCAGGGACGGCAGTAACGGTCGCCGAGCGGAAAAGGTTATGCCGCTTCAACAAGACCGGGCCCAGCACGTTTTCGACATCAATCAGCGTGCCCAGCGGTACCATCTCACCCTTGGTCGAGCGAACATAGAGGTTCGAGATATCCTCGACATTGTTCCGATACGAACCTTCAGCCTGAATCATTACGCGATAGACCCTGCCAAACAGGTTGAAGTCATTCACATAGTACGATCCCAACTGCGCCTGCATGGTCTGGAATATTTCGGCGACCGAGACCTGCAAAGTCTTGGCCTTTTCCCGGTCCAGATCAACGAACAACTGCGGCACGTTGGCCCGGAAGGTGGTATAGGCCTGACCGATCTCGGACCGTTGATTGGCCGAGTAGACGAACGAACCAACCGCCGAGGCCAGATCCTGAGGCGTGCCGCCTCCGGTTTGCTGAACCTCCATTTCGACGCCTGCGGACATACCGAGACCCTGAATTGGTGGCGGGTTGAAGGCCACGATCGAAGCTGCGGATTCTCCGTTTGCGATGGCCAGAACCTTCCCGAGGATGGCATTTGCGCTCAGGTCATCCTCTTGCCGGTCATCCCAGTTGTCGAGGTTCACAAAGATCGCGGCCCCATTCGTCGTTGTTCCGTTCAACAGCGAAAAGCCGTTGATCAGAACTGTGCTCGCTACGCCGGGAATTTGCTGGATCTGCTCGTCAACGCGGGCAGAGACGGTTTCGGTGCGCTCAAGTGTGGCGGCGTCCGGCAGTTGAATGTCAACGAAGAGATAGCCGTTATCCTCAAGCGGGATAAACCCCTTGGACGTGTTGCCCATGATGGTGCCGGTTCCCGCGGCGAAGGCGGCGATGATGCCCAGCGAGATGACAGGCAGGATCAACAGCTTGCGGACAATCGCGGTATAGCCGTTGCGTACGGAGCCGATGAATCCTTCAAATACTGCCAAAAGTCCTTTGGGCGGCCCGGATCGTGCGCGCAGTACCAAGCCGCACAAGGCAGGGGACAGTGTAAGCGCGTTGATCGACGAGATCACAACAGCGGTCGAGATCGTCACAGCGAATTGCGAATAAAGCCGCCCCGAAATGCCGGGCATGAAAGTGACGGGAACGAACACTGCCAGCAAAACCAGAGTGGTTGCAATTACGGGCCCGGTGATCTGCCCCATCGCTTTGCGCGTGGCTTCGGCGGGGGGCAGGCCCTCATCCGCGATGATCCGTTCGACATTTTCAACCACAACGATTGCGTCATCCACCACGATCCCGATGGCCAACACCAGCGCAAACAGTGAGATTGTGTTCAGCGACATGCCGAATGCCAGCAAAAAGGCAAAAGTGCCGATCAGTGAGACTGGAATAGCGACGGCGGGAATGATCGTTGCGCGCCAACTACCCAGAAAGACAAAGACGACGGAGATTACCAGAATGAAGGTCAGGATCAGGGTTGAAACCACATCGTTCAGCGACTGTTCCACAAAGTCCGTGGTGTTGAAGGGAACCTGAAATTCCACATCCGTGGGGAATGATCGGGACAGGCGTTGCAATTCGGCCTCGACCCGGTCGGATACGGCCAGAGCGTTCGCGCCGGGGGCCTGATAGATGCCGATGACGGTGGCGGGGACGCTATCGAAGTAGCCCGATGCGGCGTAGTATTCGGCGCCCAGTTCGACCCTAGCTATGTCCCGAACCCTGACAATCGAACCCGCGTCACCGGTGCGGATGACAATATCGCCAAACTCAGCCGCCGAGGTCAGGCGGCCTTTGGTCTTGATCGTGTACTGAAATGTCTGACCTTCGGGAACGGGTGGGGCGCCGATGGAACCAGCAGATACTTCGATATTCTGCTCGCGAATGGCGTTGATCACATCACCCGGCGTGATCGACAATGCGGCCATCTTGTCCGGGTCCATCCAGATCCGCATTGCGTATTCCAGATTGGTCAGAACATCCGCCTTACCAACGCCCTGAACCCGCGCTAGCGCGTCTTTCAGGTTGATCGACGCATAGTTGGACAAGAACACACTGTCATAGGTTTCATTGGGCGAGGTCAGCGTGACCAGCAACAGCATGTTGGTGGACGCTTTTTGCGTCACCACACCTGACGAGGTCACCTCGGATGGCAGGGATGACATGGCCTGCGCCACGCGGTTCTGCACGTTGACCGAGGCGATATCGGGGTCCGTGCCCACCTCGAACGTAATGTTCAATGAATACGAACCGTTATCCGCCGAAGTTGACGTCATATAGATCATGTCGTCCACACCGTTGACCTGCGCCTCGATCGGGGCGGCCACAGTGTTTTCCACGGTTTCGGCGTTGGCGCCTGTGTAGGTGGTCGTCACGCTGACCACGGGCGGCGTGATGTCCGGGAACTGGGCGACCGGCAGAACCATATAACCGATGCCACCCATGATCGTCAGGACAAGCGAGATAACGAGGGCCAGCTTTGGCCGACTGATGAACAGGGCAGAGAACATCAATTATTCTCCCGGCTGTTCAGAGGCAACAACCGCGTCGACGGCGACGCCCGGTCGAACCCTTTGCAAACCTTCGACAATCACGCTTTCGCCTTCGCGCAGTCCATCGAGGACGATCACGGCGGATTCCACGTTGTCCCCGGTGGTAATGTACCGTTGTTCGACCATCTGCTTGTCGTTGACCACAAGAACAAACTCGCCCCGCTGATCGCGTTGCAACGCGGCTTGAGGGATCAGAACCTGCAAGGTAGGCTCAAGCGCTTCGATCTTCACGCTCAGGAACGCGCCGTCGATGATCAGGCGGTTGGTGTTGTCGAACTCGGCCCGCACGGTAATCGCGCCAGTCAGCGGGTCGATACGGTTGTCAACAAATACGATCCTACCGGTTTCATCCAGATCTGTGCCATTGGGCAGGGTCACATGTACATTCGGGCTTTTGTTGCTTTCCGCAAGCGAGGATGCGCTTTCGCCATATTGTTCGAGAACCGAGGTGAACTGTTTTTCGTTCAGCGAGAAATTTACATAGATCGGCGCTTCGCTGACCAGATTGACCAGCGGTGGGTTTGTCGGCCCAACCACGTCACCCACGCTGGTCGCAACACGTCCGATGCGTCCGTCAAAGGGGGCGTGGATTTCGGTATAGCTCAGGTCAAGCTGGGCTTGCTGGATCGCCGCGTTTGCGGCTTTGACCTCGGCCTCGGCGACCAATTCGTTGGCGCGCGCAATGTCGCGCTCGGATTCAGGCGTCGCGTCGCGCTTGTACAATTCTTCTTTTCGCGCCAGATCAACCTTGGCCAGTTCCAGATTAGCCTCGGCGCGGTCCAGATCAGCTTTGCGCGCATCAAGAGTGGCCTGATAAAGGTCGGGTTCGATGGTGAACAGCAGATCATCTTTCTTGACCAGCGCCCCGTCTTCCACGTTCTGCGTTTCCAGAAAACCGTTGACGCGTGCGACGATGTCGACCTTGTTGATCGCCTCGGCGCGTCCAATGAATGCAGCCTCTTCGGTGATTTCCTGGGTATAGGCGGCGGCAATCGAGACCTTGGGTGGAGGAGCGTCGCTCTGGTCCTGAGCGGAGGCTGATAGTGCAAAGCCCAGGCAGGCAATCGTAGCCAGTGCCCCGGCTTGCCTGCATTGGCAGAGTTTCGAGTTCAGATAAGCAAAAGACATTGCGACGCCCCGTTCAAACCAAGAATTGCCCGCCCGGACGCCCAAGGCGTACGGACGAGTCGTATTAATTTGAGATAAGGATGGCCGTTTTGGTTTGATTTCTCAAGCGCGATGACACCAGAGATTCAGTGACAGGCGCTTAAATTTCCATTTTGCGCGGCAGACTTATGGTGATTGGGCGCCATGCGAAACGGATCTTTGCCACCTAAACGCGGGCGTGGTTTCGCCTCGAGTACGGAATCCGGGGGCCGATGCGCCCCCCGATGCCAAAACTCAAAATCGGACGCTAGTCGCGGGTTCCGGCAAAGCGGTTTTGCCAGTCCTCGCGCTGTTCGTCGGTGATCTTGGCGAACAGGACATCCGGGACCGAGAATTCGTGATCCGCAGGCAGGGCGTTCAGCGCGGCCTCGACATCATCGGGCCAGCCGGTGTCCAGCGTGTTCATCGCGCTCAGCATTCTGGCCGAGGTTTCGGGAACGAACGGTGCGCTGAGAACGGCATAGAGGCGGATCAGGTTCAGGCCCAAACGCACCTGCGCAGCGGCCTGTTCCGGGTCTTCCTTGAAGGTCGACCAAGGCGCTGCCGATTGCAGATATTCGTTACCCGCAACCCAGATCGCCCGCAATTCCTGCGCGGATTTGCGTACTTCCATGGCTTCCATGAAGCCCTCATAGGCGCGCACGCGACGGGTCAACTCAGCGATCAGAGTCTGTTCACGCTCACCAAAAGTGCCGCCTTGCGGAACGGCCTCGCCGAATTTTGAGCGGCAGAACTTAGTGATCCGGCTGACGAAATTGCCCAATACATCGGCCAAATCCTTGTTCACGGATTGCTGGAAGTTCTCCCACGTGAACTCGCTGTCGCTGCTTTCGGGCGCATGGCTCAGCAGCCACCAGCGCCAGTAGTCGGCGGGCAGTATCTCCAGCGCTTGATCCATGAACACGCCGCGCCCTTGGCTGGTCGAAAACTGGCCGCCATCGTAGTTCAGGTAGTTAAACGATTTTAGGTGGTCGACCATCTTCCACGGCTCGCCCGAGCCCAGAATGGTCGCCGGGAAGGACAGCGTATGGAAGGGCACGTTGTCCTTGCCCATGAACTGCACATAACGCACATCATCCGCGCCTTTGTCGGTGCGCCACCAGCGCTGCCAGTCGGCATCGGTTTTGCCAGTGGAATCAGCCCATTCCTTGGCGCAGGCAATGTATTCGATGGGGGCATCGAACCAGACATAAAAGACCTTGCCTTCCATTCCCGGCCAATCCTGATCGCCCTTCTTGACCGGCACGCCCCAGTCCAGATCGCGGGTAATGCCACGATCTTGCAGCCCGTCGCCGTCATGCAGCCATTTCTTGGCAATCGAAGTGGTCAGGATCGGCCAGTCAGCTTTGCTGTCGATCCACGCATCCAACTGATCTTTCATCGCGGATTGGCGCAGGTATAGGTGTTTGGTCTCGCGCACCTCAAGATCAGTCGACCCTGAAATGGCCGAGCGGGGCTCGATCAGATCGGTCGGGTCCAGCTGTTTGGTGCAGTTCTCGCACTGATCGCCACGCGCGCGATCATATCCGCAGTTGGGGCAGGTGCCCTCGATATAGCGGTCGGGCAGAAAGCGACCATCTGCATTGGAGTAAACCTGTTTCTCGCTGACTTCTCTGATCAGCCCAGCCTCATCCAGTTTGCCCGCAAAATGCTGGGTCAGATGCTTGTTCTGCTCACTCGAGGACCGTCCAAAGTGATCAAAGCTGAGGCCAAAGCGGTTGGCGATATCGGCCTGCACCGCATACATATCAGCGCAATACTCAGCCACTGGCTTGCCCGCTTTCGCTGCGGCCAATTCGGCGGGTGTACCATGTTCGTCGGTGGCACACAGGAACATGACCTCGTTCCCCCGGCCACGCTGATAGCGCGCGTACAGGTCAGCAGGCAGCTGCGAGCCAATCAGATTGCCGAGGTGCTTGATCCCGTTGATGTAAGGGATCGCCGAGGTGATGAGAATCCGAGCCATTTTGTGTGTCCACGTAACTGTCTGCGCGCTCGTCTATCTTATGTGACCGGTCAGCAAAAGCCCGGTTTGGCGGTTATCCGGCCTAAATGCTGTGTACGGGCGGGTTAAACCTGACCTTCGCGCAATATTCGCCAATGGTGTATGATGATGTCGCACATTGACCATGGGGGGTGACATGAGGCGATTTCTGGCTCATCGCATTATTCAATTGTCTGCAATTCTCTGTTTCAACATGTGCGCGATGCAGAGTGTTCTGGCGGATCAGGGTAAGGCGCTGGACGCGGTTGATCGGTTCGACAAAGCAATGCTGTCGATTTTCCACCGCGGTCAGGATGCACTGACAGCGCAAACGCGACCCGTTATGGTGATCGCCCGGGATGTGACGATCCTGACCGGGGATGATCAGATATCGTTTCCCAGAGGCGCGCCTGACTACCTGATTTTCAAGTCTACGTCGCATGTTCTTCTGGGGATTATCGGTGCGGTTACGCCTTGGCCCGAAGAGGGTGCCGATGATGTGCGGTGGAAAACGGATTTTGCCGCCATCGTACAGGAAATCGACGCGCTGCTGCCGTGGATCGATAACCTGGACCTGCCGAAAGAGGAGCGAGCCCGGCAGCGACAAATGCTGGAAGTTGCGCAAGCCTTCGTGAGCAAAGCGGTCAAGCGCGGTACGCTGACCCGGCAAGAGGTATCAGACGCGATCAACGATATGCGTCCCGTCTGGGCCGCTAACATGCGCGAAGCGGCGCGGGCCGAGCTTTCAACCTTGCACAAGGCTGTATCGGACGCGCGCGCGGCAGTCAGTAAGGATGTTTGGGAAGACATGTATGTGGTTCATCACGGCGGGTCTAATGTAACCGGGATCAATGTCGTTGAACTGTATCTTGAGCGCGTGATGCCTCAGAAGGTCGCTGCGGGTCAGGTAATGTTTGCAGAGAATGCACATGGAACCAAGGCAATGGCGGACTTTGTCGGTTATGAGAAAATGCAACGTCTTGTTGGCGTGTGGGCGTTCGGCGATCCCGGGCGGATGGAAGTTGACCTGCTTGGGTACGAGGCGGGTGCTTTGCTGGACGAAATGATCCCGTCTTCGCCGCCTTTGGATTAAAATTTGTGGGCGAGGGGCAAAGCTCGCGCTTTGGATTGCGTGCGCGTACGGTAGTGATGAGGCCGGATCCCCTCGGCCTTTCTTTGTGCTCATTCCCTGCTAATGTAACAAGGTCTATTTCCAATAATTATTGGCCTGTGCCACCGTCTGAAAATTCACCGCCACGACCTGAGATGCACCGATCAGGCTTTCTGCGTCATTTGCGTATTCGGGACGCATACGGTTGCGGGCCTCGTCGTCTGGCTGCGTGAGCTTCACCGCCATGCGGGACAGTTTGATCGCCAGCGCGTAGCCTTCTTCTGGTGTTGCGGTGGAAAGGGTGGGCAGCCAGGACATTGTGGTCTCCATTTTATGTCGTGCGCGATATAAAATTCAGAGTTGACGGAGTACCTATCAAAGTCAAGGATAATATCGTGCGCGACGTAAATAGAGGTTTCCCTTGAGCATTCACGATATTCCGACACATGCCGAGGAATTATTTTGTTTCGGCGTCTACACCGCGTCTCATGCGATCAACCGGGCCTATTCGGGGCATCTGAAACAGATTGGGCTGACCTATCCTCAGTACATAACGCTGACATTGCTGTGGGAACGTGATGGCCAGAAAATCAGCGAACTGGCCCAACAATTGGGGATGGAAACCAGCACGCTGACGCCGCTTGTTCAGCGGCTCGAGGCGATGGGCAATGTGACCCGCAAACGCAATCAGACCGACGGCAGGGCGGTGGATGTCGTGCTGACCGAAGCCGGGCGGGCGCTACGAGATCGTGCGCCGACGATCACCGCCTGCATGATTGGTAAGACCGGATTGGGCCATGACGAATTGCAAACGCTGCAGACCCTGCTTTTGCGGTTGCGCGACGGGTTGCGGGGCGGCTGATCTGTCAGTCGTGGTCCTCGCGGGATCGTTTCAGCAACCGGCCGATGGTAAACGAGGTGCGCGGTGCATAGACATAGTTTGTTCGCGCGTCCGGGGTGGGTCGTGATCGCATCCTCGCCAGCCCGAACAGGATAAGAAAGACATGCCCCAGAGCGACAAAGGCGAACAGCGCACCTGGTCCGAACTGCTGGATCAGAGTGGACGAGATATACGGCGATGCAATCGCCCCCAGCGCATACCAGAACATTAGTGCAGCCGAGAGCTCGACCCGCTGCTCGGTTGTGGCAAAGTCATTGGCGTGTGCGGATGAGACCGAGAATATCGGGAAGGTGGTAAATCCGAATAAACCGGCCGCGAGCATGACGCCCGCGGTTCCCGTGCCGCTGGCCGCCATGGTTATCCCACAACTCAGCACCGCTGCGACCGACAGCCAGATCAGCACCCATCGCCGATCATATTTATCAGCCAGCCACCCCATCGGATACTGCGCCAGCGCGCCGCCCAGAACGAAAGACGCCAAAAAAAAAGCGATCTGGTCTACGCCCAATCCAACCTCTTGCCCATAGACCGGACCAACCATGCGGAACGAGGCCGAACTGAGCGCCGCCGCGATCACTCCGGCCACCGCAAGCGGCGAGCTGCGCCACGCAAGCTTGGGGCGTAGACGTGGTGCACTGGGGGTCATCGGCTGGCTTGCCCGTGTCAGGGTTAGCGGTAACAGCGAGGCGCAGCACAGGATCGCCAACAGGTTGTATGATACGTAAGAAGCAGGCGGCAAAACTGCGATGATCAACTGAGCCCCCAGTGACGCCCCCATATCGACGATGCGGTAGGTTCCCATTGCGCGGCCGCGGGTGTCATTGGTGACTTTGGCATTCAGCCAGGCCTCGATCACGGTATAAGATCCCGCAACGCACGTGCCCGAGGCGATCCGCAGCAAAGCCCAAATATTGGGGTTGTCGGTCAGCGTATGACCCAGCAGGCCCATCGCCCCAAGCGCGGTGCAGACTGCAAAGGCGCGGGAATGCCCGATATTGCCCATCAGGCGCGGGGCCCACCAGCAACCGATGAAAAAGCCCAGGAAATGCGCCGATCCCAGCAAACCGATCTGTTCCGTGCTGAACCCCAGCGTCAAGCCCGAGATCGCGTCGAGCGGCCCCACACCGCCCGTTGAAAGCTGCAACAGAATGACTGAAAGAAATAGGGCGGCAAAGGAAATGATCGTGCGCATGATGGGCAAAGCATCGCGATTGCGCCAAGGTTTGCACGTGGCAATTCGACCTTTGCGCGTCGTTTTTGCCCCTTTTGCAGTCAGGCTGACCGGTTGATTTCCGCCCGGATGTTCAACGAAACAGTATCGGCAACCAGATCGGGATAGCCGGAGGCGCCAAAAGCCTGCCGGTTCAATGCACCCTCAAGCAAGATGGACAGCGCGTCCAGATCGTCAGCCTCGCTGCCGGGTCTTCGATAGAGCGCAGCTTGCAGCGTGACCGGGTGGGTGACGCCCCGGACGGTCAGGTCTCCTGTCATGGTGGCTCCTTCCGAGATGCGGCCATTCGGGCCCAATTGTATCCGGGTCGAAGTGAAGGTGATCGTTGGAAAGTCCTTGGCGTTCAGGACACTTTGGCTCAGCATCGGGCCGCGCGCGAAGGGCAATTTGGTGCGCGCCTCGGCCACATTCAAAACCACCGTGACCTGGCTGTCCTGCAGGCGATTGACGTCAATCTTAATATCGGCTGACTGGATCGGCATGGTGCCGGATTGCGGGACCCCGGACAGATCGAAAGTAAATCCGACGTTCGTGCCGTCCGGGGTCAGTACATACGGAATCAGCGCGGCAGTCGCTGGGCGCGCCAAAGGCAGAGTCGCCAGCCCGGCGACAAGGGTTCGTCTTGTCAGGTGCGTCATGCGGGGGCCTCTTGTCTGCTGGGTCTAGATCGGCCGAGCAGGGTCAGTAATATGGCGATGTTCAGACCGTTCCATAGAATGCCGTTGATAAAGGCCAGTTGATAACTTCCGGTAAAGTCGTAAATCCAGCCCGATATCCAGCCCCCAAGCGCCATGCCGAGGATAGTCATCATCATGACAAACCCCACGCGTGCGCCGGCCTCTTGCGGCGGCATATATTCTCGGACGACCAAGACGTAGCTGGGGACAATGCCACCCTGTGCCAGCCCGAACATCAGGCTGATGACGTACAAGGACACCATCCCGTCATAGGGAAGGAACAGGAACAGCGCGATGCATTGCAGGACCGAGCCAATCAAGAGTGTATAAAGCCCGCCCAGCCGATCCGCGACCAACCCGGAGATGATCCGGCTGACCACGCCGCCCATCAGCATCAGTGACAGCATTTCGGCGCCAACAGCCGGTCCATAGCCCAGTCCCACGCAGTAAGACACGATGTGAACCTGCGGCATCGACATTGCGACGCAGCACCCGATCCCTGCCAGCCCGAGGATGTATTGCAAAGTCCGTGGCGACAGTCCGACGCTCTGAGAGCGGACTTTGGCCGCTGCGGCAGCGGTGCTGTGCGCCTCGACCGGGACCGCGCGGCGTAGCAGAAAAGACAGGGGGATCACTGTCACCAGCGTAATCAGGGCCAGGCTCAGATAAACCTGCTGCCAGCCGTCGCGCTGCAATATTCCAGCCAGCAGAGTGGGCCAGATCGCGCCCGACAGATAATTCCCGCTGGCAACCAAAGCCACCGCGATCCCGCGTTTGCGCATGAACCAGTGCGATATATCCGCGATCAGAGGTCCAAAACCGACCGAAGTGCCCAGACCTAGCAGCAGATGCGCCACCGATAGCAGGATCATGTTCGGGGCCAGCGTCGCAAGCAGATAGCTGATCGCGCTTAGCACTGCGGCCCCGATCAGCGCTCGTGTGACGCCCATCTGATCTACCAGTTTACCCAGCCACATGTTGCCAAAGGCAAAGCCGATCATCGTCAGGGTATAGGGCATCGACGCTTCAGCCCGCCCCGCACCAAACTGAGCTTCTACATCGGGCATGACGACGATCACTGCCCACATTCCCACATTCACCACCGTCGCGATGGCGAGTGTGACCAGAAGGCGGAACCACGAATAGCGGCTGTCATGGATCTGATGCGTCATGCCTGAACGCTAGGGCCGGTTCGGGTTCTTGACCAATCAAAAGTTGCGTGAACGCCAAAACGGACCGGAATGCGTGTCCTGAGCTCCAACCCTGAATGCGACAGAAATTGCAGCCGTTGCTGTTAACGGGACAATATTAGGCGGCCATTTGCGAACTGGATGTTCGAGAACCGATGCAGGTAATCCATGCCCAACAAGGACTGGTGCAACTCACCCTCATTGACCCATGCAGACACATTCGTGTCGGTAATCGGCCCCAGAGAAAGGGTTTCCAGGCGAACAGGTGCGGTGCGGACCTGTCCGTTGGCCGTGGCGGCGCGGCCGAAATAGTTCAGCTGATCCGGATCGATGCCGATGCGTTCAGCATCTTGCGAGCTGAGGACGATCTGGCTTGCTCCGGTATCGACCAGAAAGGTGATTGGCTCGCCATTCACCGTTACAGGCAGATAGTAGTGTCCGTCCGGGGCGCGGGGTACTTCGACCGTCTCGCCGGTGATGGTCATTTGCGGGGCGGGGCCAACGGAATTGCGGATGTCTTCCCAAAGACCCACGACGGCGATTGCACCGATGAATATGAAGACCCAGGCCATCGCCTGTTGCAGCGTTTTGTTCAGTGATTGCCGGTTCTGCGAGATGAACCACGCGACGACCGCCGCGCCCAGAAGGCTCAGATACGCCAAACGTGCAATGCTGTCGCCGTCCATACCGCTTTTCCACCTTGTTGCGTTGTACCCAATATGGGCACTCAGGAAGCAAATCCAAAGGCTTTGAGACCATCCAGAATAAACTGAACCGACAGCGCCGCCAGCAGCATGCCCAGCAGCCGGGTCAGAACATTCAACCCGGTTTTGCCCAGCAGCCGCGCCACCGCACCCGAGGTCAGATAAGTTACAAAAACCATCGCCACCACGATCAGCATCATTCCGATGACGATGGCCAGCCCCTCGATCCCTGGTGTTTGTCCTGCTAGCAGAATCATCGTTGCAATTGCTCCCGGACCAGCAATCAGCGGAATGCCAAGGGGGAAGACTGACGGGTCTGGATGCTCTTCCTCTTCAGCACTGTTTTCGCGGCGTTTGGTGCGGCGCTCGAACAACATGTCCAGTGCTGTCAGAAACAACAGGACACCACCGGCAACACGAAACGCTTCCATCGAGATGCCGATAAAGCTTAGCACCGCCTCGCCGAATGCGGCGAACATGGCAAGGATCCCGGCGGCCGTCAGACAGGCCCGGATCGCGATAACGCGGCGCATATGCCGGTCCATGCCTTGCGTCAGTGCAACAAAGATCGGCGTCTGTGCCGGAGGGTCGATTACCACCACCAGCGTGGTGAACGAAGTTATCAGAAAGGCTGTGTCGGTCATGCGGCTTTCTCTGCTTCTTCAAGTTTTTCAGCTGCCGCGACCCAGAGCGCTTCGGCCTTTTGCATTGCTTCGACCACTTCGGCGAATTTGCGGTTCCAGGTTTCCAAGTCGTTAATCCGATCATCCTCATAGAGCGCCGGATCGGACAGTTTCTTTGACAGCTTGTCATGCATGTCCGTCAGCTTTTCAATCCGGTCCTCGCATTTGCGCAGATCTGCGCGCAGCGCCAGCATGGTATCGCGCGAGGGGCGCCTTGGCTTGGCCGCTGGCTTTGCCTTGACTGGTTTGTCGCGGGCCAGAAGCAGCCTGCGATAAGCCTCAAGATCGTCTTCAAACGGCTTTACTGTCCCATCCGAAACCAGCCAGAGCCGATCTGCGACCAGTGACAGCAGATGCATATCGTGACTGACCAGAACGACCGCGCCGGAATAGGCGGTCAGCGCCTCGACCAGCGCTTCGCGGCTTTCGATATCCAGGTGGTTCGTAGGTTCGTCAAGAATCAACATATGGGGCCCGTCGATGGTGGCGATCAGCAGAGACAGACGTGCCTTTTGCCCGCCCGATAGACGGCCAACCACGGTTTCGGCCTGATCTGCATTCAGGCCAAACCCGGCCAGACGCGAGCGCCATTTGCCCGGCGCTTCGTCGGGGCGCAGGCGGCGCAGGTGGTCTAGCGGGGTTTCGTCAACGTAAAGCTCATCCACCTGATGCTGCGCGAAATAGCCGATGCGCAGCTTTGAACTGCGAGTCATTTTGCCCGTCATCAGGGGCAAGCGGTCCGACAGCAGCTTGGACAGGGTCGATTTCCCCTGACCGTTCTTGCCCAACAAAGCGATCCGGTCATCCTGATCGATCCGCAGGTTCAATCGGCGCAAAACCTCGGTCTCGCCATATCCGGTCACGCCACCTTCGATCTGAATGATCGGAGGGGACAGTTCCTCGGGCTCGGGGAAACTGAATGCACGCAAGGCGGCTTCTTGCGGGGTCGAGACCAGTTGGATGCGCTCGATCATCTTCAGGCGCGACTGGGCCTGTACCGCCTTCGAGGCCTTATAGCGGAAGCGATCCACAAAGCTCTGCAAATGCGCGATGCGGGCCTTGGCTTTGGCATTCTCGGATTCGGCCTGCGCCAGCCGTTCGGCCCGGCGCTCGGCGAACTTGTCATAGGGCACCGCGTAGTAGGTCAGTTTGCGATCTTCCAGATGCAGGATCGATCCCACAGCTCGGTTCAGCAGGCCACGGTCGTGGCTGATTATGATCACTGTGTGCGGATACTTGGCCAGATAACTCTCCAGCCACAGCGCGCCTTCGAGATCCAGATAGTTGGTCGGCTCGTCCAGCAACAACAGATCAGGCTGGGAAAACAGCACCGCCGCCAGCGCGACGCGCATTCGCCAACCGCCCGAGAAATCCGAACAGGGTTTCAACTGATCTTCGTCATCGAACCCCAATCCTTTGAGGATCGAGGCCGCGCGCGCCTCGGCCGACCAGGCATCAATATCGGCCAAGCGGGTCTGGATCTCGGCGATGCGGGCGGGGTCTTCAGCGCTGTCGGCTTCGGCCATCAATGCGCTGCGCTCGGTATCGGCGGCAAGCACGGTGTTGATCAGCGAAACCTCGGACGAGGGCACCTCTTGCGCCACCCCGCCGATCCGCGCGCGTTTTGGAACCGCGATATTACCCGATTCCAGTGCCAGTTCGCCCCGGATCAGGCGGAAGAGGGTGGTTTTCCCGGTCCCATTTCGACCCACAAGCCCGACCTTGTGGCCGTCGGGAATTGTAGCGCTTGCCCCATTGAACAATGGTCGGCCTTCAACCGCATAGGTGATGTCTTCGATCCGTAACATGCGCCGCTCTTATCAGAGCTGTGATGCCGCCGCCAGCGGCTTGGCATGTTCAAAATGCTGGCAATATGTTAGCGCTGATCGGGTTGCTTTTTCTTAGCGGTTTTCATCATGCGCGCTGCACGGACGCCTCCTTCGTTGGTCACACTGATTTTCGCCACGGCCCTGTCTGTGCTGACACTGAACATGTTTTTGCCGTCGCTGGCCCGAATGGCAGAGGATTTTCAGGTCGACTACGCACTGATCAACCTGTCTGTGGCCGGGTATCTGGCGGTGTCTGCGGTTTTGCAACTGATCGTCGGCCCCTTGTCTGATCGGTTCGGGCGCCGACCCATCCTGCTGATTTGCATGGGTATTTTCACATGCGCCTCGCTGGGTTGTGTGCTGGCCGAGACGATATGGGTGTTTCTCGGGTTTCGACTGCTTCAGGCAGCGGTGGTTGCCGGGCCGGTACTGTCCAGCGCATCGATCCGCGACCTATATGCGCCGAACGAGGCCGCCAGCAAACTGGGCTATGTTGCGATGGCGATGGCGCTGGCCCCGATGTTGGGGCCGATGTTGGGCGGGGCGCTGGACATGCTGTTCGGCTGGCGTGCCGGGTTCGTTCTGTATTCGATTTTCGGCGCGGGAATGCTGCTGCTGTTGTGGCTGGACATGGGAGAGACGAATGCCAACCGGTCCGCGACATTTGCGGCCCAGTTCAGAGAGTATCCTCATCTGTTCCGTGCCCGACGGTTTTGGGGGTATGCGTTCTGCGCAGCCTTTTCTATTGGCGGCTTTTTCAGCTTTATCACCGGCGCGCCTTTGGTGGCTGCTGTCTGGTTCGATCTGAGCCCGGCGATGCTTGGGCTGGGGATCGGGATCATCACCGGCGGCTTTATGGTCGGAAACTTCGTAACAGGGCAGATTGCAGCCCAAACCCGTCTTACCACCATGATCCTCATCGGGCGCATCGTTGCCTCGATCGGGCCGTTCTGCGGATTGCTTTTGTTTATTGGTGGCCTGGGTTCGGTTTGGGTGTTTTTTGGCTCGGCAATTTGTGTGGGTTTCGGGAACGGGTTGACCAATGCCAATGCTTCGGCCGGGGTTATGTCGGTTCGCCCCAAGCTGGCAGGCAGTGCTGCAGGGCTGTCTGGTGCACTGATTGTCGCTTTGGGGGCTGTATTGACCCTAGCGACCGGAGCTTTTGTCAGCCCTGAAAATGGGCCGTATCTGGTGCTGGGCATGATGTTTGGCTGCAGCTTCGTCGGTCTTTTGGCTGTGCTATATGTTCGTCGCGTCGATCGTATCGACCCGCTGCCAAACGCGATCTGACCCGCAGCGCATCATTCCACTTTCCATAAGGCAAATACCATGGTAGGCGGCGCGCGATGGATTTCGGCGCACAGCCCGCGCCCTATAGTAAGGAGAGGCCGATATGGCACTGGAACGCACATTCTCGATCATCAAACCCGATGCAACCCGCCGCAACCTGACTGGCAAGATCAACGCCAAGTTCGAAGAAGCCGGTCTGCGTATCGTTGCACAAAAGCGCATCCACATGACCAAAGCGCAAGCAGGCAAGTTCTATGACGTGCACGCCGAGCGTCCGTTCTATGACGAACTGTGCGAATTCATGTCGTCGGCTCCGGTTGTTGTTCAGGTTCTGGAAGGCGAAGGCGCCATTGCCAAGAACCGCGAAGTCATGGGCGCAACCAACCCCGCAGACGCAGCACCCGGCACCATCCGCGCCGAGTTCGCTGAATCGGTTGGCGAAAACTCGGTCCACGGCTCGGACGCCCCGGAAACAGCAGCGGTTGAGATCGCCTATTTCTTCTCGGGTATCGAGCTGGTCGGCTAAGCCACTGCTTCGGTGAAAAGATCGGGTCGCTCCTCACCGGGGCGGCCTTTTTTCGTTCTTAGACGAGTTTTAGGTCAGCTGCGGTCACGCGAACGCCCACCGCATCAAGGTCCGAGATTATCTGACTTTCCGGGGCGCGACTGACACTGGCCTTGATTGCGTCAAACCGTTTGCGCAGCGCTTTTTTCTCGTCGCCTTTACAGTCGTTCCAAGGACGGCCCTGCAATCCCATCACCAGCACATAATATCCGATGAAATGCGGGCGCGAGCCCGATTGCAGCAGGCGCGCATAGGCCTCATCCGCGCCCATGTCCCGCAACTGTTGCGCCGAATGGATGCCCGCACGCGCGCAGGCCTGTTCGAACGCTGGACCAAGGTTTCGAATGGATGAGACGGGATCAGACATGCCTTGGTTTTAGCGCGACCGGTATCTGCTGTCACCCTTGCAGAGTTGTCTGGGCAGGTTTCATGCGTTAGGCAGGAGCGAGGGAGGCGAAGATGCGATGAGCCGCGTAAGCCACGAAGATATGGTGCAAAATCTGAATCTGATGAACCCGCCGGACGGTTTCATCGATGATCCGTTTCCCTTCTATGATGCTTTGTTGCAGCACGCTCCGGTCTTGCCGCAGCCCGATGGCTCGGTCCTGTTGTCGCGACACACTGATCTGGATCGGATCTATCGCGACACCACTCTGTATTCTTCTGACAAGAAAGCCGCCTTCGGTCCGAAGTTCGGCGCTGGTTCTCCGCTTTTCGAACATCACACCACTTCGCTGGTCTTCTCTGACCCACCGCTGCACACGCGCGTGCGCAAGATTATGACGTCGGCCCTGACGCCGCGCGCTATTGCCCGGATGGAGCCGGGGTTGATCGAAACCGTCGACGCTTTGCTGGACGCGATGGCGGAGAGGGAACAAGTGGATCTGATCGAGGATTTCGCCTCGACCATTCCGATCCAGATCATCGGCAACCTGCTGGATGTGCCCATGTCCGAACGCGGGCCACTTCGAGATTGGTCGCTGGCCATTCTGGGCGCTCTGGAACCGACCTTGACCGAGGCGCAACTGGCCAACGGGCACAGGGCAGTGACCGAGTTCAAAGCCTATCTCAAAGACCTGGTTGCCCGCCGCCGCGCCAGCCCGGGTGATCCGGAAACCGATGTTCTGACCCGTTTGATCCGGGGCGAGGGGGCGGATGAGCAGCTGAGCGAGATCGAATTGCTGCAGAATTGCATCTTCATCCTGAATGCGGGGCATGAGACCACGACCAACCTGATCGGCAACGGGCTGGCCCTGTTGCACGACCACCCTGATCAGCGCCAGCGTCTGCTGGAAGATGACAGCCTGATCAACATGGCCGTTGAAGAGGTGCTGCGTTTTCGATCGCCAAACCAATTTGGCAATCGGGAAACCACCGCCGATCTGGAACTGGAAGGCCTGAACATTCCCAAGGGCACGAACCTGCACCTGTGTATTGGAGCTGCCAATCGTGACCCTGCGGTGTTCGATGATCCAGAGCGGTTCGACATCACGCGCAAACCCAACCGGCATCTGGCCTTTGCTGGTGGCCCACATGTCTGCGTCGGCCTGACGCTTGCACGGCTGGAAGGGCGGGTCGCCCTGGGACGGTTCTTGCACCGGTATCCAAGTTATAAGCTGCTGCCGTCCCGACAGAAGGGAGGCCGGATTCGGTTCCGGGGATACGCGTCGCTTCCTGCGAAAATTTGATTTATAACAGAACCATATAAGGTGGTCTTGATCTATGCGTTCTGCGCAAGCGTCAGAATGGTTTCAAGCCCCGGTTTGCGATTGCGTGCGATGAACTTGCCGCCATGCATATGCGAGATTGCGGCGACCAGCGCCAGACCAAGTCCTGCATTCCGCTCGGTCCGTGCCGGATCAAGGGTTACGAAGGGCATCTGCAACTTTGGCAGATCGCTCTCGGGCACGCCGGGGCCCCGGTCGCGCACGCTAAGCAGCGCAAAGTCAGCATCTTCGCGGATTTCGACGGTGATCGCCGTGCCTGCGGGGGCATAGCGCATCGCGTTTTCCAGCAGGTTGGACAGCGCCTGTGAGAGCAATGGGCGATGCCCCTGGATCGGGTCAGCGCCGCCTTTGACCTCAAGCCGAATGTTCTGATCCGAGGCGACAGGCTCATACAGCTCGACCACATCGCCAACCAGTTGCTGCAGGTTTACAGGCTCGAACTGTTCGCGACCCAGACCTGCCTCGGCGCGCGAGATTTCGGTCAGTTGGGTCAGAACACGCAACACATGCTCGATTTCACCGGTCGCGCGGGCCAGATCGATCTCACGTTCGGCATCGGCCTTACCGGGATCGGACAAAGCTTCGACCCGTTGCTGAAGACGCGACAGGGGTGAGCGCAGGTCATGGGCAATGGAATTCGACGTCGTGCGCAGGTTGCTGATCAGTTCTTCGATTCTGTCCAGCATGTTGTTCAGGGTGCCAGCCACCTGATCAAACTCGTCACCAGTGCCGCGTAGTGGCATCCGTAGCGACAGATCACCTGATACGATGTTGTCGGCGGTATCGGCAAAATCCTTGAGACGTGAGAACACGAGGCGGGTCAGCAACCATCCTGTCAACAGGCTGAGCGCGAACGCCGTAACCAGCGCCAGCGCCACGGAACGGAACAGGATACGGTCGAATTGCTGCCGTGCCAGCGCGTCGCGACCGACCAAAAGACGTTCGCCGCCAGGCAGGCGGATCGAGGCGGCCGAGATCGGAACATACTCATCGGTGTCGCCTTTGCGCAGCTGCAGCTCGACCCAGCCGCTGCCCGCGACAACATCCGGTGGCCAGCGTACGAGGTTGCCGGTCAGCTTCGTCCCTTGCCGCCCGGTCAGCAGATAAAGCGCATCGCGATCGGCTGCCGTAGGCAGGCGACGGTCGATTGCATCTATCAGCCCGATCAAGCCCCGCCGTTCATACTCATCCGCAAGGCCGGTCAGTTCGGCAGACACGACCGACCGGGTTTCGCTCGCGATCGTCCGGTTGGCGGTGAAATAGACCATCGCCAGAATGGTTGCCGTCAGCAATGTGCTAAGCACCATGCTGGCCAGCACCAGCCGCGTCCGAGAGTTTTTGAACGAAAGCAGGATGTTAGGCATCCGATACCATGTATCCTGCACCCCGAACGGTTTCAATTATCGGATTGGCCCCGTCCTCATCCAACTGACGGCGCAGTTTCGAGATATGGACATCAACAACGTTGGTATTGGGGTCGAAATGATAATCCCAGACGCCTTCCAGCAGCATGGTCCGCGACACGACGCGGTTCTTGCGGCGCAGGAAGAACTCAAGAATCTGGAACTCGCGCGGGGTCAGAGTGATCTCACGCTCGCCACGTGTGACCTTGCGGGTCAGCAGGTCCATTTCCAGATCGCGGCAGGTCAGGGTCGGGGTTTCCTCGGCCTCCTGCGGGCGGCGCAGCAGAGCCTCGATCCGGGCGTGTAGTTCCTGAAACGAGAAAGGCTTGACCAGATAGTCATCGGCACCCGCGCGCAGCCCTTTGACGCGTTCGTCAACCGCGCTCATGGCGGTCAGCATCAGAACCGGGGTTTTCAGGCCGGCCGCTCGCATGGACTTGATCAGAGACAAACCATCCAGCCCCGGCAGCATCCGGTCCAGCACCACCGCGTCAAACCCGCCGTCCGTCGCGTGGTACAAACCTTCGCGACCGTCCGAGGCGACCTCAACCACATACCCTTCTTCGCCAAAGCCCTTGGCAATGAAGTCCCGTGTTTCTTCGTCATCTTCAACGATCAACAGGCGTCTGCTCATGGTCGGGGCTCCTTTTACTCGTGATATAAACATACTCTGTCTCCCAAAAAAACAGGCCGGGTGCGCTGCCGCACCCGGCCGCTCCGGCGGCGCGTGGACAATCCGCGCCTGCCGGAATAAGTGCGCCAGATTTCCCCATCATGTGGCGCACTTAGGCGTTGTGTCAGGCGATCTCGACCGCGACGAATATCTGATTGCCGCCACGATTGATCAGCAACAGCGCCGGATCAGTCTTTTCGCTTTCCAGCGCCGTTTTCAGTGCATCCGGGGTGATTGTGTCCTGTTCACCCAACCGGACAATGACGTCTCCGCGCTGCAATCCGGCCTTGGCCGCAGGGCTTTCAGGCTGAAGATCGGTGACAACCACACCATCAACACCTTCTGATACGCCCATTTCAGCGCGAGCGGTTTCCGTCAGCGGTGCGACAGTGACACCCAGCGACATACCTTCGAACTTGTCATCGACGCTGGTGTCGATCTGCGCTTCGGCCGACTGATGTTGGCCGATTGTCAGTTCGACTTGCTGCTCCTTACCATCCCGCAGAACGGTCAGAACGCTGTCGGTGCCTACTTTGGTGGTTCCAACAAGGATCGGCAGATCGCTGCTGGAGTCGACGGGATCATCGTTGAATGTAAGAATCACGTCACCCTGTTGCAGGCTGCCATCTGCCGGGCTACCATCCACAACATCGGCGACCAACGCGCCCGAGGTCGCATCGATACCCAAAGCGGCCGCCAATTGCGGGCTGACATTCTGGATCGAAACACCCAACCAGCCACGGCTGACCTCTCCGTCATCGCGCAGGTCGGTGGTGATGTGGTCCACGATGTTTGAAGTCACGGCAAACCCAAGCCCAACTGATCCGCCGCTTGGCGAATAAATGGCCGAATTCACGCCGATCACTTCGCCATTCATATTGAACAGCGGACCACCCGAGTTGCCCTTGTTGATGGCTGCATCCGTCTGGATGAATTCAGCATAGGGGCCTTCCGAGATGTTGCGGCCTTTGGCCGAAACAATGCCGGTGGTGACGGTTGAGCTAAGGCCGAACGGGTTGCCGATGGCCACAACATCTTCGCCAACGCGGATGACGTCGCTGTCGCCCAGTTGAACGGCCTGCAGGTCATCACCCGCATCGATCTTGAGGACTGCAATATCGGTCAGCGGGTCGGTGCCAACAATTTCAGCCTCGAACGAGCGGTCGTCGCTCAGGCGAACCGTGACGGTATCGGCGTTGTCAACGACATGGTGGTTGGTGACGATATACCCGTCAGCGTCCAGTACAAAGCCAGAGCCCAGGCCCTGACCCGGGCCACGGTCCGGCATTTGAAAGCCTTCAGGGCCGCCAAATCGCTTGAAGAACTCTCCGAATGGGTGGCCTTCGAAATTGAACTCCTGTCCCTGAGCCGGTGCCGGAGCTGCTTTTTGCTCGGCAATGATGGTGACAACCGATGGCGAGACGGATTCCACCAGATCTGCCAGAGCTTCGTCCGCCATCGAGGGCAGGGCGGTTGTTGCCAGCATTGCTGCACCCAGCGCGCCGACTCCGATCCAGTTGGAAGTGCGAGGGAAAAGCAGTGAGGATTTACGGATGCTCATTATGACTCCTGTCTGTGTTTGGCGGTTTGATCCGCGCTTGGGACAGGAGATGAAGCACGAGTATTGGTGAAACCTGAGTAACAGATTAAGAAACCTTAATTTTGCCACTTTCGGAGAGTCTTCTGCCACAGTTGCAGCGTGCAGAATCACGCGGATGGCAGTACGCGAATCGGTGGATTGTTGCCTATTTGGACTTCAAGAGCATAAAATCATTGAATTGAGTCAAATTTGTTAACAAAGAAATGGCTCTCGACCGCGTGAAACTACCGCTCAATTATAGGTTGTGAGGCGTGTGAGCAAACCCCACGGGTTGTTCTCTAGAATGATGTAATAGAAGAATGATCTCGCCTTTATTGAGCGTCTGGCGCGCTATTCGCGATCTCTTTACCTTAGGTCATGCAACTAAAGCGGGAAGCTTGACTTGCGCCATGTTGCGCAATTGCAAGTCCGGATTCGTGAAAATCACCCTTTTAGACCAATTTTACGTTGTTTGAACGCAACTGATAGGCGACGATGTAATTGCCCAAGTGAGGGGGCCTGCGACACTAGGGGGTGTCAAAGGCATATCTCAGTCTCCAAAGCGTGGAGCGGCATGTTAACGAGGGGGTCTTGTTTAGGTTAGGCTGCGGAAAAGTCGGTAGGCCGTTCAGGCAGATTGGCTGCGCTTGTTGAGATTGGTGAAAGTGGTAGTCCTGTTTTTGGGCAACGGCCCGGCCTTCATAGGCCGGGTCGTTTTCTGTTTGGGACGGGCGTGGTTTCAGTCTTCGCGCCGCGCTTGCCACTCGGCCCAATCTTGCGGAGTGTCCAAGTCCAGTCGCGCATTTTGATTTGGCAGGGGATGCAGGTGAACTTTATCCCCGCAACTTTTGACCACCGATTGCGCTCCGCCGTCTCCTGTCAAACTCAACAATTGGCCAAATAGGGATCTGTCGAAAATCACCGGATGTCCGGGCATCAGGTCCTCGGTTGCCCCGCGCCAGATCAGATTGTCCGGGTGCGTTTCTGTGGATTGCAGCACGGACAGCAAGTCGTGCCTGGTAAGATCCGGCAAATCCGCCAGTAAAACCATCACTGCTTCAGGGTCGGTAGCAAGCGCAGCCACGGCGCTGCGCAGGCTGGCATTCATGCCTTCGGCGGCATCGTGGACCGCGACCCGATGCACATCAAGCCCATCCAGCGCCGCGTAGCGGGGGTGAGGCTGGGGGGGCAGGGCAACGACCACCGGACCAACGGCCAGAGCCAGCTGCGCCGAGCGACGCAGAAGCGGCATTCCGTCAACGGGTTGCAACAGCTTGTCAGTGCCGCCCATGCGGCTGGATTGGCCTGCGGCCAGCAGGATTACCGGGACCTGTTTCATGATACCACCATGCCGCGCAGGACGGTGCGTGTCATCCCCGCATTCGCGACCCTTCAGGATCAAACAAGGGCGTGGAAATCACGCGTGCCTTTCGCATCTGACCCAGAATCTCAATCTCGACTTCAAGCCCATCTTCAATCTTGTCCGTCGGCAGGAACCCAATCGCAACCGATTTTCGTGAATAGTGAGAATATCCACCAGACGTACAGAACCCGACGACCGCTCCGTCCAGCCAAATCGGTTCATAGGCGTTTACATCCGTATCTGCCGCATCCACATCGAAGGCAACCAGCTTGCGCAGGGGACCTGCAGCCTGTTCAGCCTTTGCCGCCGCGCGCCCAATGAAGTCCGCATTCTTGGTGAACGAGATAAACCGATCCAAGCCGGTTTCGGCTGCCGTATAATCGGGTGAAAATTCCCGCATCCATGAGCCAAAGAACTTGTCCAGCCGCAGGCTCATCATCGCACGCATCCCGAAGGGGACCATTCCGTGAGGCCGTCCGGCCTGCCACAACGTCCACCAAAGCTGGCGCTGAGCCATCGGGTCACAATAGATTTCAAACCCCAAATCACCGGTGTAGCTGACCCGTTGAACGGTGCAGTCCGTCATGCCAACGGTCATACGACGGACATCAAGAAATCTGAAATCCGATATGTTGTCGCGTGTACATGCAGCCAACACCTCGGCGGCATTCGGGCCTGCGATCTGAAATCCGTTTAGCCGGTCACTGATGTTTTCGACTAAGGCATCTGCCTGCGCATTCTGCTGGAACCACCGCATGTGAAACGCCTGACTGCCGTAAGACGCCGTCAGTTGGAACTCAGTCTCGCTCAGACAAGACACGGTGAAATCGCCGATCAGCTTACCTTTGGGCGACAGCATCGGGGTCAGTGACAGGCGTCCGGGTTGAGGAATGCGGCCCGCCATGATCCGGTCCAGCCAGCCACGCGCACCAGTACCGGTAATGCGATATTTGCCAAAATTGTGGACCTCGTTAATGCCAACACCTTCACGAACGGCACGTACCTCACGCCCGGTGGCGTCGAATGCGTCAGACCGGCGGAAGGATGGCGTCTCATACTCAGGTTCGCCGTTCTGGGCAAAATAGTTCGGAACTTCCAACCCGTATTGCTGCCCCCAGACCGCGCCCATATCGCTGAAAATGTCGTACATCGGAGTGGTCCGGTTGGGTCGTGCCGCTGGCAGTTCCTCGTTTGGATAGGCGACGCTGAACCGTTTCTGGTAGTTTTCGATTACCTTTGGGCGCGTGTAGCCGGGGCTGATCCAGTCACCGAACCTCGCAACATCCATGGCAAACACATCCCGTTCGGGCTCGCCCTCGATCATCCATTGCGCAAGTGTCAGACCAACGCCACCGCCCTGAGAAAAGCCTGCCATGACGCCGCAGGCCGACCAGTAATTCTGCATTCCGGGCACCGGCCCGACCAGAGGGTTACCGTCAGGCGCAAAGGTGAACGGTCCGTGGATCACTGATTTCACGCCAGCCTCGGCCAGAACCGGGAAGCGTTTATAAGCGAACTCGATGCTGTCGGTGATCTTGTCGTAGTCATCCGGCAACAGTTCGTGCCCGAACTCCCACGGGGTTCCGTCCACTGCCCATGGTTTGCAGGGCTGCTCGTAAAATCCGATACACAATCCGCGCCCTTCCTGCCGCAGATAGCTTTCGCCGGCAGGGTCCATCACATGCGGATGCTCGCCGCCCGCATCGATGATCGCCTCGATCTGCGGGATTGTATCCGTCACCAGATACTGATGCTCCATCGGATGCAGTGGAAAATAGACACCCGCCATCGCGCCGACCTCGCGCGCCCAAAGGCCCCCCGCGTTCACGACATGCTCGGCATGGATGATCCCTTTGTTGGTAACAACATCCCAGGTGCCATCAGCCCGCTGGTTGGTTTCGCGCACCATGCAATGCGTTTCGATCGTGGCACCGCCCATACGCGCCGCCTTGGCATAGGCATGAGTGGTGCCGGACGGGTCCAGATGCCCGTCCAGCGGATCGTACAGCGCGCCGATGATACCGTCTGTATTGGTGATCGGAGCGATCTTTTTGATCTCTTCCGGGCCGACAATTTCAGTTTCCAGACCCATAAAACGGTGCTTGGCGCGTTCGGCCAGCAGCATGTCGAACCGGTCCTGATTGTCGGCCAATGTGACACCGCCCACATGGTGCAGCCCGCAGGACATGCCCGTGATCTCTTCCAGCTCTTTATACAGCCGGATCGTATAGCCCTGCAGCGCGGCCATATTCGTGTCGCCGTTCAGGGTATGAAACCCGCCCGCAGCATGCCAGGTCGAGCCGCTGGTCAGTTCAGAGCGTTCCAGAAGCATTACATCCGACCAGCCCAGCTTGGTCAGGTGATACAACACCGAACATCCAACGACGCCGCCGCCAATGACGGCTACCTGACACGTATTTTTCATCTGCACCTCCGATTTATGCCGCGACGGTGCAGAGTGTGATCCCCGGGTTCTGTCGCATGAGCGACGGTGGGTGTCGCTTTTGTCAGGTGTGGGGCTAGAGCAGCCTGACCTTCAACTCGGTGATCCGGTTCCCTTCGCGGCCCGTAACTTCGAACCGGAAGCCGTGGAAGGAAAACACCTGGCCGACGATTGGAATCATCTGCGCTTCGTGGATGACCAGCCCCGCCACGGTATTGGCCTCTTCATCGGGAAGCGACCATTCAAGCGCGCGATTGACGTCGCGGATGGTCATGGCCCCTTCGACCAGATATTGGCCGTCTTCGGTGCGGGTGACGGGCACGTCTTCTTCGATGTCAAACTCGTCCGCGATCTCGCCTACGATTTCTTCCAGAATATCCTCAAGCGTGATCAGTCCGCGCAAAGAGCCGTATTCGTCCACGACCAAAGCGAAATGGCTGTGCATTCGCAGGAATTCCCGCATCTGGTCGTCCAGCGTGGTGGTGTCGGGCACGAAGTATGGGTCATTGGCGACCTTGGAAATGTCGAATGACTTGAGCCGCTCTGAGTCGCCATCGGCACCGCCGACCTGCGCATACATGGCGCGGAACAGATCCTTGGCATGGACGACGCCCACGATATTCTCTTGTTCCTCACGAAATACTGGCAGGCGTGTGTGCGAGCTTTCGAGACACTGTTTCAGAATGGCTTCGGGTTCGTCATCGGCATCAATCATTTCGATATTCGAGCGATGCAGCATGATCTCTTCTACCGTGCGGTCACCAAGATCCAATGCACCCAGGATACGGTCGCGATCTTCTTTTTCGACCACGCCCTCGGAATGACCCAGTTGCAGGGCACCGGCGATTTCCTCTCGCACCGCCAGAATGTTGCTGTCAGGGTCGATTTGCACGCCGAACACACGCAAGACGCCACGGACCAGCAGGCGGACGGCGGCGACCACGGGTGAAAACACTGTAACCACAATGCTAATCACCGGCGCCACAAGCGAGGCCGCTTTCTCGGCGTTGGTAATGGCATAGGTTTTGGGCAGCACCTCGGCGAAGATCAGCACCAGCAGGGTCATGACCAGCGTCGCCAGTGCAACGCCGCTTTCACCAAACAGTCGCGTGAACAGGGCTGTCGCAAGCGACGTCGCAAGGATGTTTACAAGGTTGTTGCCCAGCAGGACCGAACCGATCAGACGTTCGTTGTCGTCGGTAATGTCCAGCGCGGTTTGCGCGCCCCGGGATCCTTTGTCTGCCTGCGCCCTCAGCTTGCCCCGGGACGAGGCGGTCAGCGCGGTTTCAGATCCTGAGAAGAAGCCCGACAATACGAGCAGAAGAAGGATGGAGCCGGACGTGATCCAGAAAGCGCCATCAAGCAGGGTGGAGGTGGGTTCCATCGGTCCTTGAATATTCTTTTTGCTGCATCCGTTATGGGGGCGCGGACCCTCATGATCAAGGGGTTAGCCCTGTTAGGGGTCGTCATCCTTGGCCAATGGGTGGTGTTCCAGCACCAGTTCCGACAAACGTTCGTCCAGAACATGGGTATAGATTTCCGTGGTCGCCACATCCGCATGGCCCAACAGCGTCTGAATCGAGCGTAAATCGGCCCCATTGGCCAGCAGATGCGTCGCGAAAGCATGGCGCAGGGTATGCGGTGTCACCTTGTCGGGCGATACACCTCCTGCGACTGCCAACTCCTTGACCAGCAGAAAGAACCGGTGACGTGTCAGATGTCCGGACTTGCCGCGCGAGGGGAATAGAAACAGAGATTTTTGCCCGCCTTTCGCTACGGTATTCCCCTCGGCCTCATCGCGTAGGATCAGCCATGCGGCCAGCGCCTCGCGCGCGGGGGGGGACAAAGGGACCATACGCTCTTTCCCGCCTTTGCCCAAAACCAGCAACATGCGCGGATCACCGCGAGCGGATGAGACGGGCAAAGACACCAACTCCGTCACCCGCATTCCTGTCGCATAGAGCAGTTCCATCAGGCAGGTGTTGCGCACCTTGTCTGCCGTGCTGCGGCCTGTCTGGCGCGCTGCGTCCAGCAAACGGTCCACTTCGGGTACATCCAGCGTTTTCGGCAGGCGCTTCTGCCGACCGGGGCCTTTGATCTGAATGGCCGGGTTGGTGTCACGCCAGCCTTCCTCGAACGCAAACCGATAAAGCTGTTTGATGGCGGACAGACGCCGCGCCCGGGTCGACCGCGACAGGCCTTGCGCATCACAATCGATCAGATAACCCTCGATCCGGTCCCGGTCGGCGGATGCAAAATCCGATTTGTGGCGGTCCAGCCAGCCCGAGAAATCCTGTAGGTCGCGCCCATAAGCTAGCAGCGTATTGGTCGCAGCCCCAAGCTCGGCCGCTTGCGCTTCGAGGAATGTCGAAATCCACTGGTCCTGGGCGGTGGGCGCGGGCATGGTTAGGCTCCGTTCAGGATCATCAACTGCAATGCCGCACGTCGGGCCGTGTCTTCTAGGCCAACGCGACGGAACGTGGAAATAGCGGCGGTCAGGTCAACGAGATTGCCGCGCGCGCCCTGGGCAAACAGGATCATGGATTCCAGAATCGCCTCGCCCAGTTGATCGTTGCGTAGCAGCGCGTCGATGTCGGAGGGGATGGGGGGCGACCATGCGAACCCTTCGGCAATCGCGTCCGCCAGCGGGGAAGGCGACGCAGCGCTGCCCGGATCGCCCATGGCCAAGGCCGCCAGAAACTGGTTTGCAGAGGGGCCATTGGGGACTGAACGCGCTGCCTCTTCATACATCTCGGACAGCAAAAGAATGCGCCACCGCAGATTCTCGGCCTGATCGTCCTTCAGCGGCAGATTCGAAAGTCTTTCTGCAAAAAGTTCCGCAAAGGGAACTTGCAGACCGACAGATTGCATCTGCTGCCACACGATGCCCAGTCGTTTGGCAATGGCTTTGCGGTCGCCGGATTGAAGGGCGGTTTCAAATTTCTGAATGGCGGCAACCCGATCCCAGACCGCGCCGGACGCGGCTGGCGCGCGCTCTGTATAGAGGCCCAGCAACTGGTTGGGAGTCAAAGCCCCGATCCGGGTCAGCCGTTCGGCAGCTTCGACCTGAGCTTTCCATCCGGCTACATCGCGCAGGTCGGCATTGGCAAACCCACGGGGCAGGGATGCTGTGGGCAGCCGCTCTCCGATCGCTTCGAACAGGCGAAAGGTCAGCGGGTCGGGGTCTTGGGGCTCGGGCAGATACTCGGCCCCTTCGAACAGTTCCGGGCTGAGGAAACGATCCAGCAGCGCAAGTTCGTCGGGCGGCAGAACCTCAAGCGCGTGCGCGGCCTCAAGCGTCAGCGCGGCTGATGCCCAATCCCCGCGGCGGGCCTTGCAAAAGATTTGCGCGGCATAGTCCCGCGAGAGGCTGGGCTGGGCGATAAGCGCGCTGCAACTGCGATCTTCATCACCGGTCAGCAGCGTTGCGTCAAACCACTGCCGGAACCGATCCTGCGAATCCGTTGGTCCGGCCAGTTGCACCAGAGATTGCACCGGATCTGCCGCACCAAGCTGCATCAGCCGGTTCAGCCGGGCCATCAGCAGCACGTCCCGCGTATCCGGGCCGGATGGTGCGCGTGCCTCAGACAGAAGCAGCGTAAACAGCAGGCGCTGCATAGCGGGGTTGGACTTGACCGGTACGCTTTCGATCAATTGCGCAAGACGTGCGGAATCGCTGCCTTGCCACATATCGACCGGCAACCCTGTAACGGAGGACGCCACCAGCCCAAGCGGCGGCGAAAGCGTCCCCAGAGGCGTCACCTGCACATCCGGCTGCAATCCGGTCTCGGTCACGGGTGGCTCAAGAAGCACGGTGCCCGGCAGGTTTTCCGGCGGATTTGTCAGCCAATCGATGGCGGACAAAGGCTCTTGCGTCTGAGCCTGCGCCGTTCCTGCCAGAAAGAGCGCCAGCAGGGTGGCTCTAGTCGGCATTCAGGATGACCGGCTCGCGTATTTCGCTTTGGGGTGCTGAAAAGTCCGCGCCAAAGAAGGGGCCGATATAGGCATAGCCCACCAACCCGATGAAACACAGGCATATGAGGTATAACAGGAACTTGATCAGACGGCCCATGGGTCAACGCTGCCTCAATTTTTGATTTTGACCAAGTTATAACTGGCATTTTTTCCAAGATCACGTCATTCACGATGAAATGAGCGAAATTAAGCATAATCCCTTATCCACCGGATCGACGCAGCGATATGATCTGCACAAAACGGTGGTTATGGTCGGCATGATGGGGGCCGGAAAGACCGCCGTGGGCCGTGCGCTTGCGGCGCGTCTGGGTGTTCCGTTCCTCGACAGCGATGCCGAGATCGAATCGGCAGCCAATATGACCATCCCCGAGATATTCGAACGCGATGGCGAGGCGTTCTTTCGGACCAAGGAAAGTCAGGTCATCGGGCGACTGCTGGACGAAAAAAAGGGAATATTATCAACGGGTGGCGGCGCATTTCTGTCAGATGCGAACCGACAGATGATCTCGGACAAAGGGGCCTCGGTCTGGTTGCGCGCCGATCTTGAGGTTTTGTGGAACCGTGTCCGTCACAAGGACACGCGGCCATTGTTGCGCACCGCCGATCCACATGCGACCTTGCGCGCCCTGTATGAGACCCGCGTTCCGGTCTATGCGCAGGCCGATCTGGTGGCAGAGTCCGATGGCGACACTGCGATCGAAGATATGGTGGACCGGGTTCTGGCGGCCTTGCTGACGCGCCCGGACGTATTGGAACGGAAATAAATGCATCAAACCGTACATGTCGACCTGGGCGAACGTTCCTACGATGTCGAGATCGGGCCCGACCTGCTGTCGCGCGCCGGAGAGTTTATCGCCCCACTGTTGCCGCGCGCGCGCGTTGCAGTTGTCTCCGACGAAACGGTTGCCAGCCTGCATCTGGACGCATTGCGCGCCGGTCTGGCCTCGGCAGGGATCGAGATGACAACACTTGCGCTGCCAGCCGGAGAGGCCACCAAAAGCTGGCCTCATTTTGAGCGCACGGTGGAGTGGCTATTGGCCGAAAAGGTCGAGCGTCGTGACGTTGTCGTGGCCTTTGGCGGCGGCGTCATTGGCGATTTGGTTGGTTTTGCAGCGGCCGTAATGCGCAGGGGTGTCCGGTTTGTACAAATCCCAACTTCTCTGCTGGCGCAGGTCGACAGCTCGGTCGGGGGCAAGACCGGGATCAATGCGCCGCAGGGCAAGAACCTGATCGGTGCGTTCCACCAGCCCTCGCTGGTACTGGCCGACACGTCGATTCTGAACTCGCTTCAGCCGCGGGATTTCCTTGCAGGCTATGGCGAGGTGGTCAAATACGGGCTGCTGGGTGATGCGGCGTTCTTTGAATGGCTTGAGCTCAACGGGCCGTCTTTGCCTTCTGATATGTCGGCGCGTGTGCAGGCCGTAACGCGGTCGGTCCAGATGAAGGCAGACATCGTTGCGCGCGATGAGACCGAGCAGGGAGACCGCGCGTTGCTGAACCTTGGCCATACATTCTGTCACGCGCTGGAGGCCGCGACCGGCTATTCCGACCGTCTGCTGCATGGGGAAGGTGTCGCACTTGGCTGTGCGCTGGCGTTCGAGTTGTCCGCCCGCCTTGGCCTGTGTTCTCAGGAAGACCCCAGCCGCGTGCGGGCGCATCTGCGGGCGATGGGGATGAAAACCGATCTGGCTGACGTTCCGGGTGACTTGCCAGCGGCTGAGGCTTTGGTTGATCTGATGGCGCAGGACAAAAAGGTGATCGGCGGGCAGTTGCACTTTGTTCTGGCGCGCGGCATCGGGCAGGCCTTTGTTACATCTGACGTGCCACGTGACGCCGTGATGGCAGTGATCAAGGACGCACTGGCCGCCCGCTGAGGCGGTCTAACGTCCCTGAATGACCATCAGTTCACCGATGTTCTCGCGGGTGATGTAGCCCACCATCTGTCCGGCCTTGGTGCAGACCGCTATCGCAGGCGCGCCCTTGTGCAGCCCTTCCAGAACCTTGTTCAGTCCGGTGGTCAGCAAGACCTTGGGGATGTCTGTATTCATGATGGTCATCGCCCGCTCGGATCTGGGGTGTTCACTGGCCAGAGCGGCAAGCAACCGGTTGCGGGTCACAAAACCCAGAATCGCCCCATTCCCGTCCAGCACCGGAAATTCATGCTGGGTGGTGTGGATGACGGCCTGTGCCGCAGTGCTGAGCGTATCCTCGGGCGTGAGCGCATGGAATTCGGTGATCATCGCGTCGCGGGCCAGCACTCTGCGAGTCGCTGCGCGCAGCGCAACATCCTGGCTTTCGGCGTTCGCGGAAACAAAGACAAAGACGGCAATCAACACCAGAATGGGGTTGCCGGTTGTCAGACCCAGAAAGCCAAGTCCCACTGCTACGATCTGCCCCCCGATCGCGGCAATGCGCGTGGCTTTGACCCGATCCAGTTTCAGACAAAGCAGAGCGCGAAACACACGCCCGCCATCCATCGGAAAAGCGGGTATCATGTTAAACGCGGCCAGCAGAAGGTTCACGTAGGCCAACCGGCCCAGCAGGTCCGCGCGGGGTGAATCGATCTGCGCCAGCGTGTCGACCTGCGTGCTTGCGCCAAGGATCACCAGAACCAGCCAGATCGCAACGTTGACGGCTGGTCCTGCCAGCGCAACCCAAACCTCTTGCATCGGTTTTTGCGGCATCCGTTCCAACCGCGCCAGCCCACCGATGGGCAACAGAGTGATATCGGGTGTGCGAATGCCATAACGCCGCGCCATAATCGCATGGCCGTATTCATGGGCAACGACGCAGGCAAACAACGCCAGCACAAATAAGAGGTTTTCAATCGCTGCGGAAAGCCCACCATCGGAATAGGCGGCAAACCCGACCCATGCCAACAGCAGAAAAAAGGTGACATGGACCCTCAGTTCCGAGCCGAAAAGACGCCCGAGAGGGAAGGACCATGTCATGATTTATCTCCGTTTGTTTAGAACGGAATCTCGTCGTCGTCGATTCCGCCAGATGCCGGGGCAGGGGCGCTGGATGAACCGCCATAGGGGTCGCCATAACCGCCACCGGCCTGGCCCCCGCCATAACCACCGCCACCGCCACCGCCTTCACCGCGTGAATCCAGCATTGTCAGTTCGCTGCGATAAGGCCGCAGGACCACTTCGGTCGAATATCTGTCTTGTCCTGACTGGTCTTGCCACTTGCGGGTTTCCAACTGCCCTTCGACATAGACCTTGCTGCCCTTGCGCAAGTATTGCTCGGCAACACGAACAAGGGGCTCCGAGAAGATGGCGACCGTGTGCCATTGGGTCCGGTCGCGCCGCTCACCAGTGTTGCGGTCTTTCCAAGTCTCGGAAGTTGCGATGCGCAGGTTGCATACCTTTCCGCCGTTCTGAAATGACCGCACCTCGGGGTCGGCACCGAGATTTCCGATCAGAATGACCTTGTTGACTGAGCCCGCCATATATTCCCTCGTTCTGTTTGACTGTCGGGCGTCCGAATCTGACGCCGAATTCTGGTGCTGACCCTATACGTCCTACGTCATGGTTAAAACATGGTTGATGCCGCAACGGCGATCGCGAAAAACTTGAGGAAGCGTTTACCAAGCTTTCATTTTCGTCGGTAATATCTATAATCTGTATGGTTGTTGAGCGAGCGGGATTGGCTTTAATGCGTGTTCTGGTTGGAGGTATTGCGGTTTTGTGTCTTTGCCTGACATCTGTTCCGGCACAGTCTCAGGCTTTGTCTTCCAAAAACCGCAAGGCGATTTTCCTTAAGCAGGCCAAGGTGTTGGACAACCGTGCAGCGACGCAATATCGCGATTCTGAGCGGTTGAAACCAAAGACGCAGACCCAGAGTTTCTCAAAACGCTATACGGGCAACTACAAGGGTCAGTATCTGAATCACGCCCGTAAAGCGGCGCGTCAGCATAACGTCCCGGAAGAGCTGTTTTTGCGGCTCGTGCAACAGGAAAGTGGCTGGAATCCACATGCGAAATCGCACAAGGGTGCGTTGGGGCTGGCTCAGCTGATGCCACAGACGGCCCGGTTGTTGGGCGTCAATCCGCACGATCCGATCCAGAATCTGGAAGGTGGGGCGCGTTACCTGTCGTGGCAATATCGCAAGTTCAAATCCTGGCGTTTGGCGCTGGCGGCTTACAACGCAGGACCGCAGGCGGTCGAGAAATACGATGGCATCCCGCCTTACAAAGAAACCCAGAACTACGTGAAGGTGATCTGGGGCGGCTGAGGCCGAAACGCTTTTCCAATGAGACTACGAACCAAGGGCCGGTTTCTGAACCGACCCTTCGCACTATGTAAACAAGGCTATTCCGCCGCGATTTTGATAACGGGCTCCATCCGGGCCAGAATATCCTCGGCCAGATGGCATTTGACCTGATGCCCGTCGGCCAACGTCTGAACCGGTGGTACATGAGATTCGCAGCGGCCATCCGGAACCTCTGACTTCCAGCGGCACCGCGTCTGGAACGGGCAGCCCGGGGGTGGGTTCATCGCTGACGGAATGTCGCCCTCCAGCACAATATGCTGTTTTTCGATCGAGGTATCCGCAATGGGAACCGCGCTAAGCAATGCTTCGGTATAGGGGTGATAGGGCGGGGCAAAGACCTGATCGGTGGTGCCCAATTCGACCACATGGCCCAGATACATCACCATGACACGGTCGCTGAGGTATCTGACGATGGACAGGTCGTGGCTGATAAACAGCAGCGTGGTTTTGTGTTCGCGCTGAATTTCCATCAGAAGATCGGTTACGGCGGCTTGTACGGACACGTCCAACGCCGAAACCGGCTCATCCGCCACCACGATCCGCGCGTCACCGGCAAAGGCACGGGCGATACCAACACGCTGCTTCTGCCCACCGGAAAGCTGGCGTGGCATCCGGTCGGCAAAGGCACGGGGCAGTTTGACAAGGTCCAGCAGCTCCAGCATCCGCTTTTTACGCTCAGCTTCCGAGTTGCCGACGCCGAAAATTTCCAACGCGCGGATGATCTGGCGACCAACGGTCATCGAAGGGTTGAGCGTATCGAACGGGTTCTGGAATACCATCTGAACCTCGCCAACGGTCTTGGCGTCGCGTTCTTCGATCGGCACGTCCTCGATGTTGCGATTATCCAGCAGGATTTGCCCATCGGTCGCCGTTTCCAGCCCCATCAACACTTTGGCGAATGTGGATTTGCCGCAGCCGGATTCGCCCACGATGGCAAGCGTCTCGGACTCGTGCGCCTCGAAACTCAGCGTTTCGTTGGCTTTCACGACCTTCGTTTCGCCACCACCGAACAACGCATTTGCCGCCACCTCATAGTATTTCTTGAGGTTGTCCATCTTCAGGACAGTTCGGCCGATTTCGCCTTTTTCCTTCTGCTCACCCACGGTGATCGGTGCGTTCCAGTCAATTTCCTGGAACTTCAGACACCGCGTATGGTGTCGGTCATTGCCGGGGACCGCCTCCATCAAGATATCCTTGGCGTCGCAGCGACCCTCTTCGAAATAGTCGCAACGCGGGCCAAAGTTACAGCCCGGCGGGCGCTCATGCGGCAGTGGGAAGTTCCCTGGAATCGCCACCAGCGGGCGCGAGTTCTTGTCAGCCCCCGGCAGCGGGATCGACCGGAACAACGCCTGCGTATACGGGTGCTGCATCTCGTCGAACACATCCTTGATTGAGCCGCGTTCGACCGCTTCGCCGGAATACATCACGCACAGCCGGTCGCAGGTCTCCAGAACCAGACCCAGGTTGTGAGAGATAAACAGCATCGAGGTGCCGTATTTCTTGCCCAGATCCTTGACCAGCTCGACCACCGCCGCCTCAACCGTCACGTCCAGCGCTGTGGTCGGCTCATCCAGAATCAAAAGCGCCGGTTTAGACATCAATGCCATCGCGATCACGATCCGCTGCTGCTGACCACCAGAGAGCTGATGCGGGAAGGAATTCAGCATCCGCTCGGGGTCGGGCAAGCGCACATCTGTAACGACCTCCAACGCACGAGCATAAGCCTCTTCCGAGCCGACGCCTTCGTGGATCATCGGCACTTCCATCAGCTGTTTGCCAATCTTCATCGCCGGGTTCAGCGATGCCATAGGCTCCTGATAGATCATCGCGATCTCATTGCCGCGAATGTCGCGCAACTCCTCGGTCGTCATCTCACCCAGATCACGGCCCTTGAACTTGATGGAACCGCCAACGATCCGCCCGTTCTTGCCTAGATCCTGCATGACACCCAGCGCCACTGTGGATTTACCGCACCCGGATTCGCCCACCAGACCTACAGCCTCGCCGGGCTGCACACTGACCGAGAAATCCATAACGGCGGGAATTTCCCTCAGCCGGGTGAAAAATGAAATCGATAGCTTGTCGATCTCAAGAATTGGCCCGTCATAATCCGCCAGTTTGTTCATCTTGTTACTCCTCGCGAGAGTCCGGGGGATCCCCATCATCTGGCTAAAAATACCTCGGGGGTCCGGGGGCAGAGCCCCCGGCCTTGATCACATCAGTCCTTCAGACTTTCTTCGCGCAGACCGTCCGCGAGCAGGTTCAAACCAAGAACCAGCGACAACAGGGCCAAAGCAGGCGGAAGGGCGGGGTGCAGATAGATCGACAGAAGCTTGCGCCCTTCGTTGATCGTGGACCCCCAATCAGGGCTTTCCGGTGGCAGGCCCAGACCAAAGAAACCCAATGTTCCCAGAAGGATTGTGGTGTAGCCGATGCGCAGACAGAAATCGACGATCAGCGGACCCCGCGCGTTGGGCAGGATTTCCCACAGCATGATGTACCACGGACCCTCGCCACGGGTCTGGGCTGCGGCCACGTAGTCGCGGGTTTTGATGTCCAGCGCCAGCCCGCGCACGATGCGAAACACCGTGGGCGAATTCACAAAAACCACCGAGACGAACACCACCAGAATACCGCCCGGAATGTCGAACAGATCCAGATAGGTCGGCAGACCCCAGATGCGGTAGCTATCGGTGTTGATGATGTAGCCGCCGGTCGAGATCAGCGACAGATAGAACCAAAGCGCCACACCCAGAACCCCGATCAGCAGCGGCGTGCGGAAACTCGGGCGCGTATAGAAGCGCGAGTTCAGCAGGACGCCGAGGAAGATGATCGGGAATACGAACAGGATCGCCGCCATATAGTTCGGCACGCCGGTTGCTACGATCTCGGGCGTGACCAGCAGGTAGAACAGCAAGATCACCGGGAAGGCCAGGATCAGGTTCGCCAGGAACGACAGCAGGGTGTCCAAACGACCACCGTAGTACCCGGCGGGAAGACCCAGAGTGATGCCGACCATAAAGGCAAACATCGTTGCCAGCGGTGCGATTTGCACCACGATCCAGGCGCCCTTGACCATGCGGCTAAAGACGTCGCGGGCCAGATTATCTCCACCCAGCAGGTACCAGGCGTATTGGCCCTCTTCCAGATTAGGCAGGGGTGTGCCGGGTACCTTGTTTTTCATTCCCGAAATCTGCGCCAGCGGATCATGGGTGACGATCAGATCAAGTGCGCCGAAAATCCCGGTGAACACCCAGAACATCACAAGGCCAAAACCGATCATGCCGATGGGGCTGTCGAACAGCTTGCCGTATAGACCCAGCTTGCGCTTAAAGGCTATCGACATCGCATAGAGGATGATCAGCGACAGCCAGACGGGCAGGAATTGCTGGGAAATCGCGCCGATAATCCCGGCGCCTGTGCCCATCAGAATGCCCAGCACCACATAGGCGACTGCAATCCCCACGCTGGCCAGAAAGCTATAGCGGAGCGCGGCTTGGATCATGTTCCGCAGGCCAGAACTTGAGGTGAGCGTACCGTCCGGGTTCACCGTCATCTGATCCTCGGGCAGCACGATGCTGGCCAACATCCAGACGACGATGGACAGGGCCATGACCCCAAGAGCCAAAGCGAGTAGCGGGTTGAGGAAGGCGATAGAGCCGGTCCAGGTAAGTGGTTCCATGATCTGACCCTCCCTTAAGAAATGCGAATACGCGGGTTGAGGTAGACATAGCCGATATCCGAGATCAGCTGCGTCACCAGCACCACAAAGACCGACACGACCGAAATCGCCAGCAAGAGCTGAATGTCATTATTGCCCGCCGCCTGCACCAGCGCCCAGCCAAAGCCCTTGTAGTTGAACAGGGTCTCGACGATCACCACACCATTCAGCAGCCATGGGAACTGCAGCATGATGACGGTGAACGGCGCGATCAGCGCATTGCGCAGCGCGTGTTTCATGACGATGTTCGGGAACGACACACCTTTGAGACGCGCGGTGCGAATGTATTGTGCTGTCATAACCTCGGTCATTGAGGCGCGGGTCATCCGGGCGATATAGCCCATGCCATAGAGCGCAATAGTCAGCACCGGTAGGAAGAAGTTTTCAAATGTCGGGTTCTCCATCGCCTGCGTCGCGGTGCCCTTGAACCATTTCAGCCCCACGGCAGAGGACGTGAAAATCGCGATGAAGATCACGCCTGACACGTATTCCGGTGTCGCGGTGGTTGTGATGGCAAAGGTCGACAGCGTCCGGTCCGTCGCCGAGCCCTCTTTCATCCCAGCCAGAATGCCGAGGATCAGCGCCGAAGGGACCATCAGCAGCATCACCCAGAACATCAAGCGTCCGGTCAATGCCAAACGTGTGCCGACAACGGTCGAGACTTCTTCTTTGAAGACGGTTGAATAGCCCCAATAGCCCTGCAGGATGCCGCAGAAATTGGGCGACTCTTCGGCGGTTTTACCCGGCAGAATGCATCGACCCTGAACGGTCCCGTCTTCGTTGGTGTGCCGGTACGAGGGCAATACACCCAGCCATTCGCCATATTTCACAGGCGTTGACTGAAGATATCCACCTTTTTCCAGAAAACTCTCGACCTGCTCATCCGACATCCGGAAATTACCCTGCGTTTTCGCAAGCTTTTCAAGGTTCGGGTAAAGATTGGTCAGGAAGAAGACCAGGAATGTCAGGCACAATGCTGTCAGCAGCATAATCCCCACACGCCTTAGAATGAAAAGTCCCATGTTAGCCCCTGTTGGTCGGCTGGCGTGGCAGGCATGTCGCCCCACGTGTTGCTATTATTCTGGTCGCCGTGATTAGGACGAAGGGCCGCGCCTGTGTGGCGCGGCCCTTTTTGTTGTGGCTCAGGAGGTCAGGCCGAACTTATAAAGTTGCGGCAAGTCCGCGATGTGCTTTTCGACACCGACCATATTGTCGCGGTGGTGACGCATTGCTGTCCGCCAATAGGGCTGGATGACCACGCCTTCGTCGATCATGATCGCCTGCAGCTTGGCCATCACCTCACGACGCATGTCGACATCGGCGATCGAGTTCGCCTCGGCCAGCAGTTTGTCGAACTCTTCGTTGGCAAAGCCGGATTCGTTCCACGCAACGCCCGACTTGTAAGCCAGCGCCAGAACCTGCGTGCCTAGTGGGCGGTGGTTCCAGTTGGTCGAGGAATACGGGTACTTGGTCCAGTCGTTCCAGAAGGTTGACCCCGGCAGAACCGTATGCTTGGCCTTGATGCCCGCGTCGTTCAACTGAGCGACAACCGCAGCTGTTGTGTTGCGGCGCCAGTCATCGTCGATCGACTGCACTTCGTGCTCGAAATCACCCATGCCCGCTTCGTCCATAAGCGCCTTCGCGCCAGCCGGATCGTAGGGCAGGCGGGTCACAGCCGAGTCATACTCGGGGTGCATCGGGCCAACATGGCAGTTCTCGGCGGGGATGCCGTAACCGGACATGCCAAGTTCCAGGCAAACTTCGTTGTCCACCGCCATGGCAAGAGCCTGACGGACCCGCTTGTCGCCATAGATCTTGTTGCCATCGGCGTCTTCGGCCAGCTGGTTCGGTCGGATGACGATGGTAAAGCCTGACGGAATTTCCGACCGCACAAGGCCGATGCCGTCAAAGATGTCGACAAATTCACCGACCGACTCCCAGTTCATGTCGATCTCTTCGGCCTCATAGGCGGCCAGGAAGGCGGCAGGGTCAGTGCCGTAGTCGATGAACTCGATCCTGTCGATGTAGCCACCTTTGCCGGCTTCATAGCCCCACCAATCAAAGCCTTCGTTGCGGACCAGAACGCCCTTTACGCCGACCTCGTGGCTTTCGGGGATCATGAAGCCCGTACCAATCGGGTTCGACAGCATGTCATTGGCATCAAAACTGCTGTGGACGATTGCGCCCGGATAGTCTGCCATGCCGGGAATGATCGTGATATCCGGAGCGTTACACTTCAGCTTGACGGTATGGCTGTCGACCACGGTGATCGCACCGTCTGCGGCTTTCTGGGTGCTCTCGTCGACCAGCGATGCCATGCGCGAGGCCATCGAGTTGCCTTCCAGCGATGAATCGCACCAGCCTTCGATGTTGCGGGCTACGTCTTCGGCGGTGAAATCATCGCCATTGTTCCACTTGACGCCTTTGCGGACATTCAGCGTGTATTCGGTGGCGTCCTCGTTAGCCTCCCAGCTTTCCAGCAGCATGGGCTTGAACGAGCCGTCATTGTTGTATTCGACCAGATACTCGAGCCAGCCAGCGGTGAAAGTGGCGATCTGCGTCCAGTCATAGGTGCGCGGATCCTTCAGCGCGCGTACTTCCATCTGATAACGAATGGTGCCGCCACGCTGTGGTTCCTGGGCGGCTGCAGGCGATTGCAGGCCGATCAGGCCATAGGCAGTAGGCACGGCAACGCCCAACGCGGTCACACGCGCCATAAATTCCCGACGGCTCAGATTGCCATCGCGGTATTCCTGTGCGTGCATTTTTGCCGCCCAGTGCACCTTGTCAGTGGTGGATAAACGATTACTCATGGATGTCTCCCTGTGACATAGATTTTGTTGATTTCTTGATGCGCTACGTGGCCCGGTCTGCGCCGGGCTGACGAGTCAAGGATTCCGGTTTTTGGATTCTATGCATCCCCATTCCGGTATTCGGCACCAGTTTTTTACCCACGTCAATGTTCGGAATCGTCATCAATTGTCAAAAAACGACATTGCCCCAGAAAGTCGGGCGTGTCGCAATTGCCTTGTTTCAGGGTGATATGCACGCAGGCAGGGATAAGATTTCAGATTGATACCCCGGAGTGCATCAGACGCAGGCATAGGCGGGCGAGTCTTTCTTTCAGCCAGCCGCATTGACCCGGTGCCAGTTTTTCATGCGGGCGCGAAACCATGTGCGTTGGCGTTTTGCGAACTGGCGCGTTGCAATCGTTGCCCGGTCACGCGCCTGGTCCAGCGTCAGTTGCCCATCCAGATAGGCCATCAATTCGGGCACTCCGATGGCTTTGCACGCCGGCAGCGCGGGGTCATATCGATCCCTCATCGCCATCACCTCTTCCAGCGCACCTAGTTCAAGCATTTGATCAAATCTGCGCGTGATCCGGTTCAACAGCCAATCCTTGTCCGCTTCGAATACGATAGGAACCGCATCGCTTAGGTCCAGCGTGGGTGGCGGGGTATCATCCTGCCAATCTGCCAGCGGTCGCCCGGTGGCTTGTTGCACCTCCCACGCGCGCTGAACGCGGGCTCGGTTGTTGCCGTCTAATCGACCAAGTGTTTCGGCATCGACACCCTTGATCAGATCAGGCAGCGACATTTGGTCAGCCGTGGCTCGGACATGCGCGGGCGTTGCGGGAATGTCTGCCATTCCTTCGGTCAGAGCGGAGAAATACAGCCCGGTGCCACCCACTATGATCGGGCGATCGTCCCCGGTCAGCAGCGGCGTGACCTCGCGCAGCCAGTGGCCTGTCGAATAGGTCTGATCATAGGGGATGTGCCCGTAAAGGGCGTGTGGTGCGCGGGCCTCGTCCCCGGCCGAGGGTCTGGCCGATATGACGCGCCAGCAGTCATAAACCTGGCTTGCATCGGCGTTGACGATGACGCCGCCATGACGTTCAGCAATATTCAGCGCCAGTTCGGATTTGCCGGACGCAGTCGGCCCGGCGATCAGTACAGGTTTGTCCGCTGGTATTGGGGGCAGGTTGTCGCAAATTCGGGCGTGTGAGGTGTCTGCCATAGATGGGGCCTTATTCCTGACCATCCGCATTGAATCTGCGCAGGTTTTGCTTCATTTTGCGCCGGAAATAAACCCGTGCCAGCCCGGAGCGCAACATGACCCTTTCCCAGTCCATCGACACCTCTGACGCCCCTAAAACCAAGTATAAACGCGTGATGCTGAAAATTTCCGGCGAGGCGCTGATGGGGGATCAGGGATTCGGGCTGCACCCGCCGACCGTCCAGCGCATCGCGCAAGAGGTCAAGTCGGTTCACGATCTGGGTGTCGAGATCTGCATGGTGATCGGCGGCGGCAATATTTTTCGGGGCCTCAGTGGTTCGGCCCAGGGGATGGAACGGACCACCGCAGACTATATGGGCATGTTGGCAACCGTCATGAACGCGCTGGGAATGCAGTCGGCACTCGAAGAAGTCGGTGTCTTTACCCGCGTCATCTCGGCCATTCGCATGGACGAAGTTTGCGAGCCCTACATCCGCCGTCGCGCCGTACGTCACCTCGAAAAGAAGCGGGTCTGCATATTTGCGGCCGGAACCGGTAACCCTTACTTTACCACAGATACCGCCGCCACGCTGCGCGCAAATGAAATGGCCTGCGAAGCTATTTTCATGGGCAAGAACGGGGTCGATGGCGTTTATGACAAAGACCCGAAAGAGCACCCGGATGCCGTGCGCTATAAAACCGTCAGCTATGACGACGTGCTGGCGAAGCGGTTGCGCGTCATGGATGCCTCTGCCATTGCACTGGCGCGTGACAACAACCTGCCGCTGATTGTTTTCGGTCTGGATGAGCCCGGAGGGTTCCGTGGCATTCTGGCGGGTGAGGGGACCTACACTAAAGTGCAAGGCTGACAGTGCACCCGCAGCTGACCCCAAGACAATAGCGATTACTTTACAGTGACTTGACAAACGGTGTTACGACAGGCTGGGCTTGACGGCTCCCCGATTGCTCGGCTTACTGCGCGGCAGGGGCTGGGGAAGGAGAACCGCGTCATGAGCACTTTGGATATCGACTATGTGCGCGCGCAGTTTCCGGCGTTTGCCGAGCCTGACCTGCAGGGGCAGGCTTACTTCGAAAATGCGGGCGGATCCTATGCTTGCAAGCCGGTGATCGACCGTTTGTTCCGGTATTACACTCAGCGCAAGGTCCAGCCCTACGCAGACTATCAGGCAAGCCGTCTGGCGGGTGATGAGATAGACGAGGCGCGCAGTCGCCTTGCTGCCCTTTTGGGGGTTGATACGGACGAACTGAGCTTTGGTCCCTCGACCACGCAAAACACCTATGTGCTGGCGCAGGCGTTTCGGCAATGGATGAAACCCGGAGATGCGATCATCGTGACCGATCAGGATCACGAGGCCAATTCCGGTCCGTGGCGGCGGCTGGCTGAGGATGGCATCGAAATTCGGGAATGGCGGATTGATCCCGATACCGGTTCGCTGAACCCGCAGGATCTTGAGAATTTGTTGGATGAGCGGGTCCGGCTGGTCTGTTTCCCGCATTGTTCAAACGTCGTGGCCGAGATCAACCCGGTGACCGAGATCACCGCGATTGCTCATGCCGCAGGCGCGTTTGTCTGCGTCGACGGCGTGTCCTATGCGCCGCACGGGTTTCCCAATGTGGGTGAGCTTGGCCCCGATATCTATTTGTTTTCCTCCTACAAAACGTATGGCCCGCATCAAGGTTGCATGGTTGTGCGCCGTGCACTTGGTCAGATGCTTCCCAATCAGGCGCATGTCTTCAACGCGGATGTTCTTTACAAAAGGTTTACGCCAGCTGGACCAGATCACGCCCAGATCGCCGCATGTGCCGGTATGGCGGATTATGTCGAGATGCTGTGCGATCATCACAAATGCACGGACAGGGATACCGCTGCGCGCGCCGGATTTGCGCATGATCTGATGCGCTCGCACGAGATTAAACTGCTGCAGCCCTTATTGGACGCGGTGAAAAACCGAAACGCGGTGCGGTTGCTTGGCCCGACCGACGCAACCCTTCGCGCTCCGACAGTTGCCCTGTCGCTTAACCGGGCTGCTGGTCCCGTGGCTGCTGAATTGGCCAACTACGGTATAATGGCCGCTGGTGGTGATTTCTATGCGGCACGCCCGCTTCGGGCGATGGGGGTCGATCCGGAACAGGGCGTGCTGCGCCTTAGTTTCACGCATTACACCTCGCGTCAGGAAATTGATCAGCTTATCGAGGCACTTGACCGCGTTTTGTGATCCGATCCAGACCTGGCGCCGTAACCCCTGAAACAACAGGACAGGCTATGGAAACCGAGCGGCCACCGATCATCTTGTGGTTCAGGCGCGACCTGCGCATGTCCGATCATCCGGCGCTGGAAACGGCAGTAAAATCGGGCAGCCCGATCGTGCCGGTGTTTATTAATGACGATCTTGTGCAAGGCTTGGGAACTGCGCCCAAATGGCGGCTGGGTCTGGGGCTTGAGACGTTCGGGCAGAGCCTGAAAGCGCAGGGCAGTCGCCTGATTCTGAGACGCGGTGCCGCCTTGGACGTGCTGCGCAATCTGATCAAGGAAACGGGTGCCAGAACCGTCTTCTGGACCCGCAGCTATGACCCCGAGGCGATTGCGCGCGACACAATGATCAAGTCAGAGCTGACCTCTCAGGGGCTCATAGCGAAGTCTTTCCCCGGTCACTTGCTGTTCGAGCCATGGCAGGTGGCGACCAAAGCGGGGCAACCCTTTCGGGTGTTTACGCCAATGTGGCGCGCGGTGAGCCAGATGGACGTTCCGATGCCCATCGACACGCCCGGAAAGCTAATCGCGCCCGCAAGTTGGCCCGGGTCCGAACGACTGGCCGATTGGGATTTGGGTCGCGGCATGAACCGCGGGGCTGCGGTGGTCCGCCCCTATGTCGTTCCGGGTGAAGCAGCGGCGCATGAACGGCTGAACGGATTTCTTGATGCCATCAGCCGTTATAAGGATGACCGGGATCGGTTGGATGAGGTCGGAACCTCGAACCTGTCCGAGTATCTGTCGCTGGGTGAGATTGGTCCGCGTAGCGTTTGGCACAGGGTAAAGACGGCGGCCGCCTTGGGCGTACAGGGAACAGATGCCTACCTGAGGCAACTGATCTGGCGCGAATTTGCCTATCACCTTATGTATCACAATCCCCACATGCTGACTGCGAACTGGCGGTCGGAATGGGATGATTTCCCGTGGCAAGCCGATCCTGACGCCGCGTTTGCGCAAATATGGCGGCAGGCCCGAACCGGTATTCCGGTCGTCGATGCAGGTTTGCGGGAAATGTACGTGACGGGGCGGATGCATAATCGGGCGCGGATGATCGTCGCAAGCTATCTGACCAAGCATCTGTTGGTGCATTGGAAAATCGGCATGGACTGGTTTGCCGATTGCCTGATCGACTGGGACCCGGCCGCGAATGCGATGGGTTGGCAATGGGTTGCTGGCTCTGGCCCCGATGCAGCACCGTTCTTTCGCATCTTCAACCCCGAGACCCAGCGTGAAAGGTTCGATCCGTACTCTGACTATCTGCGCCGATGGATCGCAGAAGGCAACGCGGACCCCAGCCCGCAATCTCTGGCCTATTTCGATGCTGTCCCGCGGTCGTGGGGGCTGAGCCCGGATGCTCCATACCCCCAACCAATCGTTGGTTTGGCCGAAGGGCGCAATCGGGCGCTGGCGGCATATGAAAGCAGAAAAACACCGGTAAGGAATTGAAAACTTGCCAGAAACGGAATCGGGCCCTAGCTTTGTAGCGCAACCGCAGAGGGGAGAGCGGATGTTCCTGACGACAACAGATGGGCAGGAAAACCTGCCAAGGTATTTCACACAAGTCTTCAAGATGCTGGAGCGGATGGATTCAGGTCGTCTTGATATCGCCTTGCCGGATGGGCGGATTTTTCGGGCCGAAGCCAAAAAACCAGGTCCGGTGGCGCGGATTGACATTCATGATCCAGATATCTTTGCCCGCCTGATCCGAGAGGGGGAATTGGGCTTTTCTGACGGCTATCTGGAGGGGGACTGGAGTACGCCGGACCTGCGTGCATTCATGGATCTTGTGCATCTGGGTACCGAAACGGTCTATGACGATTTCACGGGCAAGTTTCTGATCCGCGCCTATGAAAGGCTGCGGTTCTGGCTGCATCGCAACAATCGCGCGCAGGCTAAGAAGAACATCTCGTATCATTACGATTTGGGTAATGAATTCTATGGGTTATGGCTGGATGATACCATGACCTATTCAAGCGCGATCTTTGAGACTGGTCAGGAAAGCCTTGAGAAGGCACAAACGGCGAAATACGCCAGCCTTGTGGACGAGATGGGGGCCAAGCCCGGTGATCACATCCTTGAAATCGGCTGCGGCTGGGGTGGTTTCGCAGAATACGCCGCGAAAGAACGCGGGTTGCGCGTGACCGGACTGACCATCAGTCAGGAGCAGTTGAATTTTGCGAAAGAACGCATTGAAAAAGCTGGACTTTCCGATCTTGTAGAGTTCAAGTTGCAGGATTACCGAGATGAACGTGGCCAGTTTGACGGAATTGCCTCGATCGAAATGTTCGAGGCTGTGGGACAGAAATATTGGCCGGTCTATTTCGATACGGTCCGGGATCGGCTGAAACCGGGCGCTCAGGCCACGTTGCAGATCATAACAGTCGCAGATCATCGTTGGGACATTTACAAGAACGGCGTTGATTTCATACAGAAATACATCTTCCCAGGGGGGATGTTGCCAGCCCCGAAAATCCTGAAGGAACAGATTGGTCAAGCAGGACTGGAACTGGTTCATTCCAAAGAATTCGGCAAAAGCTATGATCTAACCCTGCGCCGTTGGTACGAGACGTTTAATTCGAAATGGGATCAGATCGCCGAAATGGGCTTTGATGAGCGTTTTCGCCGCATGTGGAATTATTATTTGACCGCATGTGGCGCAGCCTTTGACACCGGCAATTGCGATGTGACACAGATCACTATAGCAAAACCCGGTTAAAGGACGGACGTCACGAATGCCCACTGCTGCACGCCTCGTAGCCGCCATTTGTTTGTTGGTGATCGCTTTTCTGGTTTCGACAATGATCATCGAGAATGGCGAAGAAGGTAAATCCTACGGCTATTTCACCTATGTCAACATGACACTCGGGGTCGTCTGCGGTTGGACGATCATGGGCAAACGGGCCGGTCGCGGCTGGACGGCCGCAATGAACAACGGTCTTACCGGTGTCGCGTCGCTGGTTTTTTGGGGTTTGTTCGTACAGGGCACCTATGAAATGATCCAGCAAGCCATGCGAAACCGGTTTGGCGGCCCGTTTGAGGCGATTATTGCCATCTTCGAACTGGGCGTCGAGTTTTCCAAGCAATTGCTGGTATCCGAGATACTTGCCACATTGGCCATCGGGTCCATCATTGCCGGGATACTGACCGAAATTGCAGCGCGTCGCTGGAACTGATCTTTCATACTTCGATCCAGAGATTTTCAACGTGTCTGATCTGTTTTTCTACGGAACGCTTCGGTACTTGCCGCTGCTGGAACATGTTCTTGGGCGGCCGTTGTCCGAACTTTACATAACACAGGCGGTATTACCGGATCACGCGGTCTATGCGGTACAGGATCAGCTCTTTCCGATGATCCTGCCCGAACCCGGCGGCGCTGCGCAGGGGATTGTTGTACGGGGTCTTGACGACAACGACCTGGACCGCCTTGCCTTTTACGAGGGCGGGTTCGACTACGAACTGGAAACCCGCGCTGTCAGGACGCCGGATGGCGATGTTCTGCAGGCTCGGTTGTTTTTTCCGACGGATGGGGTCTGGAATCCAGCCGCTCCGTGGTCTCTGATGGAGTGGATCGATACCTGGGCCGATGTCACCATGATCGCCGCGCACGAGGTGATGGCACATTACGGACATGTCGAGACCGCCGTAATTGCGCGTAGCTTTCCGGCTATTCGGACCCGCGCCTGGGCCCGTCTGGCGGCACGGCAAAGGCGTGCGCCTGAACCGCGCAGTCCCGAGAAAGACGTTATCGTCCACCGGCACAGTCACGCCTATGTCAATTACTTCGGCATGGAAGAGGTCGATCTTCAGCATCGCCTCAACGATGGATCGATGGGGCCGGTCATCAGCCGCAGCGGTCTGATGCAGGGCAGTGCGGTGGTGGTTCTGCCATACGATCCTGCGCGGGATGCGGTTTTGCTGGTCGAGCAATTCCGGGCCCCTGTCTTTCTGATTGACGATCCCGAACCATGGATGTGGGAACCGGTTGCCGGAATGATCGATCCGGGAGAAACGCCCGAACAGGCCGCCCACCGCGAAGCCATGGAAGAGGCGCATGTCACGCTGAAAAGACTTGAATATGCGGGTGGCGCCTATTCATCCAGCGGGTCGTCTACCGAATATATTCACATGTATGTGGGGTTGGCAGAGTTGACGGGGACCGTCGACCAAGGCGGCCTGAAGGATGAAGGTGAGGATATTCGCAGTAAAATCATACCCTTTAACCGGTTTGTTGACATGATAGACGCCCATGCTTTCAAGGATTTGCCGTTGTTGAGCCTTGCGCATTGGCTGGCCAGGCACCGCGATCGTCTGCGCGCATAGCTATCCCCGCTTGTGGTTGCGGCGGGGCACCTGTAAATCTTCTGCGAAACCAAATGACAAGAGGGCGCCATGCGCATTGCACGAGACCTTGCCGACGCAGTCGGGAAAACACCGCTGATCCGGTTAAAGCGCATCAGTGAGGAAACCGGGTGTGAGATTCTTGGCAAGGCCGAATTCATGAACCCCGGACAATCGGTCAAGGATCGCGCCGCACTTTACATCATTCGCGATGCCATAGCGCGGGGCGACCTGAAACCCGGGGGCACCATTGTTGAAGGCACCGCCGGCAATACCGGCATCGGTCTGGCGCTGGTGGGTGCGTCGATGGGGTTCAAAACCGTCATCGTGATCCCCGAGACTCAGTCGGAAGAGAAAAAGGACATGCTGCGACTGGCGGGTGCGCAACTGGTTCAGGTTCCAGCCGCGCCTTATCGCAATCCCAACAACTTTGTGCACTATTCACGCCGACTGGCAGAAGAGCTTGCGCAGACCGAACCCAACGGCGCGATCTGGGCCAATCAGTTCGACAACGTCGCCAACCGACAGGCGCATGTGGAAACCACGGGACCGGAAATCTGGGAGCAGACCGGCGGCAAGGTCGATGGGTTTGTCTCAGCGGTGGGTTCGGGGGGCACGCTGGCCGGCGTGGCCGAGGCGCTGCAGCCCAAGGGGGTCAAAATCGCTCTGGTCGATCCGATGGGGGCAGGGCTTTATTCCTATTACACCACCGGCGAGATCGCGATGGAGGGCAGCTCGATCGCAGAAGGTATCGGGCAAGTGCGAATTACCAAGAACCTTGAAGGGTTCAAGCCGGACTATGCCTATCAGATGACTGACAACGAAGCGCTGCCATATATCTTTGACCTGCTGCGCGAAGAGGGGCTGGTCATGGGTGGGTCGACCGCGATCAACATGGCGGGCGCGGTGCGTCTGGCCAAAGACCTAGGACCGGGCCACACCATCGTAACGATCCTGTGCGACTTTGGTACACGCTATCAGTCCAAGCTGTTCAACCCGGATTTCCTGCGTGAAAAGGAACTGCCTGTTCCTGACTGGATGACCGAGGCTCCGCGCAGCATTCCCGGCGTGTTCGAGGACGTATGATGCTGGGGCGGCTCCGCCTTTTCATAGTACTGTTCGCCATTTGCCTGTTCGGTTGGGTTGGCCCATCTGCTGCCCAGCTGACGGATAAGCAAAGCGAGTACTACAAGGGTTGGGTCAGCACGGCAAACCGCGCTGAGTCGGTGATCGAAGCCAATCGGGCTTCGAACGCGGCTATGGAAAATCTGCGTTCGGAAATAAACACTTATCGAGACGATTTCAACAAGGCGCGTGGCGCGAATACGGATCGCATCCAAACGCTTGAAAACCAGTTGAAAGCTCTGGGTGACAAGCCGGCAGAAGGGGCAAGCGAGCCCGAAGACATCGCCAGCTTGCGGGCGCATCTGGAAACCCAACTGGACAGCTTGCGGGTTCCCCGGATCATATCAGAAGAAGCGTATAGTCGCGCCAATGGTCTGATCAACGAGATTGACCAGATCATTCGCGAGCGTCAGAAAAAGGAACTGTTAGAGCGGGGACCGTCCCCGTTAAATCCGGCGCATTGGGGTCCCGCCTGGATCGACATGTCCGAAGCGGCACGCGCGCTGGTCAATGAAACAGTCAAAAATCTACGCTCTGACATTTTCAAAGAGCGGTTGCGAGATCGCGGACCGCAAATTCTGATCCTGGTCGCCATCGCCAGCGTTCTGCTGCTTTACGGGCGTCGGTGGTCGGAAATGGGCGGCAATTATCTCAGGCGGTTTGGCGGCACAGGCAGCGGTGTCTGGACGTTCATCGTATCTTTGTTGCGCATCGTTTTACCCTGGATCGGCGTTGTTCTGCTGGTAGAAGCCGTTATCCTGACAGGGGTTCTGGGGCTTCGTGGCAGCCTGCTGTTTGAAGAGATCCCATACTGGGCGGCAATCATCCTCTATTACGACTGGATCGGACGTCAGGCCTTCCTGATGGGGCAGGCAAACAACTTCAAACGTCTTTCAGCCGTCCGGATAAAGGAGTTGCGCGTTTACATCGATCTGCTTGCCGTTCTGTTGATTCTGCACGAACTGGCCGGTTTGTTCGAGAGGATCGAGAACATCTCGGACGCCACCCGAGCCGTTGTTAGCTTCCCGGTCATTGTCCTGAGTTCGTTGTTGTTGCTGCGTATTCGACAAATACGCCAACCGGCCGTCGAAAAAGCCGAGGATGATGCGCAGACAGTCCGGGCTGCGGGATTTAGCCAGGTAGTCGAACTTATCCGGCGCGCTTTATTCATGCTGGGGATCGCGACACCGGTTCTGGGTGCGCTTGGGTTTATCAATGCGGCTGAGGCAATCGTCTTTCCCACCATCAGAACTCTGGTTCTGATCGGGGCGCTGGTCATCGTTCAACGGTTCCTGACGTCGATCTACGGTTGGTTGTCGGGGCAAGGTGAAAGATCACAGGACTCGTTGTTCTCGGTTCTGGTGGGCTTTATTCTGGCGATCCTGTCCGTGCCGATCCTTGCCCTGTACTGGGGTGCGCGCGAATCCGATCTGAGCGAAGCCTGGTCACGCCTGATGCAGGGATTTGACATCGGTGGTGTCACAATTTCCCCCAGCAACTTTTTGACCTTCGTTGCTATATTTGCAATCGGCTATACGGTGACCCGCTTGCTGCAAAGCGGCTTGCGAAATTCGTTGTTGCCGAAGACGAGCATTGATCCCGGTGGTCAAAATGCGATCGTCGCCGGAACCGGCTATGTCGGTATCTTTCTGGCCGCTCTGGTCGCCATTATGGTCGCCGGGTTTGACTTGTCGTCGCTTGCCATCGTAGCGGGTGCCTTGTCGGTGGGTATCGGCTTTGGCCTGCAAACCATAGTGTCAAATTTTGTATCGGGCATCATCCTCTTGGTCGAGCGTCCGATTTCCAAAGGTGACTGGATCGATGTGAACGGCATGATGGGCTATGTCGCCGATATTTCCGTTCGTTCGACGCGGATCGAAACCTTTGACCGTACGGACGTGATCGTCCCGAATTCGGACCTGATCAGCGGGGTGGTGACGAACTATACTCGCGGCAACACGATTGGTCGCGTGATTGTTCCGGTCGGCGTGGCTTATGGTACTAATACCCGCAAGGTTGAAACGATCTTGGGCGAGATCGCCAACGCGCACCCAATGGTATTGGCCAACCCCGCGCCAAGCGTTGTGTTTCAGGGGTTCGGGGCGGATTCTCTGGACTTTGAAATTCGGGCGATCCTGCGGGACGTGAACTGGGTGCTATCGGTGAAATCCGACATGAACCACGAAATCAACCGCCGCTTCGTCGAAGAAGGTATCGAAATCCCGTTTGCTCAGCGGGATGTGTGGTTGCGAAATGCCGAAGTTCTGCGCGATCCCAAGGAGAAAGAGCCGGAAGAGCCCGCTGAATCAAACTCGGTGCAGACCCTGTCAGAGTCGGTCCAAATGACCGAGGCAGACATGGATTCAGGAGACGGGGACGAGCTTTGATTCAGCGTGAAATGGGCCTTGCAAATCCTGTTTCTATGGTCCAAATATCGCCGACACGGAGAGGTGGCCGAGTGGTCGAAGGCGCACGCCTGGAAAGTGTGTAGGCGGGAAACCGTCTCCAGGGTTCGAATCCCTGTCTCTCCGCCACATTGCACGCAGTCGATATATAGATGACACGTTGCGCACCCTGCAACGCGATCATGTCCGTGGCCGTGGCTGACCGCCGACCACTTTGACACCCGAAGTCGCCCTGAGGCCATCTAGCTTACCGGCCTGACACGACTTTGTTCAATGAAATCGCCAAGTATTTCGCGGACATCAGGAGGAACGGCGGTAAAGCGTACAGCAAAGCACCCATCCTCGACCACCTGGTCCAGAACTTTGGCATAGACACCCATGGTTTGTCCCGAGCCGTCCGGTCGGTCGATCAGAAGCTGCAGGTCTGTAAAAGGTTCGGGTATCTCGTCGCTTTGAATGTGCGCCTCGGTCGATGACAATTGTCGCACCTTGCCGGTTTCGGCCTCGCCAACGATCTGTTTGTCAACAACCGAGCGGAACGTAAGCCCAAGTGCCGGGTCAATGTGGGTCAGTTCCACCGATTGGGTCGACAGAGAGACTGCATAGGTGCCACCCATACCAATGAGTTCATATAGCTCAAGCGGCTTGCCCGCGCCTTTGGTTTCTACAGTGCGGAAGCTGCGTAACTCCAGAGGTGCTTTGACTGCCTTGCGCGTGTCGTCCGCAATCAGGATCTGGCCTCCGACGGTAAAGCCCTCGATCCGCGCAGCCAGGTTTGTTGTGCTGCCGACAACACTGTATTTGGCGCGCTTGTCTGAACCGATATTGCCGACAACAACCTCACCGGTATTCACGCCAATACCCATCTCGATTTCCGGCAAGCCGTTGCGGGTGTTCCAGTCATTGACCCATCCCATCCTGTTTTGCATCTCAAGCGCGCAGGCGAGGGCGCGCTCGGCATCGTCGGGGCGTTGCAACGGCGCGCCAAAGACAACAAGGATTGCGTCACCGATAAAGGCGTCGATGGTTCCATTGTACTTTTGAATGACGTTTGTCATCTCGCTGAGATAGGTGTTCAGCATCGTAACGATGTTTTCGGGTGGCAGCGTATCGGACAGGGTCGAAAAGCCGCGCAAATCCGAGATCAGCACCGTAACGCTGGTTTTCCGCCCGCTGAAATCCACGCCTTCGGCCGATTTCAACAACTGATCCACCACTTCACCTGCAAGAAAGCGACCAAATGTCTGTTCGATGAACTTGGCGTGCACTTCAAGTTGTTCCGTGCGCTCGCGGACCTTATCTTCCAGATTCTCCACCAATTCGGCATTTCGGATGGAGACAGCAATCTGTCCTGATAGCAGCGACAACAACCGCGCGCGCTCGGGCTTGAAGGCTGAGCTGACCAAGTTGTTTTCCAGATAGACAAGGCCCACAAGTTCGCCTTGATGCAGGATCGGCTGACACAGGACGGACCGCGTCTCGTTTTCCTGAACATGGGGATCAACCATGAAACGCTCATCAATCTGGGCATCATCGGCGAGCACGATCTCATGCGTTCGTGCGGTATAATTGATCACACTGGTCGGCAGGATTCTTGCGCCTTCCTCTGAGTCCAGCGGCACAGGCATCTGAGACGAGCTGTTTTCCGAGATAACGCTGGCTTCGGTCTCGATCATGATCTCTTCGCCGCGCGTCAGCAGCAGAACGCCGCGCTGCGCACCGGCGTTTTCGATCAAAGTGCCAAGCAAACGATCCAGCAGGCGGCTGAGAACAACTTCTGCCGAAATCGTCTGCGCGGCTTTCAGCAGTGTATTAAGGTCCAGATCGCCCTTTAGGTACTGATTTGTCGTGGTATCGACTGTTCTTGACGCCGTTTCGGTAAGTTGCTGCGCGGTGGTTCTGCGTTCGCGCTGCTCGGTCAGCAGTTGCGGGAATTCCAGCTCAAGCTCTTCGACCTTTCGTTGCGCGCCCCACAGTTGGTAGGCATAGCGCGCATCGCGCAGATACATTGTGCCAACCCGTGCATAGGGGCGGCGTTTCATGACATATCGCGCGGCAAGTTCGCAGGCCACAGCCTCGTCCTGCAGGAACCCGCCTTTTTGGGCAGCGGCAATTGCCGCATCAAACAGGTCGAGCACTTCGGAATCGTTGCCGTCAATACGCGCAATCTCGGCCGCGACGATCAGTTCTTTGGCTTTGAAGTTGTCCGGCCCGGATTCGGCCCACTGACCCAATCGTTCCAGATTGGCCTCCAGCTTGCCACGCATTTCGGAGTCTGATCCGTCACCATTTTGCAGCGCCGCAATTGAAAGCGATTGATACAGAAGATGGTCGGCCAGGTTGGGGTGGTTGATGATGAAATTCAACATCGGCTCAACCATTTGGGTCTCAGCCAACGCTTCATGAGGGCGACCGAATACATACAGCGCCTGAGCCTTCAGGATCCTGTAGAAACAGATCGCCATCGACATCTGGTTTTCTTCGCAAGACGCCAAAAAAGTCGCCTCATCCAGCTCTTCGGTCGAGAAATCGGTGCTTGAATGCGACCGTCCCGCCAGAGTGGAAAGCACAAGTTGGTGAGCATGGATGCCAGCCGCAGCGCCATGGTTCTGTGCCCGATGGATCGCGTGAAGCTGGTCGGGCATCCCATCCAAAACCTCGCCGATGGGTTTGCCTGCAAAGCTGTCGATCACGACGCGATACATAACAAGATATCCGGCCCAAAGGATATCACCCGAATCCATGCCCTCGCGATATCCGCGCTCGATCACTGGAATGACGTTGCGGACGTGATGAACCCAGGGAATGAGTTCGACACCCGTGACAAGGCAGACAGTAGCGGTGGGGGCCCGTGCACCAAATTTGTCGCAAAGCTTGAGCGCCAGTTCGCCAAAGGCAAGCCCCTCGCGAAACTTGCCCATGAACGCGCCTAGGATCAGGCCGAAATTCGCAAAGAACAGTGCCGATTCAGGGGCATTGCCGTGTTTCAGCGACAATTGCACCGAGGTTCCGACAATCAGGGGGAATAGCTGCTGATTATAAAGGAACGCCGCAATGGTCAGATGGCGCAGGCTGCGCTGAGCCAGCGCGATTTCGGGGCTGTCTACATCCGGATTGTTGAACAGATCAGCCGGGTTGCCTTCACCCAGCATCCCGGCAGCCATTCCGATGGCGTTTTGACCAGCTTCCTCAAGGTTTTCGAGGCTCATCTCAACGCCCACAAGACCCAGCGCCTTGATGCCAGCATCGATGGCCTGATCGAATTCCATCAGCAATGTGTGTTGAGCGATGCGGGTAAAGTAGATTTCGGCCTTTTCCAGATCGGTCTTTGCGTGCTCTAGCGTTGCATTCACAATCTCGGTGCAGCGGTCGAAATTTCCTGTCAGATATTCAAGCGCAGCGGATTGGCGGTGTGCTTCGAAGGTCAGTTCGTAGTTTTCATCCCAACCTTCGGGCCCAAGAAGTTCTGAGGCCACATTCACAAATGACAACGCATCGCCATAAGCAGCTGAATCGTAAGCCTTTCGCGCAGCCGTCAGGTCAAGATGCGCCAGATCGATTTGCTCGGCCCGGTCGTCGATGCCCGCACGCCCGATGTTCAGTTGGTCTACAACTTCGAAAATACGTTCGTTGAGCTCTTCCGGGGTCAGTCGCGCCCTTAGCTGACGTCCGATAGCAAGGTGCACACCGTCCTGATCATCGATGTCGATCAGGCTGTAAGCGGCCTGTTGCACGCGGTCGTGTTGAAACGCAAACTCGCGCACGACAAGCGGGGACAGGGCATCATCATTTTCCGTCACGACAAGATCAGACAGAGGCCGGATCATGTCTTCGCGAATGGCTGGCAGCAAACACTCAAATGCCTTTTGCGGCTCGATCTTGCGGATCAGCGCCAGTGTGTCGATGTCGAAACGGTTGCCGATGCACGCAGCCAGTTGCAATGCAGACTGCGTGTCGGTTTCAAGCCGCCTCAGCTTTTCAAGCAATAGATCAACGACATTGTCCGTAATCTTCGCAGCGCGGATTGCCTGAACGTCCCAAGACCAGCGCATCGGGTCATCGGGGTTATCCGCCTTTTGGGTAATCAGTCCTTCTTGATGCAGATCCATCAGGAATTGACGAACAAAATACGGGTTCCCTTGGGTTTTTTGCACGACTAGCTGGGCCAGCTCGATCAATTGCGATGCGTCGGATTGCAGCGTATCCGCGATCAATGTCGCAATGTCGGACATTCCCAGCGGGGCAAGCGCAAGACTGGACAGGCGGCCACCTGCTTCGCGCACGGAATCCAGCGCGCGCGTCATCGGATGCATCGCGTCCACTTCGTTGCTGCGATAGGCGCCGATCAAAAGCAGCCGACCAATCTCGTCATCAGTCAGAATGACGTTCAACAGACCCAGCGTCGCGCTATCCGCCCATTGCAGGTCGTCAAGGAACAAGACCACGACCCGATCATGGGCACACAAGGCACGCAAGAATTTGCGGACCGTTTGATTAAAGCGGTTGGTTCCCTCGGCCGGGTCCAACTCGGGGACTTCGGGCTGCGGGCCAATGATCAGTTCAAGTTCCGGAACAACATCCAGAATAACCGATGCATTTGGGGCAAGCGCCTCGTTGAGTTCTTCCCGCCAGCTTGCCAGCCGCGTTTCGCTTTCGGTCAGCAATTGACGCACCAGATCCTGCAGCGCGACCGTCAGACCGGAGTAGGGGTCGTTTTTCTTGAACTGGTCGAACTTGCCCTTGATGAAATAGCCACGCGCGCGGGTGATCGGTTTATGGACTTCATTCACAAGTGCGGTTTTGCCCGCGCCTGAATAGCCTGATACCAGCATCATCTCAGCTGGCCCGTTCCGGACGCGTTCGAAGGCCTCGAGCAGCGTACGCAACTCGCGATCACGGCCATAGAGACGTTCGGGAACGTTGAAATGTTCAATCCTGTCCGCGCGCCCTGGCTCGAACCGTTCCAGACCGGACCCAAGTCGTACGGCTTCAAGATCGGCGACGATGCCTGCTGCGCTTTGGTATCGGTCCTCGGCCTTTTTAGCCATCATCCGACCGACGATCTTGGACAGGGCAAGCGGCACATCCGGGTTGCGGCGATAGACCGGCACAGGTTCCCGGGCGACATGGCAATGTACCAGTTCCAGCTTGTCATCAACTTCGAACGGCGGCGCGCCAGTCAGCATCTCGTAGAACGTCGCGCCCATCGAGTAGAAATCGGTGCGATGATCAAGCGTTCGGTTCATGCGCCCGGTTTGTTCGGGCGAGATGTATTGCAACGTCCCTTCCAGAACTTCGGGGCTTTTGAGAACCGGGCGCTCGGTGGAAAACCGGGTCGAAATACCAAAGTCGATCAATTTGACTTCGCCAGTACCCGGATTGATCAGAACGTTCTGCGGCGAGATATCCTTGTGGATCACATTCGATTTGTGAACGCCCTGCAAAGCACGCGCCATTTGCAGCGCGGTGTCCAGAAACTCTTCTCGCGACAGATCCCGCGTGGAAAGAAGGTCCGCAATCGAGATTCCGTCAAAATCTTCCAGCACCATCATCAGGGATTTGTCGTAGCGATGAAGCTCTTGCGCGTGGATCACGCCCGGCAAATCCAGGCTGCTGGTGATTTCAAACTCACTGCGGAAACGGGCGAGTCTCGATGCGCTGGGGAAATCGCTTTTGAGGATCTTGATCACCACCCGCGCGCGGTCGGAATCGCGTGTGGCGCGCAGCACAAATGAATGATCGCTTTCATACAGCCGTTCCGACAGTTGGAAACCCGGAACAAAGGACATGTTTACTTTAGCCATGGATATCGCCACCTGCGGTACTGTGGTTAGTGCTATAATAGCCGATACCGTGGCCAACTTGTGCAAAATTAAGCTCGGAGAAATTGCCAAACGGGACGTATCTGGTCAACATGGGCAATACGTCATTTTCCCATTTTTTCTGATCGGTACACGCCCCGATTCTGGCTCCGGGAAGATTACGTCCAGCATCCAGAAAATCAGTCATCGCACCCATGTGTCGCTTTAGGTATTTGTGTTTGCCTGCACGCGTGAGGCTATCGGCGGCCAGATCCCAGAATGGGCTGTTCCATTGTGACCCGCACGCATAGTGCCATGCGATAAACAGTGAATTGCGCAAAATGTAGGATCGCATTGTGGCGTTTGCGTGATCTACTGCTGCTTTTTCCGGAACGTTGCTGCGATCAGGCTCGGCCATCCAGCGCTGCGCGGTGCGAACCTGCATGATCGTCGCGCCAATGGCCGTTGCTTCAAGCGGCTCAACAAACGATGCGGCGTTGCCGATTGTGAAGATGCGACCGTCAAACCAGTTGCGGCGCATAAAGTTTGGGAAACTCACCCTGACGCGGATTTCTGTAGGTTCCGTACCCTCGCTTTCAAGAAAGGCATCGAAGTCTTTCAGAACATCCTCATCACTGCTGAGCGCAGGATTGAAGACATATCCGCAGGACGTCCAGTCCCGCAGGGGGATCTGAAAGGCCCATCCATGCGGGCGCGCGATTGATCGTGACATGCTGGTTTGTTTGCTGGGCGGCAACCTGCGCACCATGGCGCGACCCGTCGGAATCCAATCCATGCGAATAATATCCGGGTCATCCGGGGCGTCCGCCCATGCGCCGGCAGGAAAGCCGCGCGCATCCAGAACATAGTCACACTCTAGGCTGTTGCCGTCTTCAAACCCGATCTGCACTCGGTCCGGAAAACGGATTAGCGAAACGACGCGCGCATCAAGTTGGATGGCGTTTACATGATCACCGATCAGTCCAGTCACACGTCCCGCATCAAAGTGATAACCATATAGCCGAGGGGGCTGAAATCGATTGACGAACGTATTGTCGTCAGCGCCCCAGCCTTCGTACAGCGAACCCATTTTCACGGTGGAGCCGCAGCGCTCACCGATTTCTTCAGGGCCGACGCCCGTGACCTCTTTCAGCCACATCGGGAAGCGAGGCGTTGTTCCTTCACCAACACCAATTGTCGGAATGCGGGAATCAAAAATATGCCACAGCTTTGCGTCGGGAAAGTAGTGGGTCATGTGCGCAGCGGCGATGAAGCCTGCAGTGCCGCCCCCTAAAACAGCGATTTTCATGCGACGGCCTCCTTCGTCAGAGTTTCTGGTCGGCGTAACATGTGCTGCACTTCCAATAACATCCGAGCCAATTCAGGGTCGAACGGTGCGGCCTGTGTCAGGCTTTCCAGGTGCCAGCGTAGCCCAGGCGTTGTGGCGCTTGCCCAGTCGCCGGTGGCAATGCACCACGGCCATTGATTATGTTCCGCAAGCCGGGATTGAAACGATTGGGTCGCACTTTCCATTGCGCACTCTTTCTCATCCAAAAAACGAGAAAGCAACTGAATACCCCGCGCGGCTGAGGTCATCCCAAGCCCCGCATAAGGGTCCAGCGCACATACACTATCGCCCACGGCGAAAAGGTTTGCAGGCCAATGCGGATAATCTTCGTAGTGACGCCACCGATTGGCGGTGCGGCCATAGATGTGCAGGGGGCTTGCCAAGGTGGCATGTTGCAGAATGTCGTGCAATGCGGTGTCCGACAACTCGGCCGATAGGGCTACAAGGCTTTGACCGTCGGTTGGCAGTGGTACGGTCTCAGGGGTCTGCAATACAACACCCCACAGATCGTTCTCGGCCCGTATCATCATACCTGCGCGGCCACCAGAGTCCCGGGTCGGGGCCAGAGCAAGTCCCTGACAATCCGGTGCATAAGCAGGAGGTATCCGTACCCAACATGAAACATATTGCCGACCCGGAGCGGTTTCGGTGCGCGCGATCTGGTGCGTCGCTCCGTGGTGTTGCGCCAGCCAGCGCGGCAGCCGTGAGGCGACGCCGCTGGCCTCGACGACCAAATCTGCCGGGATTTCTCTGCGACCGTCGGCTGTGTTTAGCTTGAGTCCGCGCACGCGCTTTTCATCGGGATCAAGTTCGATTCCGACTACGCGCTGGCCTGTCAGGATCTCAACGTTCTCGGCATCGCTAAGTACATCCAGCAGCGCGGTTTCGATCAAGCACCTGGATGCGCCATACAGCGTGATCCCGGTTTGAACCCGCGGTAACCATCCTGAGGCCACGCGCAAGGCAACATCGGCCCCGGCATCGTATGTGATCGCGCCGCGATTCATCAAAGCCTCACGCCATCCGGGCACCAACTCGTCGAACGCACTGGCACCTGCGCCCATCAGCATGTGTAAACAATGGCTTTGCGGCACTTCGGGGCGGGCAGCAGGAGCGTCACCTGAAGGTTCTGAATAAGTCGACCGCTCAATAACCGTAACTTTAGCCACCCGATCCTTCAGCATATGCGCCGAAAGCAACCCCGCAATACCACCACCGATGACAAACGCCTGCGCGTCTTGCATTTTAGGAGCGGATTGCGGGTTTGCCGAGTCGGGCATGGATTTCGAGCTCTTATTTGGGCACCTCGTACGAGATGCGTTCAAAGGTCTGCGATACCACGAATTTGAAACCGTCATTCGTGCCATCTGCGTTGCGCGGAACATAAGGGCCGATGATACGGCGTTGATTTGGGTTCAGGAAAAACTGGTTGTTGTAATAGTCGCCCTGCGGAAAATTGAGGTGAAACAGATAGGTGCCGGGGGAGCTTTCCGCGCCCTTGACCTTGATCGGACCCGTGGTCGACTCGCATGATTTGCCGTCTACTTGCAGATCGAACTCACGCAGCGCAAACATTTCTTTTAGGGCCTTGCGGTGCAGATGATCATCCAGGAGGTCGTCAAGGTTTCCAAGGTCTTCCTGCCGATAGTGCATCACCTTTCCGGGCACTTTCCAGTCGATCGTCAGAATGCTGGGGCCTGTGTACAGGTAATTGCCTTTTTCGTCATAGGTGATTGAATGTCCGGTCCACATGCCGATCATAATGTCGAACGGCTGCGCATAGTCGAACGTTGTAGGCGTAGTCATATGGGATCCTCCAGTGGTTGGTTCTCAGAACTGACTGACATGAGGGTTCAGGTCCGCTTCGGGCGTTGGTGACGACAGCCAGCCCTGTTTGACCGGAACGTCATAAAGCCGACCGGGACCGAAGCGGGCCCAGAAATGCCGCAACCCCGGGGCCACAACACGCACAACCGGGAAATTCACATCGGGCCGCGTTTGATCCAGAACCAGCACGTCGATCCCCTGTGCTTTCAGCAGCGACACACAGGTCTGAACGTCTTTAAGTACATCATCAGTTGCCCGGTTTTGAAACTGCTCTGCTCTGGCACGCGGTTGTTCAGGGTCCGCGACAAGATATGTCGCATCCGCCAGCGTCACATTGCGCCACCACGCGATAGCCTCGGTGCCGCCAAGATATGTCGTCTGATCTTCTGAGCCGCCTAATTTGGGCACCGCTTCAAGGGATTGGTTGATCTCGGTCAGGGCGCGCGACAGGGCAATCTGCGGGTCGAGATGACAGCCGAAGCCGTAGATGATGTCTTCTTCGGGTTTGTCGGTCCTGCCGGATATGGCGGCAAAGGTCGGGATGCCAATGTCGCTGGTCACATCGATCACCTCAAGATTCCGATGTATCCGATGATAATGTACCGCAAGTTCAGTTGCATAGGGGTCCCCGAAACTGGTCGTATCGACACCTGGACGGATCAGGCGATTGTACCACCATATGGCAACCGCGTCTCGTTCCACCAGTTCCAGAAGCCCTTGCAGAATAGCCTCTTCCAGCGTGCCACCCGCCGCGCAACCGTTGGAATCCGCACGGCCAAATACGGGGCCGGGGCCCGGGTAGCCGAAATAGCACATTGAGGCCGGTAGGTAGCGCACCGTTTCATGACCCAAAGACCACAGCGGCGTCCATTCTATCCGGGCGTCGGGGTCGAAAGGCTCTGCAACCCAATGAGCTTTATGCTCTTTTTGGTTCAGCCTGGCGCGGTTTTCGTATTGCCTGTCGCTGTAGCCCAGACAATCGTTGGGTAGAAGGGCGCTGTCTTTCAAGTCACCAAGACGGGCAAGGCGACGGGTCTCGGTGCCGTCAAACACGCCCGAGTACCGCTCCAGAGATTCCGCGACCGCACTGATGCGGGCCTGTTCGGGGTTACGGCCCTTGCCGCCGGACCGACGCCTTAGACCTTCGCGCAGGAAAAAGCGGTTGTCATGTATGTCTGAGAAGTTGTGATCGGCAGAAAAGGTCGGCGTGATCCAGTCTGCACAATCACTTGGACCGCTGCGGAGGCCCGGTCGTACTGTCCCGACAATGCCGGTGATCGGGCTGACATGGCGGTCGAGCCTGGAAAGCACTTCACTCGGTCGACTTGCGCGATGCCCACCATCACGGTCGGGCGTCTTGGGCCGGGATTGCAAAGCAGGTTTCCCGGCGGAGCGTACTCCAGCTTTGTCACCGCAAGCCGGACATTGTGGCCTGCGGGTCAGCACATGGTCTTGCCTGTTCAGAGTCAAACGGTCTGTGCTGATCACCCGATCTGACAGCGTTGACAACCGCCCCGTTCCGATCCAGCGCGTCACTTCGGCGGCGGCTTCGGCCAATGTGGCAATCCCGGCGGCGTCGGTATGCGCCTGCGGTGCCAGTGGTTGACCCATCCGGCCTGCACGCTGACCCAAATGAATTTCAACCCGTCGATGCCAGCGCAGGCGATGGGCCAGACATTCCCAACAGGCTGTTTCACCGGGGGTAAACGCTGGCCCCAGCCAGCTTTGTAGCCCACCGGGCTTTACCAGAAGCCAAGGCACACCTTCATCGATCGCCTGCCGGTTCCAATCGGTCAACTCGGGACTGAGATAATCATCCGTTACCACAACGGTAACTGCACCGCGGTCAGTGATCCGGACCCCGTTACGGTCCAGCAAGGCGCGCATTTCGCCAATGTCAACTTGACCCAGGCCGATGACGCCAACCGGCGTATTCGCCAAGCGCGTGGCGGCCTTCGTTGGGCTTGTTTCAGCCAGTTCCCAGAATGCCTGCTTGCTTTTGGGCATCGCCGAGGTTTCTTCGGCGAGGAAGCCGTGTCGTTTCAACAAGTCGAGGGCAGCAAGAATGTCTGTGCTGACGTGATGTCGGCACAGGCTTTCGAATATGTCCTCGACCAGATGCTCTCCGTCCAGCAAAGGCGCGAGATCGGAAAAAACCTTTCCGGTCAGGCAGATATGACCGATTTCGCTGAAGAGGTACAAACCTTCTTCGGGATCGGAGATCGCCTCGATACTGGATTTGAACCGCGGTGCCGCAATGGCACTGTCATACATAAGGGCTTGCGCCCTTAGCAGCAGGCGGGTGGGGCGACCGCGTCATCATGGGTGTGAAGATCGTCATCCGAGACATCGCTGGGCTTGTCACCGATATTGACGATCTGGGTGAATTCCTTGCCGATTTCCTTGCCATAGGCTTTGACCGCCGAGGTGGGATCCTGTTCCAGCAATGTGCGATACTCTGGGTCTTTCCAGGCTTTCGCGTGCATCTTGCCCCAGTCTTCGTTGGTAGGTGCGCTCATCGAAATTCACTCCCTTTTATGTTTGCAGATTTGCCGCATGTATTCTTCCGACATCGCGGCGCTGCAACGTGCCTGTTTTCGGGCTCATCGCATTGCTTTGACTCTTTCACAGGGGAAGGCGTCAATCAAGCCGCTTGTTGGCTGGAAAACATAAGTTTAATCTAGGCGTCTGGCTTACTTAGCTGCAGTGTTTCAATCTTGAACCCTGCGCTGAACCTCAAAAACTTCGGGCGCATCCGTGATGGGTTGAAGCACAACCTGACGAGCCATGGTCAGGATGATCGCTGTCATCTGCGAGATGGACTGAGCGGCGGCGATGCATACCCTTGGTCCGGCTCCGAAAGGCATGTAGGCTTTGGCCGAGGCAGCGGGCAACCGGCCGGCGGCAAAGCGGTCAGGCAGGAATGCGGCAGGCTGAGGGAAGTTACGAGGATCTTTATGCATCAAACCCGGACTGACCCACAGGCCCAACCCCTCGTGCAGATCATACCCGGACAGATTAAACGTTTGCGACACCTCGCGATACAGGATGGGCGCGGGTGGCGACAGACGCATGGATTCGCGCAAAATCGCAGTTGTGCGGCTGTTTCCAAGGGTTTGGATGCATTGCAAGCGGGTCGGTCCCAGCGCCTTGGCCTCGTGCGCCAGCTGCCTCTCAAGCCCATGGGTGGCTACATCCCGCCAGAAGGTCGACAAGACAAAGGGGAACGTCAGATGACCTGCATACAGCATCTGGATGATTTCGCCGATCACGTCCTGTCGCGACAGGCTTTCAGGCATCGTCAGATGAACGTGGGCCAACGCCGAAAGAACATCGCCGCGATCCGTCCAGTTTCGAATACGCGTGTCGATAATCGCCAGAATCGAGTCCATCTGTTGTGGCGCGCGAGGGCGGGTCATCCGCAAAGGGCCTTCTTCCGACGTAAAATCTTCGCCGTAACCTTCCAGATAGGGGACCAACCCGCTGCGGTTCAAGCCATCGGAATACCCCTCAAGGTCGGCGTCGATGACTGTGCGCAGGGCAATACGAGCCGTCAGCAGACGCAGTTCATGACGCAGATTGATCCTGCCGCCATCGGCCCAACGCGCCGACATGGATTGCGCAATCTCAGTCGCGACTGCAAGCCGGGGTATTCGCAATGCGGCCCGAAACAGGGGAAGCAATGTCTGTCTGCGACGGCGCCAGATCGTGGGATCCTCCAGCGTCGTCAGCCCGTCGCCCCAGTATCCGCAATTCGATGCGCGCAGAAAATCGGGTTTACGAAGGTTCGCTTCGTGAGACCGGAATACTTCGCGGACAAGATCTGCGTCGTTGATCAGGACAATTGGCCCGCTGCCCAGATCGAATCGCGCAATATCTCCAAAGTTCTGCGTTATCGTTTCCAGAAACCCCATCGGATCGCGCCGGAAGAAACTCGCGTTGAGCTTAATATGTTCCGCGCTGTCCGGGCCTTGAGGCGCTTTGGTTTGTGCCGGGGTCATCCAGCCCTCCGCTGCGGTGCCGGATGATGGGGCATTCGGACATTTGGACCTATGGTCTTGCCCCTGACGTCAGGCTTGAGATCAACACGGAACCGGCTCGATTGCTTAGCCCGGCGGGGTCCGTACCCCTTGCCGACACGGTGCAGGTGATGCTGGCGCAGACGTTGTCGCAAGGCAGTGTCAGTGAGGCCGCGCTTTGCGAGGGTCACGGCGCTGACGCGCAGGACAAAGCTGCCGCCTTTCTGTATCGCCTCGACCAGATGGGATTTCTGTGCAGGCATTTGATGCAAGATGCGCAGATCATTGCGACCTGCATCCCCAATCGTGCGCCGGAAACCGGATTTCCGGCTTCTTTGCCTGCAAACCCTCTCTCGCTTTCGTCGCGCGCAATTCTTCAGTCCCATGATGGTGGTATTCGGGCGCAGGTTCCGGGCGGATGGGCGACCGTTGATCTGCTGGACAAGCGGCTTGCAGGGCTGCTTTTCGATTTGTCCAAAGGCATCGAGGCAACGCAGGATCTGCCCGGGTTCGAGCCTTTGGCAAGGGACGCGCTGCTGAGGCTTTTTGCATGGTGCGCATTGTTCGAGAACGACGCGCGCGAAGGCGCACCGGTGCACGAGGCGTTGTTTCACAGCCGCACACGCAACGGCTTTGCGCGCAGAAAAATCGGAAAAACCGGCAGTAACACCACGCCTGCCAATGCGCCCGCTACTTTGCCGCAGATCGCGTTGCCATTGCCCGACAGGGCAGATTTGATCGCGCATGATCCGCCCTATGCTTTGGTTGCCCAAAACCGCCAAAGCCGCCGACAGCAAGGCACCGATCCGATGACGCGCGCGCAGCTTGGCGAGTTGTTGTTTCGGTGCTTCTATCAAGAAAATGGCCGACGTCCTTACCCGAGTGGCGGCGGGCTTTACCCGCTGACTGCGTATGTTTTGGTTCATCGTTGCGAAGGCCTTGCGCCGGGTCTTTATGCCTATGATGCGCGGCATCACGGCCTGACCATGATTGCTGAAAATACACCCTCTCTCAAGGCGCTTTCGGCGGATGCGGCCGCTGCTGCGGATTGCGCGTCGCTGCCTCAGACGCTGCTTGTTCTGGCCGCAGATATGAAAGTGATGCGGGCGACTTATGGCGATCTTGCCTATTCGCTTGTGCTGAAAGAAGTAGGGGCTGTTTTCCAATGCGTCCAACTGGCGGGCGCGGCAATGGGGCTGGCTGTCTGTCCGTTGGGCGTCGGGAACGCAGTTACCTTCGCTACAGCCTCGGGGCTGGATATCGGGGATGTGCCTTCGGTCGGAGAGATAATGATCGGCTCATCCGCCTGAACGCAATCGGTCACTTCATCTGCACGAAACCATCATACTTCTTGCTGGCCACACGGCATTGCGGGCAGGGTGGTTCGGGCAAAAGGCCGGGGACCAAAGGAAAATGGCGGGCAAATCAGAAACCAGCGCGGTGTTCCTGACCGGAGGGCTAATGCGCCATGTGGTTCGGATGTCGCTGACGACCAGTATCGGTCTGATGGCGATCTTTGCCGTGGATTTCGTGGACATGGTGTTCATCTCGATGCTTGGCAACGACGCCCTTGCGGCAGCAGTTGGATATGCGGGCACGTTGTTGTTCTTTACCAATGCGGTAAATATCGGCCTGTCCATCGCCGCCGGCGCGCTGGTCGCCCGCGAGCTTGGAGCAGGCCGCACTGAAAAGGCGCGGCAATTCGCGTCCAGTGTTGGCGTCCTCGGGGCGTGCATCGGGGCGCTGGTTTCAGTGCTGGTTCTTTTGAATGTCGATGGCCTTCTCTCCCTTTTGGGAGCAAAGGACGAGGTACTTAGACTGGCCGCGCGATACGTCTCGATCATTCTGCCGACGATGTGGATCATGTCTGCGGCGATGACCTCAATGGCTGTACTGCGCGCGCATGGGGATGCACGCCGGTCGATGATGGCGACGATCTATGGCGGCGTGGTCAATGCGGTGCTGGATCCGATCCTGATCTTTGGTATCGGTCTGGGTCTGGACGGGGCCGCAATGGCCTCGGTTCTGGCACGGATCACGATGCTGGTTGCAGCTTTGTTACCGGCCCTGCGGGTGCATGACGGTTTTGCGCGTCCGTCACTGGGGCAGGTGGCGCGTGATTTTGGGGCGGTCAGGATGATCGCCATACCTGCGATCCTGACCAACATTGCCACGCCGATCGGCAACGCCATCGTGGTGCGGGAAATCGCGGATTACGGCACCGACGCGGTGGCCGGAATGGCCGTGATCGGACGGCTTTTACCTGTCGCATTTTCGGTGATCTTTGCACTGTCCGGTGCCATTGGGCCTATCATCGGTCAGAACTTTGGTGCAGGGCAGTATGATCGCGTCAGGGCCGCCTTTCTGGCAGGTGTGAAATTCACCGGCATCTATGTGCTGGCGATGGCGACCGTTTTGTTTCTGTTACGCGCGCCCATCGCCGACCTGTTCGATGCACAAGGCGAAACGCGCACGTTGATTTACCTGTTCTGCGGACCCTTGGCGCTGGCGTCATTCTTTAACGGGGTGATCTTTGTCACCAATGCCAGTTTCAACAATCTGGGCCACCCGATCTATTCGACCTGGATAAACTGGGGGCGACACAGCATCGGAACATGGGTCTTTGTCATGATCGGCTCGCATATTGCGGGCGCACCCGGGGTTTTGCTGGGGCAGGCGTTCGGCGGCGTGATATTCGCGGTCATAGGCTGGCTGCTGGTAAACCGCGTCGTCGCCAATCTTTCGCGCCCGGTGTTGGCCGAGCCTTTTACCGAGCAAGGGCGGATGCAATCGCTGTTCGGGCGGCGCGGCTGGTAGGGTGCTTACGGGATAAATCCGTCGGGTACACCGAAGGGCGGATTTTCCGTGCTGGTCCCGGTTAGGGCGTTCAGAAATTCGACAAGGCTCGTCACCTCGTCATCCGAAAGGTTCAGGGGCTGAATGTCCAATCTCGCGCGTTGTCTGCGCATTTCCAGCTTATCCTGCCAGATGACAAAGTCGGCTTTTTGCAGCCACGGCACCGGGGGCAGGTTGGCGTCTTGCCTCTGCCAGCCTTGAAAACTTGCCGAAGGGTCAAGGTGATGACGTACGATGCTTTCCAGATCGGGGAAAGCGCCGTTGTGGCCATAGGGAGCCGTCAGCGCAACGTTTCGCAACATGGGTGTGCGAAAGCGATAGGCATCCTCGAGCCGGTTGCTTTCACCCATGCGTCCGACATCGCGGGCGTAAGGATCCCATTGCCGGGTGCGACCGGGCCCGAAGGGCGGCAGGCCAAGCGCGTGGAATTTCTGATCCGACAGAAACGGGCCGGAATGGCAGGTCGAACACTTTGCCTTGCCAAAAAATAACTCCATTCCGTCTTTCTGTTTGGATGACAAGGCGTCGATGTCACCCGCGAGGAATTGGTCAAACGGGCTGTCGGTGCTGCGCCATTCCAGCGCCATGAATGCGGCCAGAGCATTGGCGATCTCGACGATAGTTACGTCTTCGGCGGAGTCTACGGACTCGAAGGCGTTGACAAAGGCAGCTCCGTAACGCGGATCGGTGCGAACACGTTTGGCAAGGATGGGCCAGCCCTTGTCGATCCGGTCATGTACTGCACCTGTGACTTCATTCTCGGCCACGTTGCCTGCCATTTCAAACTGAGCCGTAAGCGGAAACAGCGCCTGTGCCGCCAGCAGAGAGTTCAGCCCTTCGGGCAGCCATTCCTGTGCCGGAGAGTTGAAGCCATTGCCATAGATCTCCGACCGGCTGAGGCGGCCATCGTGGAACAGCGTATGGATTTCCCTGGCGCCAAGGTTCCACAATCCCGGAGAGTTGCGGGGAATCCGCTTACGGATTTTGTCTGTACCCGTGCCGGGTGTTCGATCAGGTCCAAGTCCGTCTCCGCCTTCTCCGATCCCAAGGGACAGCCCGTCCGAGGTGCCGAAATCTGGATGATGGCAATGCGCGCAGGCGATGTTTTGGTTCCCCGACAGTATGGGATCATAAAAAAGCTGATGACCGATGGCGGCCTGTTCCATATCAAAGAGAATGAAATCGTCATCGGTCAGCGGGCGCGGCAAATCCTGCGCTGCCGCAGCCCCGGCCAACAGGAAAACAACGCCATGCGTCAGATTGTATTTGCCCTTTGCCTGTTCGCGACACCGGCCCTTGCCGAGCTTGAAGAGGCGCGCGACCTGATGGAGGCCGGGCAGTTTGAGGAAGCCCGAGAAGCGTTGATGCCAGCCGCCCGGTCCGGAAATGCCGAGGCCGAAGAGCTGATCGGTGTGATGTACGGGCTTGGGTTGGGTGTTGAACAGGACTACGAGCGTGCGTTCGAATGGTATCTGCGCGCTTCGCTGAAGGGCCATCCGGGGGCGCAGTCTGGGATCGGGTGGTACTATGAACTGGGTCTTGGAATGCCTGCGCCTGATCTGGTTCGGGCTTACATGTGGTACACGCTCAGCGCCATAGGTGGTGATCCCGATGCGGCGATCAGCCTTGAAGAAGTGGTCAAGAAGATGACGCCAGAGCAGATCGAAAAAGCGCATGTTCTGGTGAACGATTACAAAGGGTGGATGTACCCGTTTCGGTAGGGGCCGGGCGCGAGGCCCGGCCTGATTTTCTTAGTTCAGATCTGCATCGCGTGACGCGTTGACGTCTGCCTCGGCGGCGGCCACAGCGTCGGTTAGCGCGGTAAATACCTCATCCCCACGTGCCACATTGGACTGGAACCAGTCGTAGACCGGGGTTGCCGCCTCTTTGAACGCGACTTTCTGATCAGGTGTCAGCACATATAGGTCGCCACCACCGGCAACGAAATCCTCATAAGCCTGAATCGATTTGCGCTTGGGTGAGGCGAAGGTCGCCTGTTGCAGCGCATAGAACCCGTCCACCACTACGCGGCGCATATCCTCGGGCATCTCCTGAAACTTGGCGTTGTTCATCCACCACAGCGCGCCCATATAGGCGTGACCGTCCAGCGTGACATATTGCAGACCCGCATCAGGGAACTTCATGCCCATGATGTCGGTGATGCCATTCTTCGATCCTTCGACCACGCCGGTCTGGAAACTGGTGAACAGTTCCGGCCACGGGATCGGTGTGGGCGAAGCACCCAGCGCCTTGACCAGCTCCTGCGGCAGGTCGGCGACCACGGTGCGGATTTTCAAACCTTCCATGTCGGCAGGCTCCGCAATCCGGCGCTGCGTATTGGCAAAGTTACGCCAGCCGCCGGTATTGCCGATGGTCATCAAACGGATCGCACCGCCCGAGTCCTCTAGCGCCATGTCGCGGACCTTGCGGGTGAAATCGCCCGACAGGACGTGCTCGGCAATCCGGTCGTCGGCCATCAGATAGGGCAGGTCCAGAACCTGCACATAGGGAAAGATGCCCGAAGCCCCGCCCGATGTCGAAATGTAGATATCGATGGTTCCGTCCGCCACACCCTGCAGGCATTCCGCTCCGTTGGAACAGAGTTGCGTGCCGATGAACAACTCGACCTCGATGGCGCCGTTCGAGGCCGCCTCGACATAGTTCTTGAAAACGATCAGACCATCATAGTCCTCGTCGTTTTCGTTCGAGTTCGCCGTGGCGCGCAGCGTATAATCTGCGGCGGTGGCCGCGATGGCGGACGCCGCCACGAGCGACGTCGCCACCGCTGCGGTTTTGATAAATCTTCTGAGCATGCGTTTCCTCCCTGTGATACCCAGTTAGTTTGCAAATCCCGTTATGCGCGGGATCGTCATCGAGATTGCGGGGACATAGGTGATCAGAAAGATCACCAGAATTTCGACCGCCAGAAACGGCAGGATCGCTTTGGCAATGGTTTCGACCCGTTCGCGCGACACCGCGGCGGCAACAAACAGGACCAGCCCCATGGGCGGAGTGGCAAGACCGACGGTCAGGTTGACGCTCATGATAATGGCGAAATGAATGGGGTCGACGCCAAGGCTGGTGAAGATCGGGGCGAGGATGGGGCCAAGGATGATAATCGCAGGGCCTGCATCCAGAAACATGCCGACAATGAACAACAACAGGTTGATCAGAAACAGCAGGATCAGCGGATTCTCCGATAGGCTGAGGATAAACTCGGCCAATTGTTCGGGCGCGTGGCTGAGGCTGACAACCGTCTTGAATGCCATCGCAGCGCCGACCAGCAGCAAAACAACCGCCGATGTGAGCCCCGCATTGCCGAGGATCTCGGGCACCTCTTTCAGCGTTAGCGTGCGCAGAACGAAGAACCCGATGATAAAGGCATATCCAACCGCCACTGCGGCGGCCTCGGTCGGGGTGAAGATGCCGCCAAGGATTCCGCCCAGAATGATCACCGGGGTCATCAGCGGAAAGAACGCCTTGAGACTGGCCTGACGCCGCTCACCCCATGTGTATTTGCGGCTTGCAACCGGAAAGTCGTATTTGTCGGCCATGAACTTGATCATCAGCATCAGACCGACGCCGACCATAACGCCCGGTACGATCCCGGCAAGAAACAGCGCCGCTACGCTTTCACCCATGACATAGGCATAGATAATCATGATCCCTGAAGGCGGGATGATCGGGCCGATTACCGAACTGGCCGCTGTGATAGCAGCCGCAAACTTGCGGGTGTAGCCCTGTTTTTCCATCGCGGGGATCAGCATCGACCCAAGCGCCGAGGTGTCAGCCACCGCCGAGCCGGACAGGCCCGCGAACAGGATCGAACTCAGCACGTTCACATGCGCAAGGCCGCCCCGCAGGTGGCCCATCAGGGCCTGGCTGAACTCGACCAGACGGATGGTGATGCCGCCGCGATTCATCAACTCTCCGGCCAGCATGAAGAACGGGATTGCCATCAGCGGAAAGCTGTCCATCCCGTTATAAACATTGCGATAAAGCAGTGTGATGTCGTTGGTTTGACCGTTCAGCCACAGCAAGATGCCGGGCGCGGCCAGAAGCGCAAAAAAGACTGGCAGACCGATCATCAGGAACACAAGGAAGGCGGGCAGGAACCAGATCAGCATCTATTCGGCCCCCACGGGTGCGTCTGCAATGTCCGGCAATTGGTCGCCACCACCCAACAGCGTGATGAGCGCGCGCAGGATCAACTCGATATTGACCGCGACCAGAAGGATGACGCCGACCAGCAGCGATGCCATCATCCAGCTGCGCGGAATGCGATACCATTCGTCGAAACCAAGAGAGGTCGGCAGATACAGCGCCGCAGTCGCGAATTTGCCGCCAAAGCCTGTGACCTCGGACCAGCCGATTGAGACTGCGACCAGAAGAACGGCCAAAGATACGATCAGAAGCAGGATGTTCAGTATCTGCGCAATGCCCATGGGCAGCAGTCTTGGAACCATATCGATTGCAACAAACCCGCCGCGCCGGAACGCAGTCGGGGCCATCAAGCCTGTCATCCACAACATGCAAAACCGCGCAGCCTCATCCGGCCAGGGCAGGGCGTTGCCCAGTACGTAGCGGAAAAATACCTGAATGAGGATTGCGATCACCATAACTGCAACCGCAACAACTCCGACCGCGCGGCCCAGTCGCAGCACGGTTTCATTCACAAAAGCGATCGGTGCCAGCACCGACGTCAATCCGCCCATGCGGATCCTCCCTTATTAGGCTGCGGGTTTGTCCCGCGGAATAGTTTTCGCGTCTATTGCTGCGCGAATTGGCCGAGTTTTCCGGCATAGAAGGTCAGCGCGTCCCCGTCTGCCATGCTGGCGCGCAAAACCTTTCCGACCATGATAACGTGATCGCCTGCATCGTGATATGCGTGTTGTTCACACTCGAACCGCGCCAGACAATCCGGCAGGAGCGGCGTGCCGTTTTCGCAGTGTTCATGGTCAATAGCCTGCAACGCATATGCGTCTTTCGAACAGCCAAAGCACAGTTCAGCCTGTTCTGCCGACAGGACGTGCACGCTGAAATGGCGCGCCGCATGGAAATACTGAAAACGCCGCGAGTTACGGTCGCCAGCCCACATGATCAGGGCCGGGTCAAGCGACAGAGACGAAAAGCTGTTGGCTGTGATGCAGATAGGGCCGTCATCACTGTCGCATGTGACGATTGTAACGCCCGTTGCAAAACGGCCAAAAGCATCGCGCAGGGTCCTTGTGTCGTCTTTATGGGGAACGAATGTATGAGCCATGTCTCGTGAGATTGCGTTCATCATGCTACCTCGTGTCCAAGCGCGGCCTGGTACAGTCGGAACCAGGTTTCGCGATCCAGTTTGACTTTCAATGCGTCAGAAATTCGTCTGATACGGTCCAGATTGTTGGTACCCAGCACTGGTAGGATCCCTGACGGGTGCGCCAGCAGGAATGCCACGGCAACGGCGGCACGGTCCACGCCGTATTCCGCAGCAATTTCGTCTGCGACCCCTCCGACCGAGGAGTTTTCGGCCATCAGCGCACCGCCGCCCAGTGGCGACCACGCCATCACAGGCTGGCCGTGCTGCTGATGATACGCCAGATCGCCATTGGTAAAGGGGCTGATCTCGCCCAGCGAAATCTCGATCTGGTTTGTAACCAGTTGGGTTTTCATCGCCGATTGCAGCAGGCTCCAATCCCACGGACGAAAGTTTGAAACGCCCACCGCGCGAACCTTGCCGCTGGCCACAACTTCATCCAGCGCGGCACCGGTTTCCCGGTGATCCATGAACGGGTCGGGGCGGTGGATCAGCAGCAGGTCGATATGATCAATCGCCATCTCGGACAGAGACGTATCGACGGACTTCAGGATGTGGCCGCGCGAAGTGTCGTAGTATTTGACCTTGGCATCCGCATACCGGCCCATCGGCGCGACGATGTCACATTTGGTGACAATCTCCATCTTCTGGCGCAGCGAAGGATTGGCGCGCAAAGCGTTGCCCAAAACAGCCTCGGCAGCATAGCCGCCATAAATATCGGCCTGATCGAATGTCGTGATCCCCTGATCCAGACAGGCCTGTATCTTGGCCTCGACATGTTCTGCCGAAGTATCGCTGTCATCGCCCAGCCGCCACATGCCGTAAACAAGGCGGCTTAGTACCAATGCGTCTGATAGTTTCACGCGTTGCATCAGCGACGAACTCCGTTACCCAGCGGGGTCGCCGGGGTAGATTGCGGGACCCTTCCGTAAGCTTCAGGAAGGGAGCAGGTTTTCAGGTTCGGCATCACGCGGGCGCCAAAGTGACGCGCTTCGTCTATGTGCGGATAGCCCGAGAAGATGAAGGCGCGGATGCCCATCATTTGGTACTCTTCAATCTTGGTCATCACTTGATCGGTCGATCCAACCAGTGCGGCACCACATCCTGACCGGGCGCGCCCGACGCCGGTCCACAGGCCGGGTTCGACATAGCCGTATTCATCCGCTAAATCCCGGTTCTTGGATTGATGCGCTACACCCAGCGAGGTCGCATCCAGCGCACGTTCCCGAATGGCACGACCATATTCATCGTCCAGCTTTGAGACGATGTAGTCTGCGTATTCCTGTGCTTCGGCCTCGGTATCGCGGACGATCATGTGAACACGCAGACCGTAATCCAGCGTGCGGTCGTAAGTTTCGGCGACGGCATGAACCGCTTTCATTCGCTCGGCTAACTGATCCTTGGTTTCAGGCCACATCAGGTAGACGTCACAATGTTCGCCGCACAAATCCAGAGCCGACGGAGAATAGCCGCCGAAATATAGCAGGGGGCCACCAGTCTGATACGGCCGGGCGGGGTCGGTGGTCAGACCTTCGAAGGTGTATACCTCGCCAGAATGATTGATCTCATCCTGAGTCCACGCCTGTTTCAGTATTTCGACGACTTCGCGCGAGCGTTGATAGCGGAACGCGCTGTCAGCTTTCTCGCCCGGGAAGTCGGATGAGATGATGTTGACCGTCAACCGCCCCTGCAACATGTGATCCAGCGTCGCGATGGTGCGGGCCAGCATGATTGGTTGCATCTCGCCACAGCGTACGGCGGCCAGCAGATTGATCTTTTCCGTGATCGGTGCGCAGCCGGCGACAAAGCTAAGCGTGTCCTGTCCGACCTGATAAGACGATGGGCACAGAATGTTGCGAAAGCCCTGCGCCTCGGCTTCTTTCACGATACCGGAACAGTGGTCCCAGCTGGATCGCAATTCACCTTCCGGCACCCCCAGGAACTGATAATCGTCCGAGCACAATGCCGCAAACCACGAAACCTCAGCCGCATCCAGATCGGGGGATGTGATGGGGACGATGCTCATTTGATTCACGCTCCGTACATCTTTGACTTTCCTCTTGCGTAGCAAGCGCATTGATGTAGATCAATAGTGTATCAATTTTTCCCGCGACCGAGTGAAGCGCCCTCAATGCCCTCCAACAACCGTAACCCAAATGCCTTGCCGATCTATGTTCAGATCTCAGAACTGCTGATCCGCGATATCGCAGCGGGCCGACTGATTGATGGCGAACGCTTGCCGCCTGAGCGTGACATGGCAGCCGATTTGCAGGTTTCGGTCGGCACTTTGCGAAAATCGCTCACTGAGCTCGAAAAAAAAGGCATGTTGGAGCGCATTCAGGGCTCGGGCAATTACGTACGCGAGACCGGAACGCAGAACAGTGTCTATGCCATGTTCCGTCTGGAATTGCCCGAAGGGGGCGGTCTGCCGCGCGCGGACATTCTTTCGGTCGATCATCTGGTAAAGCCCGCGGATTTGCCGGAATTTGGTGCCTCAGGTTCCGGGTCGCGGGTGCGCCGGATGCGTTATCTGAATGACACAATCATCGCGGTCGAGGAGATCTGGTTGGACGAATCAGTGGGAACCATTGACCGCGCCCTGCTTTCAGATTCGCTTTATCGCTATTATCAGCACCAGTTGGGGTTCTGGATCACGCGGGCAGAAGACCGAGTTTCGGTCGGTGTTTTGCCGGATTGGACCCCATCAGGTTTCACAAAATCACCCGGCGAGACCGTGGGGTATATTGAACGGTTCAGCTGGTCGGAACGGTCTGAGCCGGTCGAGTTTTCGAAAACATGGTTCGATCCTGATCGAGCCACTTACGTACAACGCCTGAAATAAAAGGAACTGCGCATGACCCGGATCATAAACTACGGGCTGATCGGATGCGGTATGATGGGGCAGGAGCACCTGCATAACATTGCGCTATTGGAAGGAACCCGCGTTGCGGCCATTTATGAGCCGGAACCCGAGATGGCCAGCATCGCGCAACAGATCGCCCCGGATGCGACATTGGTGTCTTCAGTGCAGGATCTGTTGGCAGTGGAAGAACTGGATTGCATCGTGATCGCCAGTCCGAACCACCTGCATGTTGGTCAGATCGCGGAAATCGCGCAAATCCGTCCGCTGCCATTGTTGGTGGAAAAACCGTTGTTCACCGACCCTGCTGACCTCGCGAAGCTGGAGGAACTTGAACAAACCTATCCGCATCCGATCTGGGTCGCGATGGAGTACCGTTATATGCCCCCAATCTCCGCTTTGATCGCCGAAGCGGATGAGGTAGCCGGCGGGATCAAAATGCTGTCCATTCGCGAACATCGCTTTCCGTTTCTTGAAAAGGTTGGCAACTGGAACCGGTTCAACCGCAATACCGGTGGCACCTTTGTGGAAAAGTGCTGTCACTTCTTCGATCTCATGCGCCTTATCCTTAAATCCGATCCGGTGCGAATATCCGCAAGCGGCGGACAAGCCGTAAATCATCTGGACGAGGATTACGAAGGCGAGACGCCGGATATTCTGGACCATGGCTTTGTGATCGTAGATTTTGCATCCGGTACACGCGCGATGCTTGAACTTTGCATGTTCGCTGAAGGCTCGCGTTATCAGGAAGAGATCTCGGCCGTTGCCGTGGATCGCAAGATCGAGGCGCTGGTTCCGGGACCCGGCCGCTTCTGGCCCGACCATCTGGGCGCTCCACCGGTTCCAAAACTGATTGTCAGCCCTCGTGCGCCAAAAGGTCCGGTGATAAAGGACATCCCTGTCGATCCGCGTCTCTTGGCGGCGGGGGATCACAATGGATCCACCTATTTCCAGCATTGCGGGTTTCTGGAACTGGTCAGGGGTCAGCGGTCGACGCCCGAGGTAAGCGTGCGGGATGGCGTATGGGCCGTTCGAATGGGGCAGGCCGCGCAAGAGGCATTGCAGAAGGGGGAAACCGTTCACCTCCAGAAGTGAACCTTGAACCGCAGCTACTGCAGGGGGTCTCAAAAGCGTTAACAAAACTGTCAGTTTGATATAACCTTGCAGTGTTATTGTAATTTGCGGTCTGGTTAACGCTGTGAGTCAAACGATCTATGAGAAATACGGCGGGTTCAAAACCATCAGCCGTATAGTGATGACATTCTACGAGATGGCGCTGGATTCCGATGAGATCGGATTTCATTTCGAAGAGATCGATATGCCCCGGCTGATCGATCATCAGACGAAGTTCGTGTCCTCGCTGGTGGGTGGTCCGGCCTCGTTCAGCGATGACCGCATCGAAGCGGTGCATCGGCATCTGAACATCTCGCACGCCCATTTCGATGAGATGGCTGCGCTGTTCAGCGAGGCGCTTTCGATGCATGGGATGGAGGATGCAGACATCGAAGCCGCGCTAAGCGCGATCGAGTCCAAACGCGCGATCATCGTCGTGCGGGATGTTGCATGAGCATTCTTGCCATCAATGAACATCTGCTGCGCGCCATTGGCGTCGGTGTCGCGGTTCTGCGTGCCTCGGACCTGAGCTTTGTGTTTCATAATGGCCCGTTTGCCGAATGGTTCGGCACGCCCGAGGCAGGGCAGACTCTATTGGACCTGCTGCCCGATCTAGACCCAAGGGAACTGGACGACGTCAAGCAATCGGGCCTTCGGTATTCGGCTGAATTGAAGATCAAGCCCAAGCGGCGGACACTGATCTTTGCCACCTCAGTTTCGCTGGCAAACGGGCTGGATGAACAGGTTTTGGTGGTCGAGTGTCAGAACATCACCCGCATCCGAGAGTTGGAAAGCATGATCGACAGCTATTCGACCATGGTTGAGCGCAATACCCGCGAGCTGGAGCGCGAGAAAGAGAGAGTTGAACGCCTGTTGCTGAACCTGATGCCGCGCGCGGCATACGAAGAATTCAAAACCTTCGGCGTTGTCACCCCTCAGTTGTACGATCAGGTCTCGGTAGTGATGCTGGATTTTGTGGGGTTCACCGATTTTGCCGCCAAAACCGATCCGACGGTCACGTTGAGCGAACTGAACGATATCTTCACTGCCTTTGACAGGATTGTCGAACAGTTCGGGTGCGAACGGATCAAGACCATCGGCGATGCTTATCTGGCTGTGTCTGGAATGCCCGATGCAACACCCGACCACGCAACAGCCGTTGCCCATTGCGCTGTCAGATTCCTGCGATATCTGGAACGGCGCAACGAAAGCCATCCACATAAATGGCAGGCGCGTGTTGGCTTGGGTATGGGGGCTGCCGTTGGTTCGGTCGTTGGGATTCAAAAGTATGTTTATGACGTCTTTGGCCCAGCGGTGAACATCGCGTCGCGCCTGCAGGTATTTGCCAACCCGATGAACATCGTGGCCCCGGAAGAGATGAAGTATGCCCTGATCGACGAGTTTCAGATCAGCGATATCGGGCCGGTTGATATCAAGGGCATGGGGCAGATGGAGTTGATCAACGTCACCTCACGCCTGAACACCCCTAAGCCCAGCCAGGTGTTCTGAGCGGGTTATTCGTCCGGTGCGACTAAACCCAATCCCCGCAGATAGATACCAATGCCCGATTCCAGAAGATCTTCGGGCGGGAAGGGGGATGTGGCACCGGTATTGCGCGCATAGAGTTCAACAACCCCGTGGCTCATCGCCCAGATATGGGCACTGAACATCGAAGCGGGCGGGCGCTTTTCGGGCGGAATGTGGCGCGATAGATCAGCGGCGGCCTGTTCCAGAACCTCCTTGGCCCGGTTGGCTGACAGGGCGAGTTCAGGTGTCCGGTTCAGCGAAATGCCACTTTCGAACATCGCGATGTAGTGGCCCGGGTGCTTGCGCGCGAAGGCAAGATAGGCCCGCCCGGTTGCCTCAAACGCGGCCAAAGCAGATGGCTGTCCCTTGTCGTAGGCAAACTGCATCAGGTCCGCGAACATCTCGAACCCCTGCCGCGCAGCTTCGGCGATCAGGTCTTCGCGCCCGTGATAGTGCCGGTAGACTGCCGCTGGCGTAACGCCTGCGGTCTTGGCAGCCTCGGATAGGGTAAATCCGGTCGGACCTTTTTCCTCGATCAAGGACAGCGCTGCCTCGATGAGGGCCTGTTTCAGGTTGCCATGGTGATAGCCGCGTTTCGTCATCCCTGCCTCGGGCGAGTTTTCATCAGTGATTATCGGAGCAAAACGAATAGATTATCAAGAGCAGTTCGTGCAATCACGCGCGTTCGCACACCGGGTGTATATGCGCGGCATCTGAATGATAAGACGTGATTGATTACTTGGTTTCGGCAGAGTGGGCCGGAGCCGCATCCAGATCGATGTCCGATTGATCGGGTGCGCTGACAAACGCCCCTCCGCGCTCATTCTTGATCAGTTCATACGCATTTTTGAACGGGCGGAAATATAAGGCGATCGGGTTATTCCAGGTCCCGTCTTCACCATTGCCCAAGCCGTATTCAACAGATTCCTTCGATTTGGGAGAATACAGTGTACCTGCGCCCCAATCCCAAAAGGCAAAAATGAATCCCATGTTCTTGTCCCAATGCTTGCGGGCCTTTGAATGGTGGATCTGATGTTGCGCAGGGCTGACCAGGATATGTTGAAGCCAATTGGGATAGGGCAACCAGACATGGCTGTGGCGCAGGTTAAAGGCCGCCACGAAGAAGACGAAGAGGAAAATGTTAAGGTCAAACAGCGCAAAAATTCGGGAGCCACTGCCAAACTTCTGATCAAGCAGACCAAAGACCACACCTACGGCTGCCGCCCCCAGCATTGAGGATATCGCCTCTTCGAGCGGGTGCATTCTGGCTGCGGTCAAAGGGGTCATGACTTCGGCGGAATGGTGAACCTTGTGAAATTCCCACAAAAACGGAACCCGGTGAAAAATATAGTGCCCGAACCATAGCGCGCCATCAAAAGCCAGTATGATCAACACGGTATAAAGGGCGGTTGTCGCCCACGAGGAATGTTCGGGCCCAGCTGGGGCAGGTCCCATGACGTTTTCGACAACGCCATACCAAAACGGTGCTTGAATCAGGATCGATGCGTAGATGGCGGCAATCATCGATTTGTTGACGAAGAACATGACATAATCGGCTTTGGCCGATTTGTGGGTGATCACCTCGATTGGCAGCAGCCATTCCAGTAACCCCTTTGCGCCATGCTCTTTGGTTTGTGCACGGCTGCGCATAAATACGAAAATCGCAGCAATCAGTGCTGTCATGAGGTAGAAGAGCGAAAGCCTCTGGTTCGGGTCGAAAAACAGCTCGAACGGATGCCGCAGAGCTGCCGCAACTTCATCCATCATATGCTGCATTCCTCAACTGTTCGACAATCGTTGCATGTCATTTACAGGGCATAGTTGGCAAACAATTGACCAGAATGTGGCAGCGGTGCGATGCGCGACCCCAAAGTTCTTCCGTCAGGCATCCCAGATATCCGGCCCGCCGCAAATCTGCTCGTCGGGTGTGCCAACGGCTTCGTGGTCCTTTTCGTCATAGTCGAGTTGACTTAGAACCATGCGAATGGCTGCCAAGCGCGCGCGTTTCTTGTCGTCCGAGCGTACGATGGTCCAGGGGCATTCTTCGGTATGTGTGCGCGTCAGCGTTTCCGAGATTGAACTGGTATAGGCATCCCATTTATCCAATCCTGCAATGTCGATCGGGCTGAGCTTCCAATGTTTCAGAGGATCTTTCTCTCGCGCCAGAAAGCGGTTCAATTGCTCGGCGCGCCCGACATTCAGCCAGAATTTGAACAGGCGGATACCATCATGTACCAAGCCGGTTTCAAGCGGTAAAACCTGCCGGAAAAACCGTTCCCGCTCGTCCGATGTGCAAAAACCGAAGACGTTTTCGACGACGCCGCGATTGTACCAACTGCGGTCGAAAAAAACGATCTCGCTGGCGGAAGGCAGGTGATGGATGTAGCGCTGGAAATACCACTGGCTGCGTTCGGCGTCCGAAGGTTTGCTAAGCGCTACGTTACGTGCACCGCGCGGGTTCAGGTTTTCGCGAAACCGTTTGATGGTTCCCCCTTTGCCAGCCGCATCGCGCCCTTCGAACACGATAGCGATCCGCTGTCCCGTTTCCCTGACCCAGGACTGCATCTTGACCAATTCGATCTGCAGCGCCTCCATCTGACGGTCATAATCTTTGGATTTCATCTTTTCCGCGTAAGGGTAGGTCGGGTTGACGATATCGCCTTTTTTGGCTTTGCCTATCGCGTCTCGGACATCATTGGGGGCATCATTGCGAAAATAGCTTTCAATGGCGCCTTTGTTCGAACGGGTCATGGGAGGCCTCGCGATAAAATCCATAACTTACTATGGATTACCGAAGGTTTTAACGCAAACCCGCGCGCTCAGCCGCCCGGCCTATTGCGGCGGCAACCTCGGGGGCGGCCACGACCTGCGGCATGTGCCCCAGACCGTCCAGTTCGATCAGTTCAGCATCAGGGATCAGTTCCAGCAAGCGAGGTGCGTGCCAGTCCTGTTTCACCGTTGTATCCGCAGTGCCAAACACGATTTCGGTCGGAACGTCGATCTCTGAATATCGCGGCTCAAGCTCGGTTACTTCGGCCAAAAGGTTGGCGCGCTGCTTGGCGTTGGCGTGCATCGACGCGCGGCGCATGGTCAGGCCGGGGCCGAAATGTTCGGCGTACCCTCCGGGCGCTTGTTGCGGGGCAAAAACGCGGTCCAGCGCCTGGGTCACGTACCACTCGGGGACATAGGCTGAGATCAACGGCAGGGCCAAGGCATTGCCAGCCCCGGTAGCGGCCATCGTGTTGAAAGCGTCCAATGGCGTTTCCCATGGGATCGCCGCAGGGGCGATCAGCACAAGGCCCGAGATGTTGTCAGGCCGCGTCACAGCCCAGGCCAATGCGACCGAGCCACCATAGCTTTGACCCGCCACGATGGGTTTGTCTGCGCCCAGTTGAGCCGCGGCCTTTTGCAGGATTTCCGCTTGCTCGACAATGGTTTCCCCGTCGGGGTTGAAGCTTTCGGAATAGCCCAGACCGGGGCGATCAAAAACAATCACACGGTAGCTTTCCGCAAGAATGGGAGCCAGCGCAAAGGTCATGTCGCGAGTATTGCCGCTTGAGCCGTGGATCAGGACGACGTCAGGACCATCACCCATGGTCACCGCATGTACCGTGATGCCATCAACATCCAGTAACTGACCTTCTGGCGGAAATGCGGCTTCGGCCCGCGCTTCGTTTCTTGCGGCGATAAACAGCGCCGCGACCCAGACGAGAACGATCAGAACCAGAAATATGACACCGATGCGCATCATCTCACCTCAAGCCCTCAGATCTGTTGTATCCATTCCGATCCGGTTCAGATCGAAAGGCGTGGTTTCATAGATTTCACTGATCCAGTTACCGTACAGCAAATGCGCATGGCTGCGCCATCTGTTCTGCGGTGTCTGGCTTGGATCATCATCGGGGTAATAGTTGACCGGCACGTTAATCGGCGCTCCACCGGCAACGTCGCGGTCATATTCCTGTTTCAGCGTGTCGCTGTCATATTCGAAATGGTTGAAAATATAGAGCGCGCGATGCGCCTTGTCCTCGACCAGACAGGGGCCGACCTCATCGCTCCCCAGAAGGGTTTCAAGACCATCGGCCGTGTCGATTTCGCTTTGTTTCATTTCGGTCCAGCGGCTGACAGGGATCACGCAATCATCCGAAAAGCCGCGCAGAAACGGCGAGGACGGGTTCAGGTTCCGGTGCCGGAAACAGCCGAAGGCCTTCCCATCCAGCATGTGTTTTTTGACGTCATGGAAATGGTTGATCATCGCCATCCCGCCCCAGCAAACACCAAACGTCGAATGCACATTGGTCTGGGTCCAGTTGAACACTTCGCTGATTTCGTCCCAATAGGTAACGTCTTCGAACTCAAGATGTTCAATCGGTGCGCCGGTGATGATCAGCCCGTCGAATTTCTGATCCTTCACGTCCTGAAACGGTCGATAGAACTCGGCCATATGCGCCGCAGCTGTGTTCTTGGTTTGATGCTCGGTCATCCGGATCAGTGACAGCTCGATCTGCAGCGGCGTCGCACCGATTAGACGAGCGAATTGGTTTTCGGTCTGGATTTTCTTGGGCATCAGGTTCAGCAACCCGATCCGCAAGGGGCGAATGTCCTGCCGCGCGGCTTGATCCTCGGACATGACCATGACGCCTTCCTGGCTCAGGACGTCAAAGGCGGGCAGGTCGGATGGGATCTTGATGGGCATCGGGTCACGCTGTTGAAGCTGTCTCAGGAAATCAGGAAGTTAGGCTTGGGCGGGTCGGTTCTCAAGAGTGCGTTCGATCAACTCGCCGAAATCACTTGCGTCACGGACTTTACTGACATCTTCGGCGGTCACCGTGATGCCCCAGTTGTTGGCCATCGCCTCGTATCTGGGGTGGCGGTGCGCCAAGGCGCGTGCATAGGTCCAGCGAATAAAGTCATCAGGGTTCACATCGGCACCGTCGCAGCCATGCTGTTGCAGGTATTCGGACCAGACATTGGACAGAAACTCTGCCTGATACGACATTGGCTTTGGCGACTTGTCGAACCGGCGAATCAACTCGGCGGTATGAGCGTCGTCTCCCTGCAGCCAGATCATTAGCGTATGGCCGGACAGCTCCGACAAGATCTGATCATTTGGGTCGTTCGGGTCGACCCATTCACAAATCGAACCACCGGTGTCGCAAATGAAGTTGGGATATTGATACAGATGCTGGGCGCGATCGATAAAATATTTTGTATCCAGAAGGGCATGGATTTCGGCCAGCCGGAACTGCTCTTGCCTGCGCCGATATTCAGCGATCTCAAGCCCGCCCAGCTCGGGATTGCCCGGTTTGCCCAGATAGGTCGAGACCGGCGTCAGGTTGTTGAACGAAATGTTCGATCCCAGATAGATCGAATCCGATAGCAGCAGATCCCTTAGAAAGGGCACTTTCATCGCCTCGGCCTTGGCATTGTCGGTGATATATTCGCCCATGTAGCGTGTGCCGATACGGTAATCGATCGAGTAGTGAAACCACTCTCCGGCATCCCGCAGAATGTTCGATACATAGGTCTTGCCTAGCCCGGACATGCCAAAAAACAGCACTTTCTTACGCGCCGCATCGCGCCAGTCCTGAGCTGAGGTGTAGATCATGTCTCGCCGTCCCTTGTTTTGCCCTAGCTAGAACGGGCTGAACCCGGGGTCAATCTTGTCTGGAGGCACGATTGAGAATTAACAGACCCGCAGCCAGTACCGCGAACCCGAGATATGCGCTGGAGGGTAGGGATTCGTCACGCACGATTGCGCCCAGCAGGATCGCGACCGGAGGGATGACCAGTGTGACCAGCATCAGATTGCCGCTACCCGCCTGCGCCAGAACCCGGTAGTACAAAAGATACGCCCCGGCGGTCGCGATGACCGAGTAATATGCGATTGCAGCCCAAGTTTGCCATGGCAGGGAAAGGGACGGCATACCGTCGATGCCAAGCGAGATAGGAACCATCATGATGGTGGCGGCGCTAAGCATTCCAGCAGCTGCGATTTGCGGTGGCAGATCCCCAAGCTGTTTTCGCGCCCAAACGGCGGCCAGAGCATAACAAATCGTCCCCGCAAGGATAGCCAATTGGCCAAGGCTGCCGGGATTCAGATCGGTGAAGTTCTTTAAACCAATTGCAATGGCAACCCCCAGAAACCCCAGCCCGATACCCAGCGCGCGCATTTTGCTTAGCCGTTCATCCGGAAAGAACATCGCAGCAAGCACGACGCCAAAAACAGCGGTCGCTGCATTCAGGATCGAAGTCAGACCTGTTTCGACATAAAGCTGGCCCCAGGCCATCAAAGAAAATGGCAGGACGTTGTTCAACAGCCCCATGACAAAGAACGCCCCCCACACGCGCGGATCGCGCGGGATGGGCAGCCGTTTGATCAAGATATAGGCCCACAGAACCAACGTCGCCCAGAACACGCGGTGCAACACCGATGTCATCGCCGGGATCGTATCCAACGCAATGCGGATGGACAGGAACGAGGCTCCCCAGATCAAACCCAGCAATATCAGCTCGGACCAGGCGCGCGGAGAAAGTGTTTTTTGCTGGGTCATAGTGTCTTGTCTCAGGCCAAAGCGTTTGATGCGACCCGTTTCATGCGAAAAACCCCGCCGGTAGGGCGGGGTTTCCAAAGCGTTCTATCTTACGCGATCAGTCCAGCGCGTAGGTGATCTGAATGCCAACGCTCCAGGCGCTGTTGCCTTCGAATGTGGCGCGGTTGTCCGGGCCGGTTCCGTTCGCGGTTGCATCGCCGATATCGGTGTAACGAACGCCACCAGAGATCTTGGCCTTCTCCAGCGAGTAGGTTCCACCCAGACCGATGCTCCAGAACCCGTCGGTCGGGCCCAGGTTCGAGACCGAGTTGCCTTCGGACGTTTCATAGCCAAATGTGACAGCACCCGAGAACTCTTCGGTGAACTGATATCCCAAACCCAGCGAATAGGTGAACGTCGCCTCTTCGTAGTCAACGAGGTTGATGCCTGTCAGATCAGTATAGACCGGCGGTGCATAGACAGTTTGCGGCCAGTCAACCCAGCGCACCGAACCGAACAACAACGTTTTCGGCGCGACGCCGGTCTGGAAGTCAAGGTTGATGGACTGCGGCGTAACAACCTCGGTGGTCGAATCCGCGCTGATCCGCGACGCCGAAGGGCCAAGCGGCGTCAGGCCAATAACATCGCGTGCCTCGGACTGCGACAGATCGTGCGTGATCTTCGAGTTATAAGTCAGAGCGACCCGGGCCGCGATGTCCGGCCGTTCCCAGGCAACACCGACCACATAGCCAAAGTCGATTTCCGCATCGGTCGTGACCCGGTATCCACCTTGCGGGAACGGGGTCGAAGAACCGCCTGCAATCGGTACCGAAACACTTGCCTTCAGACGCTGGGCGCGGACACCGCCGATAACGCTGAAGCCGTGATCGAATTTGTAACGCAGCAGCGCCGTGATCGCATCCGTATCGGCCTTGGCACGCAGAACGTCCGTGGTAGCACCCGGTATACCAGCCAGTGCGACCAGGTTCTGAGATAGCGGATAAGCCGACGAATAGTCGATATCAGCGCCAAAAGGCTGATCGTAGATAAGCGCAAAATCCAGCTCTTCGGTCAGGCTGCGCTTGTACGCAAGGTGCGGGGTCCAGAAGCTGTTGGAGACATTGCCCGAGTCGATGGTCTGGCCAAAGGTCGGGCTAATTGGAATCTGGTCCTGCATGGTTCCGCTGACGTCAGGCCTTGTATAGCCCAGACGGAACTGAACCACAGATCCTTCTTCAAACAGAATGTTCACACCCTGACCGCTTCGGTCAAGTCCACCTGCCTGCACGGTGGTCGCCCCAACACAGAGCGCGCACGCCTGTAGCAGCGTCTTTTTCATTATTTCCTCCCATTCACTGTCCGATTGCCCGACTATCACGCTGTAAGCGCGTACCCGGCTTCGTTACCGGTTGTTACTTTCTTAAACCTTAATTAATCGTCAACCGGTGACGGAGCGTTACTTAATAGGGGTGTCCTGCCGAACTGTTGCCGATTGGATACGGTTTTCCGAGTGAACATTCAGAAAGATACCAGCAAAGATCACGAACGCGCCCAACAAGGTCCAGTGATCCAACGGTTCGTGATACAGAATCATGCCCACCACGGCGATGGTTGGCAGGCGGGCAAAGTCAAACGGCACAACCACTGTGGCAGGTGCGATGGCAAGCGCGTTGGTGATGCAATAGTGGGCCAGCAGCCCGGCCAGACCTACCAGCAACAGGTACGGCGCCGTTTGGGCGCTGGGGAGTGTGATCTGCCCGTCCAGGCCGGCAGCGATTAGCCCAAGCACGGCCTGCATGACTGTCAGCCAGAACAAGATGCAGCCAATGCTGGCAATTTTGGTCAGGGATTTTGTGGTAATGGTGGTCAGCGCAAAGAAGACCGCTGACAAGGCAGCCGTCATCATACCCAGATTCAGCGGCACCGCACCGGGTCGTGTCACGATGAGAACACCAACGAAACCGATCAGGGCCGAGGTCAAACGCAGTGCAGTCAGACGTTCGCTCAGCAGCAGCGGAGACAGAAGAATTACCCAGATCGGCTGCGTAAACTCCAGCGCAAAAACCTGCGCCAGTGGGATGACGCCAACCGCATAAAACCAAAGATTCTGGCCGGCGAAATGAAACGTATTTCTGATGGTGTGCAAGCCCAGCCGACGGTTCGAGACCTGATGCCACTTTCCGGACAGGGTCAGGACCGTGGCAACTACGCAAATGCCTACAAGGCTGCGGAAAAACATGATCTCAAACGTATCATGCGTCGCGCTTAGTTCGCGCCCGGCCACGGCCATGGAGGAAAAGGATGCAATCGCACCCGTCATCCACAATGCAGCTTTTCCGATCTGGGTTTTTGGGTTCATGCAACTCCTAAGATGGGCGAGGCATCAGTCCGGGTAAATCCGTTGTCAAGCGCGGAGCTTTTGTGGGTGGTTTGATGGTTCGATATAGTGACAAGCGCAGGCACCGGGTTTGTATACCTGCCGACATTCTGGCGCACATTGATGTCCGACAGCCGTAAAATCAACCGGATAAAGAGAACTCTCGTATCAAATATGCGCCGCCTATTGCAGACGTATCTTGATTGAGGGCAACAGGTTTCTCGCCTCTTGTATCTCCCCGTCCACCTCCAATTCGATCAGATGTATCGCCGAGTTGTTGCCGCAACAGACCGAGACGTAATTGTCGCGAACCTCAAAAACCTGCCCAGGCGTCCCGTAGACGACGCGACCATCTATCCGATGTTTAACAATTTTCACGTTTTGCCGATCCAAACGAAAGAACGCTCTGGGGTAAGGAGATGCCTGTGCTCTGATAAAGGCATCGACCGCGTCCACATGCCAGTGCCAGCAAATTGCGCCGTCGAACTCATTTCTCTGGGCGCAATAGGTTGCATCAAGGTGATTTTGTTCCGTCGCGATCAGTTTGCCGTCACAGAAGTTTCTCCAAAGATCCGGTGCTCTCTTTATCCATTCAGATTCAATGAGATCAGACGCTTCTTTTATATCCAGACCATCTGCGTTGTTGATGCGAACCTGATCCAGAACTGGTCCATTGTCGACACCATCCGCAAACTTGAAGAACGTGGATCCTACAGTGCTTTCCCGATTGATGATCTGCCAGACCAAAGGTGATCCGCCGCGGTATCTTGGCAACAGGCTGTTGTGAATCCCCCAAACGCCCGCAGGGATTCCATCAATCATTTCTTTGGGTAGAACCCTGTAGTAGCCGCATACAATCATGACGTCCGGGCGATAGTCTGCCGCGAACCGCGCCAAGTTACCGGTGGAGTTGACGCGACGAAGATTCAGGCCCTTTGCGCGCGCGTATTCGTCGAATTTGTTGAAACAAGTTCTTGCGTCGTCCTGATCAGGCGGACAAGTGACTGCCCATTGAACTTTGGGGTCGGCCTCATAAAGCGATTTGAATAGTTCGAGACCGAACCTCTTACTACCCAGGAAGATCGCACGCTCAATCATTTCTTCTGACTCTTCCGTTCTCTAAGCTGCCGAAATAGTAGGTCGAAGTATTGATCTCTGTATCAACATAGTTTGGCGTTGGCGTCACTTCGCACACTATTTCTGTGAGACGGGTCACGTTTACTCCCACTCAATCGTGCCCGGAGGTTTGGACGTGATGTCATAGGTGCATCTGTTGATGCCCTTGACCTCGTTGATGATGCGCGTTGCGGTCTCGCCCAGAAATTCGTGGCTAAAGGGATAATAGTCGGCTGTCATACCATCAACTGATGTGACCGCGCGAAGGGCGCAGGCATAATCATATGTTCGGCCATCTCCCATCACACCGACGGTACGCACCGGCAAAATCGCGACAAAGGCTTGCCAAATGTCATCATAGAGATCGTGTTTGCGTATCTGGTCGATATAGACGGCGTCAGCTTCACGCAGGATTTCCAGTTTCTCGCGGGTGATCTCTCCGGGGCAACGGATTGCAAGACCGGGTCCGGGAAAGGGGTGGCGACCGATGAAGCTGGCAGGCAGGCCAAGTTCGCGACCCAATGCACGAACTTCATCCTTGAACAACTCGCGCAGGGGTTCGACCAGTTTCAGACCCATCTTCTCGGGCAGGCCACCCACATTGTGGTGTGACTTGATTGTCACCGATGGACCGCCGGAAAAAGACACAGATTCAATGACATCAGGATACAGTGTGCCCTGCGCCAGAAACTCGGCGCCCTCGATGGTGTCGGCATGTTTCTGGAACACGTCAATAAACAGTTTGCCGATGATCTTGCGCTTGGTCTCGGGATCACTCTGACCATCTAGTTCGCCCAGGAACAGTTCGCTTTCATCCGCGTGGATCAACTGAATGTTGTAGTTGTCGCGGAACATGCCCACGACCTCGGAGGCTTCGTTTTTGCGCAGTAATCCGTGATCAACAAACACGCATGTCAGTTGATCGCCGATCGCTTCGTGGATCAGGATCGCAGCGACCGAGCTGTCAACGCCGCCGGACAGGCCGCAGATGACCTTTTTGTCTCCGACCTGCTCGCGGATCTTTTCGATCATCTGTTCGCGATAGGCACCCATGGTCCAGTCGCCTGAAAAACCGGCGAGTTTGACGAAGTTCTCATACAGCTTCGCACCGCGTGGGGTATGGTGCACCTCGGGGTGGAACTGAACGGCATAGAAATGACGGTTTGTATCCGCGGTGATTGCGTATGGCGCGTTGGGTGAGGTGCCGTAGACTTCGAACCCCGGCGCCAGCTGGCTGACATGGTCCCCGTGGCTCATCCAGACCTGCTCGTCGCCATCGGCGAACCAACCATCCAGAATGTCGAGAGGCTTGCCAGGAGTCACAAAGGCGCGCCCGAACTCGGCTGTGCCGCCACCACCCGAGATCTTGCCGCCTTCGACTTTGCCGCCCAGTTGCTGCATCATCACCTGCTGACCATAGCAGATGCCAAGGATCGGTACGCCATAGTCAAAGATTTCTTGTGGCGCGCGCGGGGATCCGTCGCGGGTAACGCTGTCCGGTCCGCCCGAGAAAATCACGGCGCGTGGGGACATCTCGCGCACGAATTCCATCGTGACGTTCTGATAGGGGTGAATTTCGCAATAGACGTTCAATTCGCGCAGGCGGCGGGCAATCAGCTGCGTCACCTGGCTGCCGAAGTCTATGATCAGAAGGCGGTCATGGGTGTCTTGGGTCATAACCGGCTATTAGGTCGCAAGCCTTGCTTGTGCAAGCGCTATGACGTCAAATACGGGCAGCACTTCAAAGAAGGCATCGGGGGATGACTGAAAATGGCAGAAATCACGTTCCGGCCAGCTACCCCGGCAGATACGGAAGCGATCCGTTTCTGCATTGCGCGGGCATATGCGTCAGCGTTGCGGGATATTTCGGATTTGCCGGATGTTACCAACGGCATTGGTGAAGATATTGCAGTCCATGACGTAACGGTTGCGCAGGAAGGTCAGCAGGTTCTTGGCGTCGTCATATTTGGCGAGGTTGAGGATGCGGTCATGATCTTCAATCTGGCGGTGCTGCCCGAAACGCAGGGCAGGGGCGTTGCGCGTCGCCTGCTTGAAATCGCCGAATCCTCGGCACGTGAAAAGGATCACCCGTATTTGCGGCTTCGAACCCATAAGTTGATGCAGGATACCCGATCAATTTACAGCCATCTGGGATGGGCAGAGATCGAGATGGCGGGAAATACGGTTCTTTTGCAGAAACCTGTTTCGGCAAAGGTGACGTCGTACTGAGACCCATGTCGCTTTTCCCCCGATTACGCCGCAATGAACCTTCGCGAAAATTGCGCTATCTTGTAACAAATTATGCAATACTGACCAAACAGACGGGATAATCTCATGTCAGAGGCAAACACCCGCCGCAGGGCGCGCGGAGGCGGAGGCGCGGCGCGCCGGGCTGAACGTACCGCGGTTGTGATCGAAACTGCGAAGTATATCGAGCGCAACATTCCCAATTTCGAGGTTCTCAACGAAGAGGCCCTTGAACTGATCGAAACCAACGCGGAAACCGTGCTGGAGGAGGTCGGCGTTAACTTCGTCGATAACCCGGCCGCGCTGGAACGCTGGCGCGAAGCAGGTGCCGACATCGATGGCGAACGCGTGCGCATTCCGCGTGGATTGGCCCGCAAGCTGGCGTCGACCGCGCCGTCCCAGTTCACCCAACATGCGCGCAACCCCGAGAAATCGGTGGTAATCGGCGGGCGCAATCTGGTGCTGGCACCGGTTTATGGCCCTCCGTTTGTGCGCGATGCAATGGGTGGTCGGCGCTATGCGACCATGGATGATTTCAACAAGTTCGTGAAACTGGCCTATATGTCGAAATGGTTGCACCATTCCGGCGGCACAGTTTGTGAACCGACGGACATCCCGGTGAACAAGCGCCATCTGGACATGTTGATGGCTCACATGACCCTGTCCGACAAGCCATTCATGGGGTCCGTGACCGAGCCCAGCCGGGCGCAGGATTCGGTAGAAATGTGCGAAATCCTGTTCGGCAAAGAGTTCGTGCAGGAAAACACGGTCATGACTTCGCTCACCAACATCAACTCGCCGATGACGTTCGACGACGTGATGATGGGCGCGCTTGAGGTATACGCCAAGAACAATCAGGCCTGCATCATTTCTCCGTTTATTGTTGGCGGTGCGATGGCGCCGGTCTCGGTCGCGGGCACGCTGACACAGGTTCTGGCCGAGGTTCTGGCGGGCGTGGCTTACAGCCAGCTTATCCGCCCCGGTGCGCCGGTTATTTTCGGGGCCTTCGTGTCCTCGATTGACATGAACTCGGGCGCGCCGACTTTCGGAACACCCGAGGCTTCGCTGGTCACCTATGGTGCGGGCCAGTTGGCGCGTCGTCTGGGTCTGCCATTCCGTTCGGCAGGATCGTTCTGCGGGTCGAAATTGCCGGATGCACAAGCGGCCTATGAAACCGCGAACTCGCTAAACATGGGTCTGCTGGCAGGCGTGAACTTCATGCTGCATTCCTGTGGCTGGCTCGAAGGTGGTCTGGTTGCCGATTTCGAGAAATTTGTCATGGATGCGGATCAGTTGGGCGCCCTGCACGGCGTGGCCAAGGGTATTGCCTATGACGAAAACGCGCTGGCGCTGGATGCGATCCGCGAAGTTGGTCCGGGTGGACACTATCTCGGGTGCGACCACACGCAGACAAACTTCAAATCGGCGTTCTGGAAATCCGAAATGCTCGACTACAAGCCGTTCGAGACATGGGAAGAAGAAGGCGCGCGCGATACACGCACTCTGGCTTCGGCACGGGTCGAACATCTGCTGGCAAACTACAAGCAGCCGCAGATCGACCCTGACGTAAAGGCAGCGCTAGAGGCTTATGTCGCCGAGAAAAAAGCCTCCATGCCGGATGCTTTCAGCTGATCACTGATATCGCGCGGCGCGGCTGGCCTGATACAGCTGCGCCTCGCCAATCAATGCAATCATGATATCCAGATGACGCACCAGAGAATAGGCTGCGTCATCATCCCTGCGCTGCGTATTCACGTCTTTTTCAAGCTCAATCAAGCAGATCAGCGCCGACCCTGATCCGGGGAGTGATCCGTAGCCGAGAATGCGCTGCAGATGGCGTTCGCGGTCATAGTCCTGTGCTCCTAGTTTCGCTGCTCGCGTCAACAGACGGGGACGGCGGAGAGAGGCGATCATGGTCAACAGATCCTGCATGGTTGGTCCTTTCAATCCAAAACTGTTGAGGATTGTGTTGCACAACCTAAGAGGGTGTTGCTTCGCGCAACTTCGCGCCGAACGATGGTTTCACGCCTGTTTATCTTTTTGAACCAATTCTGCTGCTGACCGCCTGAGATTAACGAACCAGTAACAAAACCGACTCTAGTTAGAATTGGTTAACTAAGAATCCGGCGGCGGAGAGTGACAGATTGTTTGGTCGACAAGGGCGCATAACTATGGAAAACAACTTGGCTTTCACCGTTCCGGCGTGGGTCCCCGAAGGGGCGCAGAGATATCTGGATCACACGGAATCCGGTCGGTCCATCCGCGATATCGCACGTTCGGTGGGCTGCCATGCGTCAACTATTCTCAGGCAAATCCGCCGCATAGAAATGCGCCGGGACGATCCTTTGGTCGATGCGGCCCTGCAATCGCTGGCCGAAACGCATTTCACTTCGACCGATGCGCATCACGGTGCACTAAATCCGGGATCTCATGCCGATACGCCTTCGCCTGGTGATGCCGAGTTCGACCGTGAGGTACTGCGCGTATTGCGACGCCTGTGCGAGACCGGGGCGGTTCTGGCTGTGGCTGAAGACATGGACAAGGCGGTCGTAGTCCGCGACAACGGAGATAGTGGAACCGCGCGCACTGCGGTGGTGGATTGCAAGATCGCACAGGCGCTTGCGCTGAAGGACTGGATTTCGTGCGACAATCCGGGCCGGATTTCCCGCTATCGTATTTCGACTGCAGGCCGCGCATCGCTGAGCCATCTGATTGCTCAGAGCGAAAATCAGGCCCGCTCTCGCAGTGAATTCGGTATGGCCGAGGCCCAGACTCCATTTCAGCCCAACGAAACAAACAAGTCCGGCGATCATCTTGCTCAGCGCCCGCGCCGCGCCCGCTATAGCGCTGCCGAAAGTCCCTTAATCGCCTTATCCCGCCGGCGGGACCGGGACGGAAAACCCTTTCTGGATGAGACTTTGATTGCCGCTGGTGAACGTCTGCGAGAGGATTTTGAACTGGCTCAAATCGGCCCTCAGGTCACCCAGAACTGGGAACGCTTTCTGACAGGAGGCGGGCGCGGAAACTTTGGGCCGGATGCATTTGCAGGGCAGGGGTCTTCGGCTGCGCGCGATCGCGTTGCTCTGGCTCTCTCGGAACTTGGTCCGGGATTAAGCGACGTTGCGCTGCGGTGTTGTTGCTATCTGGAGGGGTTGGAACTGGCTGAAAAACGCATGGGCTGGTCGGCGCGCTCGGGTAAGATCGTCCTACGCATCGCGTTGCAACGGCTCAAACGTCACTACGATGATCAGACAGAACGCGATCGGTTGATCGGCTAGATTCTCGTCAGAGCCATTTGTTTTCCTTGCGCTGGGTGCTGCAAGTGATAATCAAAGGCTATGAATTTTACCCTCAGACAATTGCAGTATTTTCGGGCGGTTGCCGAGCAGCGCAACTTTGGTCGGGCCGCTCAGACCTGCCACGTGTCGCAACCCGCCTTGTCCGTTCAGATCAAGGCACTTGAGGATGCAATGGGCGGGCCACTGTTCGAACGGCAGGCCCGCGATATTCTGCTAACACCCTTGGGGCGCGATGTGTTGGATCGCGTTCGCCTTGTGCTCGACTCGGCAGATCGGCTGGATCGTTTCGCGCGGGATCATTCCGGCGGGCACAGGTCACTGTCGCTTGGCATCATACCTACGGTTGCACCCTATTTGCTGCCGGGTGTTCTCGCCGGACTGCGGTCGGGGGATGTATCGCTGCGCGTTCAGATACGCGAAGCCAGAACCGAGCGGCTGCTGTCGATGTTGCGCGCGGGCGAGATCGACGCCGCCGTCCTTGCCCTGCCATCCGGCGTCGGCGATCTGTACGAGGAACCGCTGTTCGAAGACCGCTTTCTGCTGGCCGGAAGTCAGGACCGGGTCAATCGTCTGGGCATTGACCCGGATGCGCTGCGGCCTGTTGATCTGAAAGCTGCGCAATTGATGCTGCTTGAGGATGGTCATTGTCTGACCGATCAGGCGCTGGAGGTTTGCGGGCAGGATCGCAGCAGCGGTCAGATCAATATGGGTGCGTCTTCACTTGCAACCCTGTCGCGACTGGTGGCCGAGGGGTTCGGCCTGACCCTGATGCCGGAACTTGCAGCCCGGTCGGAAACCGAAGCCGTGCCGGGTTTGCAACTGATCCGCTTCGGCTCTCCGCAGCCATCGCGGACCATCGGGCTGGTGCGGCGCAAATCGACAGCGACAGAGGACTGGTTTGATGGTCTGGCCGGCGTCATCCGAAGCGTGGGTGAAGGGATCGTAAGCGCCGCTCGTACGTGAAAAGGCCCGCCAGAGGCGGGCCTTTCGGAGATGTTGTGAATCAGGCCAACGCAGGTTCGCGGGCTTCTTCTTCCAGATGTTTCATCAGGTTCTCCGGCGAGGACACGCCATAGGGGTCTTCCGGGCAGTTATCCATCAGGCCCGGCTCTTCGAACCAGGCTTCGACTACGCCATCATTGACAATGGCGGCATAGCGCCATGAACGCATACCAAAACCAAGATTGTCCTTGTCGACCAGCATACCCATCTTGCGGGTGAACTCACCTGAACCGTCCGGGATGACCTGCACGTATTTCAGGCCTTGATCTGCGGCCCACTTGTTCATGACAAAGCTGTCGTTCACCGACATGCAATAGATCGCATCGATGCCTTTGGTTGCGAAATCGGCAAAGCCTTTTTCAAACCCCGGCAGTTGGAAGGTTGAACATGTGGGCGTGAATGCGCCCGGCAGCGAAAACAGGATGACGCGCTTGCCAGCGAAATAGTCAGCAGTGGTTTTGTCTTCCCAACGGAAGGGATTGGGGCCTTCAACCGCTTCGTCGCGGACGCGGGTGTGAAAGGTCACCTGCGGAAGCTGCGCGTCTGTTTTCATGTCTGAACTCCTGTGAATCACATGCTTTTCTTGGGTGAATTAAAACGATTCCAAATCGCCTTCAATGTATGAATTGCTGCGATTGCAAATTGTCGATTGATCATGAAACAATTTGGAAAGAAGAGACAAATGTTCATTTCTTTTCAGGTCATGCTGCGGCAGCAAAGACGCGATGCATAGCGGCCATGCGCTGCTGGTCTGGAGACGCACAAGAAACTATGTTAGGGACAGATAAATTGACCCAAAGTCAGGAAAGCCGCCCGTGCGTGATCTGAAAATTCCCGAGCAACGTCATCCTGAAAAGGCACACAAACCCGACAACGCTCAGCCGAAGAAGCCCAAGTGGATCCGGGTCAAGGCCCCTGGCGGTAAGGGCTATGCCGATACGCATAAGATCATGCGGGAAAACAATCTGGTCACAGTCTGCGAAGAGGCGGGATGCCCCAATGTGGGTGAATGCTGGAGCCAGGGCCACGCGACAATGATGATCATGGGCGAGATTTGTACCCGTGGTTGCACATTCTGTAATATCGCGACGGGCCGGCCGGACAGTTTGGATGTGTTCGAACCCGGGCGTGTCGCTCATGCAGTCGAAAAACTCGGGTTGAATCATGTGGTCATCACGTCGGTTGATCGTGATGATCTTGAGGATGGCGGGGCAGATCATTTTGCGCAGACCATCCGCGCGGTGCGTCATCGCTCGCCCAAGACGACCATTGAAATTCTGACGCCTGATTTCCTGAAATGTGATGCGTCGGTCTTGGAAACAGTGGTCGAGGCACGGCCTGATGTGTTCAACCACAACCTTGAAACGGTTCCGGGCCTCTATCCTGAAGTGCGTCCCGGCGCACGGTATTTCCATTCGCTGCGCTTGTTGCAACGCGTGAAAGAGATGGATCCGTCCATGTTTACCAAGTCCGGTATCATGGTTGGGCTGGGCGAAGAAGAACAACAGGTTCGGCAGGTCATGGACGACATGCGCGCCGCAGATATCGATTTCCTGACCATAGGTCAGTATCTGCAGCCCACGCCAAAACATCACCGCGTAGATCGTTTTGTCACGCCCGAAGAATTCGCGGCCTATGAAAAAGCTGCTTTTGGCAAAGGGTTCCTGATGGTGTCCGCAACGCCTTTGACCCGGTCGTCCTACCACGCGGGCGACGATTTCGCGCGTCTGCGCGAGGCGCGCCTGAAAAAGCTGAATCAGGGGTGAACCCGCAGGATCAGAAGTGGCTGACCGACTGTCGCCATGCGTTGCATCAGCACCCTGAAATCTCGGGGCAAGAGGTGGAAACAGCCGCCAAAATCTGCGCTTTGCTGGAATCATGCGCGCCGGACCAAGTGCTGACCGGTATCGGAGGGCACGGCGTTGCTGCAGTCTATGACAGCGGCAACGATGGCCCGACCGTAGCAATTAGATGCGAACTGGATGGTTTGCCGATCCAGGAAATCTCGGAGGCGCCTTACAAGTCGACATATCCGGGTAGAGGACATCTTTGCGGGCACGACGGGCACATGGTCATGGTTCTGGGCGTTGCCAGAGAGCTCGGGCGGGCACGCCCAAAGGCCGGCTCTGTCGTGTTGATTTTCCAGCCTGCAGAAGAAACCGGAAAAGGCGCGATAGCCTATCGCAGTGACCCCAACTTTGCGGAAATTGCACCGGATTATGCGTTTTCACTGCACAATCTCCCGGGATTGGAGTTGGGTACCGTCGAGCTATGCGAAGGTCCAGCCAACTGTGCCTCGCGCGGAATGCGGATCGAACTGACCGGAAAGACATCTCATGCTGCGGCACCGCAGGATGGGGTTTCCCCTGCGCAGGCGCTGTCTCGGCTAATTTCGGCAATGGCCGAACTGGGGCAGGGTGGCGCATTAGACGACGCTTATGCGTTGACGACAGTCACCCATGTCAATCTCGGTGCACCGACGTTTGGGATCGCACCCGGTCAGGCTGAGATATGGGTGACGCTGCGCACAGTCACCGATGCGCGAATGAACCAACTGATCCAGTCAGCCGAGAGTCTGGCGGCCGAAGTGGCAAAGGCTGAAGGGTTGTCCGTAAGTGTCCAATATGACGACGTTTTTGATGCTTGTGTAAATCAAGCCGATGCTGTGGATGTTCTGACGCGGGCGTGCGGGGATCAAAACGTTCCATTGCAATTGTCGAAGCATCCTCAGCGGTTTTCCGAAGATTTTGGGCAATTCGCCAAAGGTGCAAAATCGGCGATGTTCTGGCTGGGGGCTGGCAAAGAGCATCCGCAATTGCATAACCCTGACTATGATTTCCCGGATGCTCTGATCCCAGTGGGCACCGGTATCTTTCTACAGGCGATCAATCATTTGTTGGGCACTGATTAACCCGGTTTCTATTCGCCCGGATCAATCCTCGACAAAGCGGACTTTGCCGATAAAAGGCAAGTTGCGGTTTCGCTGCGCATAATCGATGCCGTAACCCACAACAAATTCATCGGGTATCTCAAAACCAATCCAATCCGAGCGGAAATCAACTTCACGCCGGCTGGGTTTGTCCAGCAAAGCGATGGATTTCAATCGCTTGGGTTTACGGCTTTGCAGCAGCTTGGTCACATGGTTCAGCGTGTGGCCGGTATCGACAATGTCCTCAACCACCAAAACATCGCGACCTTCAATAGCGCCGCGCAAGTCTTTGAGAATTCGTACTTCTCGGCTGCTTTCCATCGAGTCTCCGTAAGAGGATGCCTCAAGGAAATCCACTTCGATCGGCAAATCAAGCTCTCGCACAAGATCGGCAATAAACACAAAACTGCCGCGCAAAAGACCAACAACGATCAGCTTGTCCGTGCCTGCGTATTCCGAGGTGATCTCACCGCAAAGCTCCTCGATCCGGGCGGCAATGGCCTTGGCCGAGATCATCGTATCTATCACATATGCGCGGTCGCTCATCACTGCCCCCTTGATCTTTGGCGCGCAACATACGACATGACGCGCCATTGTCACCTGTAAATGCCAGACGCCATGCCAACCCATTCAGAAACCCGACATCTGCCATATACCGCTCAGCAAATGTACGATCTGGTGGGGGATGTGGCGAAATACCCCGAGTTTCTGCCTTGGTGCGCAGCGGCCCGTATTCGCCGAACATATCAGGCGGGCGAAGGGCAGGTGATGGAGGCGGATCTGGTCATCTCGTTCAAGGTGTTCCGCGAACGGTTCGGCAGCCGCGTTACGCTGTTTGATGCACAGAAAAAGATCGACACCGAATATCTGGACGGCCCGTTCAAATACATGCGATCGGACTGGCAGTTCGAAGATGCCGAAGGTGGGTGCAACGTGTCGTTCCATGTCGATTTCGAGTTCAAGAATGCAGTATTGCAAGGCATCATCGGTGTTGTGTTCAACGAAGCCATGCACCGCATCGTACGCGCATTCGAAAAACGCGCCGCAGACCTTTACGGCTGAGGCTTTACCCAACCGGTGCGCGCGCTAGACTGCGTTATATGACAGATATTACCAACACGCTTGCCGAGTTTGCAGCAGGCCCCGTTTCAACAACCGCACAAGCCCGTATCGTCACATCGCTGTCCGCGTTGGATTGGTTGGCCGTCGGGCGCGCGGGCGCTGATGAGCCTGTTTCACGGATCATCCGGGACATAATTCTGGCTGAGGGTGGCGCGGCACAGGCACATGTCTTTGGTGGGGGCGCAGCACCGCTGCGAGCGGCGGCTTTGGTCAACGGTACCGTCTCGCACGCTCTGGATTATGACGACACGCATTTTGCCCATATAGGCCACCCATCTGTCGCCATCTTTCCAGCAGCGCTTGGCATTTGTGAATATGAAGACAGACCCATAGTTGATCTGCTTGAAGCCGCCCTGGTCGGAATGGAGCTATCCATTCGTATCGGTCTATGGCTCGGGCGCGATCACTATCAGGCCGGTTTTCATCAGACTGCGACCGCTGGGGTCTTTGGAGCAGCGGTTGCGGCCGGGCGTGTCATGGGATTTGACGCAACGCAGATGCGTCAGGTACTTGGCCTGACTGCAACACGGGCCGCGGGGCAAAAGGCGCAGTTCGGGACGATGGGAAAACCCTACAATGCTGGCATGGCGGCTTCGAACGGGATCGAGGTTGCGCTGCTGATCCAAGGTGGTTTTGAGCCCAATGCGGATGCTATCGAAGGGCCGTTTGGGTTCGCCGCCACTCATGCCGGGGCAGGTGACACCGCCAGCGCGCTGTCCGGGTTGGGTGACGAGTGGTTGTTTGAGAATGTCAGCCACAAATTCCATGCTTGTTGCCACGGCCTTCATGCCGCGCTCGAAGCCGCGCGCCAACTTGACATTGCCGAACCCGAAGTGGCCGAGATCAAGATCAAAACCCACCCACGATGGATGAGCGTGTGCAATCAACTTGCGCCGACAACCGGTTTGGGGGCCAAATTCTCATACCGCACCGTGATCGCAATGTTGGCGCTCGGCCACGATACGGCCTTGCCGGACAGCTATTCCGATGAGGTCTGCGCAGACCCGCGTCTGAAATCCCTGCGCGACAGGATCACGGTCGAAGCGGACGAGACCTTGAGCGAAACGCAGGCCCACCTGTCGCTACTGCGCCGGGACGGTGCGCGGCGTGAGGCAGACCACGATCTGCTGGCCCCGATGTCACTAGCCGACCGCGAAGATCGTGTGCGCGAAAAGGCCTCCAAGCTGATTGGCGGCGATGAGGCTGACTCCATCTGGTCCATGCTGCGCACCGGTGGGCGCGCAGCTGATCTGGCAGCCCAACTAAGCGATTAAGAAACGCGCCAGTGAAGTGGGAAACCCGGGTTGAACACGGTAACAGGCCCGTCCGCAGATTCGATCTTGGTCGGATATTCGACGACATCCCCTTTAGTCAGGGTGATCGTCTGCTCGTTCACAGGCAGCCGGTAAAATCCAGGCCCATTCAACGAGGTGAACCCTTCAAGCTTGTCCAATGCGCCCGCTCGCTCGAACACTTCGGCAAGCAGAGACATGGTGTTCGTCGCGGTAAAGCAGCCTGCACAGCCGCAAGCCATTTCCTTGTTCGCATCTGTGTGCGGCGCGCTGTCCGTCCCCAGAAAGAACCGACTGTCGCCTGACGTCGCCGCCGTTACCAGCGCCAACCGTTGCTCTTCACGTTTGGCAACCGGGAGGCAGTAGTAGTGCGGTTTGATACCGCCCACCAGAATGTGATTGCGGTTGATGATCAGGTGATGCGTCGTAATCGTCGCGCCCAGATCGCTTTCGTTCGCTTTCACATAGTCCACGCCGTTTGAGGTCGTGATGTGCTCCATAACCACCCGCAGACCGGGCGTGGCTTTGCGGATCGGGTCCAGAACACGGTCAATGAACACGGCTTCACGATCAAAGATGTCGATCTCGGCATCCGTGACCTCACCGTGTACGCACAGGGGCAGGCCAATTTCGGCCATTTTCTCAAGCATCGGCCGCACCTTGTCGAAATCTCGCACGCCCGAGGCAGAATTCGTCGTGGCCCCCGCCGGATACAGCTTGACCGCCTTGACCAGCCCGCTGGCATGAGCGGCAGCGACATCCGCAGGATCCGTATCTTCAGTCAGATAAAGTGTCATCAGCGGCTCGAATGACATGCCGTCGGGCAACGCCGCCAGAATACGCTCGCGATAGGCCGCGGCCTGACCACCCGTGACAACCGGAGGTACAAGGTTGGGCATAATGATCGCACGTGCGAAATGACGCGCGGTTTCAGGTAGGACGGCCTGCAACATCGCGCCATCGCGCAGGTGCAGATGCCAGTCGTCGGGACGGCGGATCGTGAGGGTATCGGTCATGGCCCCGGGCTAGCACAGCCCATGCGGAGGGGAAAGCCTTGTCAATTGATCAGATCGTCGTAAGTCCCGAAAGGGCCCCGGGCTTGACGCACACGCGCGCTCATGACCTGTTGGGCAGATCAACAAGGGGATTTCATGACGCAACCAAACTCAATCGACGCCGTGCAGCTGTTGCTGGGGGATCAAGGCTATGTCTGCGGCAGAGCGCTGGCGACGGTAGTATTCCTGTCGCTATCACTTGGGCGTCCGCTGTTTCTCGAAGGTGAAGCGGGCGTCGGTAAAACCGAAATTGCCAAAGCCCTTGCCGCCGGGTTGAACCGCCGCCTGATCCGCCTGCAATGCTACGAAGGGTTGGATGCGTCGTCGGCAGTCTATGAATGGAACTTCCCGGCGCAGATGGTTGCAATTCGCACAGCCGAAGCGGCGGGTGGGGCCGACCGAAACGCCCTTCAGACCGAGCTGTTCTCGGATAAATACCTGATTGAACGACCCTTGCTGCAAGCGATGCGTCCGGATGAAAACGGTGCGCCCGTGCTTCTGATCGACGAACTCGACCGCACCGACGAACCGTTTGAGGCATTTCTGTTAGAGGCGCTCAGCGATTTTCAGGTCACCATCCCGGAACTCGGCACCATCAAGGCACCTGAATCTCCAATCGTGATCGTCACCTCTAACCGCACACGCGAGGTTCACGATGCCCTCAAACGCCGCTGTCTTTATCACTGGGTCGACTATCCGAACTTTGATCGTGAAATCGAAATCCTGCACGCCCGCGCGCCCGAGGCGGCACAGGCGCTCAGCCGAGAGGTTGTGGCCTTTGTACAGCGCTTGCGTACCGAAGACCTGTTCAAAAAACCCGGCGTGGCGGAAACCATCGACTGGGCCAAATGCCTGTTGGCGCTGGATGTGATCAATCTCAGCCCCGAGGTAATCGGCGATACGCTGGGAGCCATTCTAAAATATCAGGACGACATTCAAAAACTGCAAGGGTCCGAGGCCAAGCGCATCCTTGACGAAGCCAAAGCCACGCTAGAACCCGCCTGATGCTTCATCTTTTCAGAAATACTCTGGGGGTATGGGGGCAGAGCCCCCATCAGCGATAATGGCCGAACAACTCCCGCTGGATATCCCCGACGACCCAAAACTGGTGCAAAACATCACGCATTTCGCGCGCGCGCTGCGTAAGGCAGGTTTGCCAATCGGAACAGGGCGCGTGGTGGATGCCATTCGGGCGGTTGAGGCGGCAGGTTTTACCCAAAAGCAGGATTTCTACTGGACGCTCCATGCGTGTTTCGTAAACCGACCCGAACACCGGACGGTCTTCGCACAGGTCTTTCGGCTTTACTGGCGTGACCCACGATACCTTGAACACATGATGTCGATGATGCTGCCCGCGATCCGGGGTGTGCAGGAAGAGCGCACGGCTGACGCTGCTGAAAAACGTGCGGCCGAGGCGCTGTTGGATGGTGTCGAGCGTGATCAGCCGAAGGCGACGGAACAAGAGCAAGACAGCGAGATCGAAATCGACGCAACTCAGACAGCTTCATCCGAAGAACGCCTGCGCAATCTGGATTTCGAACAGATGAGCACGGATGAAGTCGCACAAGCCAAACGCCTGCTGGCGCGCTTGTCCTTGCCTGTTCAACCGATCGCCTCGCGCCGGGGCGAGGCCAGCCAGACCGGGCGACGCATTGACCGGGCGCGCACATTGCGATCAGCGATGCGCCAGGGCGGAGATCTTCGCGACATCCGCCGAATGAAACCCAAACCGCGTTGGCCCAACCTTGTGGCGTTGTGCGACATCTCCGGGTCGATGAGCCAGTACAGTCGCATTATCCTGCATTTCCTTCACACGGTCTCGAACGCCAAAGGTGCCGGTTGGGCCAAGGTGCACGCCTTTACCTTTGGTACGCAGTTGACCAACATCACCCGCCATCTGCATCAGCGTGACGTTGATGCCGCGCTAGCGGCTGCCGGGTCCGAAGCACAGGATTGGGAAGGCGGCACCCGGATAGGCGATTGCTTGCATCAGTTCAATCGCGACTGGTCGCGGCGCGTTATGGGGCAGGGGGCGGTTGTCCTATTGATCACAGACGGATTGGAACGGGGCGCCCCCGAACAACTGGAAAAAGAGATTGAGCGCCTGCACCTCTCATCTCGCCGTTTGATCTGGCTGAACCCGCTTCTGCGCTGGGATGGATTTGCACCAAAGGCGCAGGGCATCCTGACCATGCTGCCGCATGTCGACAGCTTTCGTGCCGGTCATTCGATTGCCTCGCTCGAGGATCTGGCCGCCGTGATTTCACAATCCGACGACCAGGGACAGAAAGCCCGGTTGATGGCTGCGCTTTCTAAGTGATCATCAGGACAGTTGTTCCTGATTGCATTTGCGCGCCATTTCCATGGCTTTGTAGGTGCCGGTCAAATCTACCGTGAACGCAAATTCCTTTTCAGGAAAAACGATCATGACTTCTTTCTTGGCGATGTCCTCGGCGAACTGAGGGTCATCCGACAAAACGTATCCACCCGAATAGCCTTTGGTGATATTGCCCTTCATTCCGGTCGCTTCACCAACATAGATATTGTCGCCGATCAGGATAGCAACGGCCTCTTTCTCACCAGCTTTGATGTTGGTTTTGGCCTTGGTGAAAACGCCGACATAGCCAACGCCGCGATCCTCGGTCAGGCCCATCTGGACGACATTCTCGGCATCATCTACGGCTTCGATCAGACAGGATTTTTTATCCTGATCGATAAAGACCTTCCATCCTTCAACTTCGCCATATTTCAGAAATGTGTCCGCCGAAACGGCCGTAGAGGCGGCCAGGCCAACCAATGATGCAAGTGCGATAATGCGTTTCAACTCTCTGACTCCATTTAAAAACTTTCAGGGGGCGCAATGGTGCATATGCACTATGCTCGGGCACGCTAGAACTGGAATTCAATACAATCAATGGTTTATTTGTTTGAATGCGAAATCTGCGCATAACTCGCCGGTGAACGACAGAAGCTGCAACTAACCACAATTCCAACCGCTTTTCATTGCGATAAAGCATCCTATGTTGGTCTGGAACATTGCCGGAGGCATCAATGGACAGATTCGACAGCAGCCCCGAAACCGCGCTTGAGTGGTTTCGCAAGGGCAAAGGGGCTGCACTTGCGACGGTTGTGCAGACTTGGGGCAGCGCGCCCAGGCGCGTCGGATCTCAGCTGGTTATCGGCGGGGATGGCCGGATCGAAGGGTCTGTGTCCGGTGGATGCGTCGAGGGCGCTGTCATTGTCGAGGCGCTGGAAGCCATAGACGAAGGCGAGGCCCGCTTGCTTGAATTCGGTGTCAGCGACGAAGACGCCTTTGCCGTTGGTCTTGCCTGCGGTGGTACAATCCGGGTTCTGGTCGAGCCGGTCGGCAAGGTCTTGCCCGAAAACATGTTGGCTGAATTGGTTGCCGCACGGGCGGGGCGTGAGCCGATAGCATATGAGGTCAATGTTGAAACCGGGCATCGGGCGCTGCGTCGCAACGCTTATTCAGATCGTCTGCGAATGGATCGGTCAGGATTTGAAGAAGACGGTCAAACCTTTGTTGCGGTGCACAACCCTCCGCTGCGGTTAATCGTGGTCGGCGCGGTGCATATCGCACAGGCGCTGGTGCCGATGGCGCGCATTGCTGGATATGATCCAGCCATCGTTGACCCGCGCGATGCATTTGCCTCGGACGCGCGGTTTCCAGGTGAAAAGATCCTGACCGACTGGCCTGATGAGGCCGTTGTGAAACTGGGACTGGATTCGCGAACTGCGGTTGTTTTGCTGACCCATGATCCCAAGCTGGATGATCCGGCCCTGCAGGCGGCCTTGAGTGCCAACGTGTTCTACATTGGCGCGCTTGGGTCCACCCGGACCCATGCCAAGCGAGTGGAACGCATGAAGCAAGCCGGATTCACCGATGAACAGATTTCGCGGATCCATGGTCCGATCGGTCTGGACATCGGTGCAGCGGATCCGTCCGAGATTGCGGTTGCGATTTTGGCTCAGATGACAGCTGTGCTGCGGGGCAAGGCGTGAAATTCGGACCGGTTCCCGTCGCGACATCCAAAGGCGCGATCCTTGCTCATTCGGTCAAGCTTGATGGGCAGAAGCTGCGCAAAGGGATCGAATTGACGGATGTCCATGTGGCCCTGATGGAGCAGGCCGGTTTGCGCGAAGTGACGGTTGCAAGACTGGAACCCGGCGATTGCCACGAGGACGAGGCCGCGCGGATGCTGGCCGCTGCACTTGCGCCCGACCCGGCAGGGGTCAACTTGCGCGTGACAGATGCCTTCACCGGGCGCGTGAACCTGCTGGCAGATGCGCCTGGCGTGGCGGCGCTGAATATCGACGCCCTTCAGCGTTTTAATCGCGTAAACCCGATGATTACCGTTGCGACCGTGCCGCAATATAAACAGATGACCGCTGGCGGAATGGTCGCAACGATCAAAGTCATTTCCTATGCCGTACCCCACGCAGATGTTCAGGCTGCCGCACAATTGGCTCGGGCCGCGATAAAGCTGACGACACCCATTTTTCGGACTGCAGGGTTGGTGGTCACGGATATTCAAGGCGGGCCATCGAACGAAAAGGGCATCGCCGCGATACGGGGTCGGGTCGAGGCGTTGGGACTTGATCTGATCGATGTGCAGATCGTTCCGCATCGACCTGACGAGCTTGCCACCGCCGTGTCTTCGGTTCAGGGCGATGTAACGATGATCCTGACGGGATCGGCAACATCGGATGTGAACGATGTAGCCCCGGCGGCGGTTAGCTTTGCAGGGGGCAGGGTTGATCGGTTCGGGATGCCGGTTGATCCGGGCAACTTGCTGTTTCTCGGATCACTTCAGGGGCGTCCGGTCATCGGGTTGCCCGGCTGCGCCCGCTCACCTGCGTTGAACGGTGCGGATTGGATTTTGTCCCGGGTGGCTTGTGGGGTGGAAACGACCGGAGATGACATTTCCGCGATGGGCGTTGGCGGGTTGCTCAAGGAAATCCCGACAAGACCGCAACCGCGCTCTGGGCGAAAGAAGTGACGCTGCGGCACTTTTGACCCTAAGAAATCGCAATCTATCTCGTGCACGTTAAGCAACTAGACGGCTGAAAAACACGGCAAATATTTTTGTTCTCAAACAAATTTTCCCGTGTTTAACTCGTCCCGAGGAAAAAATACCAAACGGGAGGAACACATGACACAGGTCTCAATGACCGTGAACGGGAAAGCCGTTAGCGGTGACGTAGAAGGCCGGACGTTGCTGTCCGGCTTTCTGCGCGACCATCTGCACCTGACCGGAACGCATGTCGGATGCGATACAGCCCAATGCGGAGCGTGCGTGGTTCATGTGAACGGCGAGGCGGTCAAATCCTGTAATATGCTGGCGTTAGAGGCAGACGGCGCTGAGGTTGGCACGATTGAGGGGCAAGCCAACGAAGATGGCTCATTGAACGTGATCCAACAGGCGTTTCAGGATCATCACGGATTGCAATGCGGGTTTTGCACACCGGGCATGGTGATGAGCGCGGCCGCATTGCTGAAGGAAAACCCGCGCCCGACCGAGGCTGAAGTGCGCAAGTATCTTGAAGGCAATCTATGCCGCTGCACCGGGTATCACAACATCGTCAAGGCGATCATGGCCGCTTCGGGCCAGGACGTTTCAAGCATCGCCGCCGAATAAGGCGGGTAAGAATTTTCGACGAAAATTCTTTTCCAGGGAGGAGAACAAGCAATGCCCAAAGACAGTGGCATCGGAGCCAGTTCCAAGCGGCGCGAGGACGTGCGCTTTCTGACCGGAGCAGGCAATTATACCGACGACATCAACGTACATGGCCAGGCCTATGTACATTTTCTGCGGTCCGACATCGCACATGGCCGGATCAACAGCATCGACACATCAGCGGCAGAAGGAATGCCGGGTGTGGTCAAGGTTTTCACCGGCAAGGATTTCGAAGGCGTGGGCGGAATACCCTGCGGTTGGGAAGTCACCGACCGTCACGGCGCGCCGATGCAAGAGCCTGCGCATCCCATTTTGGCGCAAGGTAAGGTGCGCCATGTGGGCGACCCGATTGCAGCCGTGGTGGCCGACAGCCTTGAACAGGCACGGGATGCAGCCGAGGCTATTGATCTCGACATCGAGGAATTGCCCGCGGTGATCGACATGAAAGCTGCGGCACAAGACGGCGCGACGCTGGTTCATGACGATCTGAAAAACAACATCTGCTATGACTGGCACTTGGGCGAAGCGGACAACGACAAGGTCAACGAGGTCTTTGCCAACGCGGCCCATGTGACGACGCTGGATCTGGTGAACAACCGGCTGGTTGCCAACCCGATGGAACCGCGTGTGGCCGTTGCGGAATACAGCCGCGGGACCGAGGAGTATACGCTCTACACCACCTCGCAGAATCCACACGTGATCCGCCTGCTGATGTGCGCCTTTGTTCTGGGGCTTCCCGAGCATAAGGTCCGCGTGGTTGCCCCGGACGTCGGTGGCGGCTTTGGTACCAAGATCTTCCACTATGCGGAAGAGGCTTTCTGTACCTTTGCCGCCAAGGCTTGCGGTCGCCCGGTCAAATGGTCGGCCAGCCGGTCCGAGGCGTTCATGTCGGATGCTCATGGTCGTGACCATGTCACCCGGATCGAACTGGCATTGGATGCAGATAACAACTTCACTGGCTTGCGCACCGATACCTACGCCAATCTGGGGGCTTATCTGTCGACCTTCTCCAGCTCGGTTCCGACATGGCTGCATGGCACCTTGATGGCGGGCAATTACAAGACGCCGGTCATTCAGGTGAACGTGAAGGCGATGTTTACCAATACGGTGCCGGTGGACGCCTACCGCGGCGCAGGCCGCCCCGAGGCGACCTATCAGATCGAGCGCGTCATCGACAAAGCAGCCCGCGAGCTCGGCGTAGACCCGATCGCGTTGCGTCGTCAGAACTTTGTCACCCAGTTCCCCTATGACACGCCGGTGGCGTTGACCTATGACACCGGGGATTACAACGGAACCATGGACAAGCTGGAGGCCACCGCCGATCTGGCAGGCTTTGCCGCGCGCCGTGCCGAAAGCGAGGCCAATGGTAAGCTGCGGGGCCTTGGCATCAATTGCTATATTGAGGCTTGCGGCATTGCGCCCTCGAACATCGTCGGGATGCTGGGCGCGCGCGCGGGTCTTTATGACGCCGCGACCGTGCGGGTGAATGCCACCGGATCAATCAGCGTCATGGTGGGCGCACACAGCCACGGGCAGGGGCATGAAACGGCATTTCCGCAGGTTGTGGCCGACATGATCGGCATCGACGAGTCGATGGTTGAGATCGTGCATGGCGACACCTCGAAGATCCCGTTCGGCATGGGGACCTATGGCTCGCGCTCGCTGGCGGTCTGTGGCTCGGCTATGGTTAAGGCGACTGAAAAGGTGATCGAGAAAGCCAAGAAGATCGCGGCCCACCTGCTGGAAGCGTCTGAGGCTGATATTGAGTTGAAGGACGGTCAGTTCAGCGTGGCAGGCACCGACAAATCGGTGGCCTGGGGCGATGTGACCCTGACAGCCTATGTGCCGCACAACTATCCGCTGGAGGTGGAGCCGGGGCTGGAGGAAACCGCGTTCTACGACCCGGCCAATTTCACCTTCCCTGCCGGTGCTTATGCCTGCGAGGTCGAGGTTGATCCCGAGACCGGTCAGGTCAGCATCGAGGCCTTCACCGCGGCGGATGACTTTGGCAACATCGTCAACCCGATGATTGTGGATGGGCAGGTGCATGGCGGTATCGGTCAGGGCATCGGTCAGGCGCTGCTTGAGAACTGCGCCTATGACGAGAATGGCCAGCTGCTGAGCGCATCTTACATGGACTATGCCATGCCGCGCGCCGATGATGTGCCGTTCTATGTCGTAGACCATTCCAGCCAGACGCCATGTACGCACAACCCGTTGGGCGTGAAGGGCTGTGGTGAGGCCGGGGCGATTGGTTCACCTCCTGCTGTGGTTAATGCGGTTCTGGATGCGCTGAACTCGGGTGGCAAGGCGGTCGATCACATTGACATGCCGATGAGCCCGTCGCGCGTCTGGGCGGCGATGAACGGGTGAGTTGGAGAGGGAGGACCGGGGGCCAGCCCCCGGACCCCCGAGGTATTTTTGAACAGAAGAAGGGCGGGGCGTGCCTTGTCCTGATTTTGGAAAGGAAGACGAAATGTACAGTTTCGAGTTTGAGAAACCCTCGACCATTGCGGACGCGGTAGCCGCGCTGGGGGCAGAGGAGGCGCAGGCTTTGGGGGGCGGTCAGACGTTGATCCCCACTTTGAAGCAGCGATTGGCGGCACCCTCGGCTTTGGTATCGCTGAGCGGGATTGCCGAGATGCAGGGTGTTTGCATCGAGGACGATGGTTCGGTGGCGATTGGCGGGGCGACGACCCATGCTGCGGTCGCGCGTGAGGCGGCGGGGTCGTATCCGTCGCTGGCGGCATTGGCCGGGCAGATCGGCGATCCGGCAGTGCGCAATCGCGGGACCATTGGCGGGTCGATTGCCAATAACGATCCGGCTGCCTGTTATCCAGCGGGTGTTTTGGGTTCGGGCGCAACCATCGTGACCAATCGGCGCGAGATTGCGGCAGATGATTTCTTTGAAGGCATGTTCAGCACGGCGCTGGATGAAGGCGAGATCATCACTCTGGTCCGGTTTCCAGTACCGCAGGCGGCGAGCTACCAGAAGTTCCTGCAGCCCGCTTCACGCTTTGCATTGGTCGGCGTCTACGTGGCGCGGTTTGCCGACGGCGTGCGTGTGGCCGTGACCGGAGCAAGCGAAGATGGGGTATTCCGTTGGTCCGAGGCAGAGGCCGCGCTGAATAAAGAGTTCCGCCCGGATGCTCTGATGGATTTGCGTATCAACCCGATGAACATGATCGGCGACCTGCATGGCAGCAAAGAGTACCGGGCGCATCTGGTCAGTGTCATGACAAAGCGCGCTGTCGTGGCCTGTTCATAGATTGGCTGGAAGCGAAATGTGCAAAGCCCCGGTGTTCAACCGGGGCTTTGTGGTTTTCTGATCCTGGGTAGCTTTGAGGGTTGCCAATAGGCGCCGGTGTCTTCGCGTGACTTCAGATAGCGCTCGGCGCGTATGCGGGCGGCCTCGCCACCGCTGGCAATGAGATGACCCAGCAGACATTCCAGAACGGCCATGGCCCCAGAGAAGCTGGAGAAATGGTGCAAGGTCCGGGTGCTGATCGGCAGTATGACGTCTGGTGAAATGCCCGGCGCGATAACGTCGCTGTCGGACAGCAGTATGATCTTCAGGCCTTGGTCACGTGCATATCGCAAGGCCTGGATGGTATCAGCGGAATAGGGCTGTACGGTGATCGCAAACACGCAGTCCTGCGGGTTGGCATCCAGAAGATCATCGATGGCCGAGCCCATATGGCGGGGTATCAGCTGAAGTCCGAGATGTGCCATGCGTCCTGCATAGTGAAAATAGTAGGCCAGCGCGAAACTGGCGCGCGCAGCGGTGACGAAGCAGCGTTCCGATTTTGTGATCAGCTGGTTTGCTGCACTGACCTTTGCGGGATCCAGCTGTCTGAGGGATCGGGCGACGACGTTCAGTTCGTTCTGTGCAAACTCTGCCTGAGCCGTCTGAAACCCGCCGCCTTGCCGCATGGTTTGCAGCCAGTCCTGCCCAAGGCGGTCTTCGCTGTCCGTGACCAGTGCACTCCGAAAGGGCTGCCGGAACGCATCGAAGCCGTCAAAGCCCATGCGTTGTGCCAAACGGACAAGAACATTGGAACTGATGCCGATCTTTGATGCCGTGACACGGATCGGGTCGATGCCGAAATCTCCGGGATGATCTATGATGTATTTGGCGGCAGCCTGCAGTTGCGCTGGCATCTTGTCGATGCCAAGGCGCAGGCGCTTGTTGATTTGATCGGGATGTATGGTCATGACATCAAGAAAAACATATGTTTTCTATTAGGCAAGTTGAAAACGTATCTAAAACCCGTAAGTCGGCGTTGAAGCATGAGGTTTTGAACATGACGCAGACTGATAATGGTGTAGATCACACTGTAGACCCATACGTTCTGGTTGCGCCGAACGGGGCGCGGCGAGGGGCTGCGGACCATGCGGCGCTGCCGGTTTCAGTCGAGCAGATCGTCGAGACAGCGAAAGCGTGTAACCAGGCTGGCGCACAGGGGCTTCACCTGCATGTGCGGGATGACATGGGTCAACATTCGCTGGATGCGGGCCGGTATCTGGAAACCATGGCCGAGCTGAAGCGGATTGTACCGGGCATGGACCTTCAGATCACGACCGAAGCGGCGGGTGTTTTCAGCGTTGCCGATCAGTTTAACTGTCTGCAACAGGTGCGGCCCGAATGGGCCTCGATCTCGGTTCGTGAAATTGCCCGACAGCCCGCGCTTGCGCCCCGAATCTATGCGCTGTGCGCGGATCAGGGAACGCGGGTTCAGCATATCCTATACGATGCCGAGGATGCTGGTCTGTTGACCCACTGGGCGGCGACCGGAGTTGTGCGGCCTCAGCAGATTGAGCGTCTTTTGGTGCTGGGCCGGTATGCCGCCGGGCAGGAATCGACACCTGCGGATCTTGATCTTTTTCCACGCGATGACTCACCATGGATGGTTTGCGCGTTTGGAACGCAGGAACATGCCTGCCTTTATGAAGCTGCCCGACGCGGTGGTGATCTGAGGGTTGGTTTTGAAAACAGTCTGACAACGCCTGATGGTCAACAATGGGCTGATAACGCCGCATCGGTTGCCGCATTGGTCGCTGGATTGAAAGGGACTTTGAAATGAGCCACGTTTTTCCACGTCACACCAAATCGAACTTGCCCGTCGCAGCGGGTGGGGACGGGTGTTATTTGATCGATGATCAAGGAAACCGGTTCCTTGATTGCGGGGATGCGGCGGTTTCGTGTCTGGGGCATTCGAACCCGGCTGTGATCCGTGCAGTGCAAGAGCAGGTCGAACAGATCGCCTTTGCCCATACCGGGTTCATGACGTCGAAACCGGCCGAGGCGTTGGCGGATCTGTTGATCGAACATGCGCCGGGGGAACTGGATCGGGTCTATTTTGTTTCGGGTGGGTCCGAGGCAACAGAGGCCGCCATCAAATTGGCGCGTCAGTATTACCTTGAGATCGGACAACCAGAAAGGCGTCGCGTCATCGCGCGACGCCAAAGCTATCATGGCAATACGCTGGGCGCATTGTCAGCAGGCGGAAACGAATGGCGCAGGGCGCAGTTTGCGCCGATGTTGATCGAAATGACTCATATCGCACCCTGCTATGAGTATGCCGAAAAACCGGACGCAGAAAGCAGCTTTGACTATGGTCAGCGCGTTGCGAATGAGCTGGAAGCCGAGATTCTGCGCTTGGGGTCAGATACCGTCATGGCCTTTATGGCTGAACCTGTTGTTGGGGCGACGTTGGGGGCAGTTCCTGCGGTTGATGGCTACTTCAAACGTATTCGCGAGATTTGCGATACCTACGGTGTTTTGCTGATCCTGGACGAAGTCATGTGCGGCATGGGTCGAACAGGTCATTTGTTCGCTTGTGATCATGACATCGTGACGCCGGATATTCTTTGCATCGCCAAGGGGTTAGGTGCAGGATATCAACCTATCGGGGCCATGTTGTGCACGTCAAGAATTTATAACGCGATCCGCGATGGGTCCGGGTTCTTTCAGCACGGACATACATATATCGGCCATCCGGTCGCAACCGCCGCGGCTCTTGCCGTTGTGACCGAATTGACGGAAAAAATGCTGCCAGAACGCGCAGGGGTAATGGGCGAGAGGTTGCAATCTGCGCTTGAGGCCACCTTTGGTCAACATCCCAACGTGGGTGACATTCGGGGTCGGGGTCTGTTCCGGGGCATCGAACTTGTGGCGGATCGGGATAGTAGAACACCGTTTGACCCGGCCAAAGGCGTGGCCGGACGCTTGAAAAAGGCGGCGTTGGCCGAGGGTCTGATTTGCTATCCGATGTCCGGGACACGGGATGGAAAAAACGGCGATCACATCTTGCTGGCACCACCGTTCATCATCGAAGACGCGCAGATAGATGAGTTGGTGGTCAAGTTGAAGCGTGCATTGGACGCCGTGATCTGACGAAAAAGGGCTCCTGCTATTTGACGGAGCCCTTTCAGATTGCAATCTGATCGATTTACTTCTGTGGAAGCGGGCCGATCATCATGATCATCTGACGACCTTCCATCTTGGGCATGTTTTCAACCTTGCCCAGATCTTTGATGTCTTCTGCCACACGTTCCAGCAGCTCGCGGCCCAAATTTTGGTGCGCCATTTCACGGCCCCGAAAACGCAGGGTGACTTTGACCTTGTCGCCCTTTTCCAGAAACTTGAAGACGTTCTTCATCTTGACGTCATAGTCATGCGTGTCGGTGTTGGGTCGGAATTTGACCTCTTTCACCTCGATGACTTTCTGTTTCTTGCGGGCTTCGCTTTCGCGTTTCTGCTGTTCGTATTTGAACTTGCCAAAATCCATGATCTTGCAGACCGGCGGGTTCGCGTTGGGCGAAATCTCGACCAGGTCAAGTCCGGCATCTGCGGCAAGTTGCATGGCTTTGGCGGGATGAACCACCCCGACATTATCGCCGTCTGCGCCAATCAGGCGGATTTCGGGGGCACGGATTTTGTCATTGACGCGCGGTCCGGTGTCTCTTTGCGGCGGCGCGTTGTGAGGTCTGCGAGCTATGGGTTCATTCCTTTGATGATTGCAGAATTTCGAGCCCGGAATTTAGACCGCCCAGCGCGTTGTTTCAAGCGGCATAACGAACCGCCAACACGAAAATTCCGGGTTTGTCAGGGGTTTTGGTGTTGGTCGGGCCGCATCGCGCCCGACCAGAGACACATGTCAGCCAACAAAGGCTTTTTCGACCACAAATTCCTTAGGCTCGGAATTTGCGCCTTCGCGCAGACCAAAACCTTCTAGGATCGCCTTTATGTCGTGGTTGAAGGCAAGGCTGCCGCAGACCATGCCGCGATCCGTTTCCGGTGCGATACCGTCGATACCCAGGTCGGCAAAGACGGTGCCGTCTTTCAGCAGTTCGGTGATGCGGCCCATCTTGGGGCTCTCTTCCCGCGTCGTAGTTGGGTAGTAACGGATCTTGTCGGCAAAGCCTTCACCAATCAATTCTGCCAGCAATTCATCCTGACGGATGTCTTCAATCAACTGGCGACCATATTCCAACTCGGCCACTTCGCGGCAGGTATGGGTGATGATGACTTCATCGTAATCCTCATAGGTCTGCGGCTCACGCAGCAGCGAGGCAAAAGGCGCAAAACCGGTGCCGGTTGCAAAGAACCACAGGCGTTTGCCGGGCAGCAGGGCATCATGGACCAGTGTGCCAACAGGCTTGGGCCGCAGGATGATCTGATCACCAGGCTTGATGTGCTGAAGCTTCGAGGTCAGCGGGCCGTCCTGCACCTTGATCGAGTAGAACTCAAGCTCTTCGTCCCAAGATGGCGAGGCAATCGAATAAGCGCGCAGAAGCGGTTTGCCGTTGTCACCCAGCAAACCGATCATCACAAACTCGCCCGAGCGGAACCGCAGCGAGGCAGGGCGCGAGACCTTGAAGGAAAACAGGCTGTCGGTCCAGTGCTTGACGTCAGTCACGGTCTGGGCGTCCGGCAGAACGGGGGCCTTTACGGCGGTTGCTTCGGTCACGGGTGTCATCTCTGTCATCGTTTCACTGCCGGTCTGGTAAACCGACATCTCCGTTTAAGCGTTGATCCAAGTCAGGAAAAGGGGACAGATTGCCCCCTTTGCGTCACAAGCAGGCGAGCGAAGTCCTAACCACGCAGGCGGGCCTGGTAGTTGTGATTCTTCCAGTCGGCCCGGGCAAGCCATTGATCTTCGGGCTGACGATCTGCCAGCGCATCATCGATCTCGACCTCGTCAAAGCCGCTGCGGCGGGCCATGGCGTATTGGTCGGCCAATACATGGCCCCTTGCACGCAGGCGACCGGTATAGCCTTTCAGGCGCAGAACCCGCGCGATGGTAAAGCCGCGCCCGTCTGCCGAGGACGGAAAGTCAACGCGGACCATTTGCGCGCTGCCCAAGCGTTCCGCTAGCTCATCCGGGTCGGTGTCCGAGGCAATATCCAGCGCAACCACGTCATTGGCGGCATCGTCCAGCGTGACATAGCCGTCGGTCCAGTCATCAGGGGAGAACCCCTCATCCGTTACGATTACGTTCATGTTTTCTCTCCGGCGCGCACCATTTTGCCATCGACAAAATGGATGCCGCATTCTTCCTTGTTCTGATCGCGCCAGCGCCCGGCGCGTGGGTCTTCGCCCTCTTTGACCGGCGAGGTGCAGGGCGCGCAGCCGATCGAAGGGTATCCTTTGGCCACCAGCGGATGCCGGGGCAGGTTGTTTTCTTCCATATAGGCACGCACATCCTCGGGTGCCCAATGGGCCAGCGGATTGACCTTGATCCTGCCGGTACCGTCCTCGACCTCAAAGAACTCGAGCGCAGCGCGGGTGCCGGACTGAAACCGTTTGCGGCCTGATATCCAGCCACAATACCCTGTCAGAGCCCGCTGCAGCGGAAAGGTTTTGCGCAGGTTGCAGCAGGCGTCTGTATCACTCAGATGCAGCGCGCCATAGGGGTCGTCCCGATCAAGGTCTTCATCCTGGGCGCGGATAATACGCACATTCGTCAGGCCCAGACGCTCGCTGACCTCATGCTGGTATTCCAGCGTTTCGGTGAACAGCATCTGCGTGTCCACGAACAGGACCGGTGTGGCCTTGTCCACCACCGCAGCCATGTGCAGCAATACAACCGATTCCGCGCCAAAGCTTGAGACCAGAGCAAGCTGCTCGACCTCTTCCAGCGCGCCGTGCATGACGTCGTGGGCGCTGTGGTGGCGGAACCGGGCATTCAGCGCCTCGACCTTTTCGGTCAACGCGCTGCGATCTTTGCCCAGTTCCGTCTGGATCAGATCAAGCGGCATTGGCCTGCGCCTCGGGGTAGAGGGCCGCTTTGAACGGGGCCATGCCGACGCGGCGATAGGTTTGCAGGAATTCCTCTTCGGCGCTTTCGCGAACGTTCAGATAGGTATCGACGATGCGTTCGATAGCAGGAACAATCTCATCATAAGCGAAACCCGGCCCGGTGCGGTCGCCAATGGCTGCCGTTTCCGTGCCGTCGCCGCCCAGAGTGATCTGGTAGTTTTCGACGCCTGCGCGATCAAGACCCAGAATGCCGATGTGTCCAACGTGGTGGTGACCACATGCGTTGATGCAGCCCGAGATCTTGATCTTCAGGTGGCCGATATCGTGCTCCAGCTTCAACTCGTCAAATCGGGTTGCGATCTGCTGGGCAACCGGGATCGAGCGGGCAGTTGCCAGCGCGCAATAATCCATGCCGGGGCAGGCGATGATGTCGCTGATCAGGCCGATATTGGCGGTAGCCAGTTCGTACTCTTTCAGCTTGGCGTGGATCGCGGGCAGGTCCGATTTGTGGACATGCGGCAGGATCACGTTCTGCTCGTGGCTGATGCGCAGCTCGTCATAGGCGAACTCTTCGGCCAGATCGGCCATCACACGCATCTGTTCTGCCGTCGCGTCACCCGGTGTTGCGCCGTGCTTTTTGATCGAGATCGTAACAATCGCGTGGTCCGCATTTTTGTGCGGAGCGATGTTGGTATCGACCCACGACCGGAAGACCGGATCGTTGGTATAGGCGCTTTCAAAGGACGCGACCGAGCCCTGACGGAAATCGGGTGCAGCGAAATGCGCTTTGATTTCCTCAAGCAACGCCATGTCGGCGCCTTTGAACTGCGGGCGAACCTGCAGGAAACGCTCATTAACCTTGGCGCGGATGGCGTCGATGCCGTGTTCATGCACGGTGATCTTGATGCGCGCCTTGTACTTGTTGTCGCGGCGACCGATCTGGTTCCAGACGGAAACGGTGGCTTCGAGATAGGCCAGCAGATCGTCAAAGGCGACGAAATCCGACAGCTCTTTGCCGATCATCGGCGTACGGCCCAGACCGCCACCCACGATAACGCGGGCGCCCAGCACGCCGTCACGCTCGACCAGTTGCAGGCCGATGTCATGGGCTTTGATCACGGCGCGGTCATTTTCGCTGCCGGTGATCGCGATTTTGAACTTGCGCGGCATGAACTGGAATTCCGGGTGGTCGGTCGACCACTGGCGCAGCAGCTCGGCATAGGGGCGCGGATCGGCGACCTCATCGGCGGCGGCACCGGCAAAATGGTCGGCGGTCACGTTGCGGATGGTGTTGCCCGAGGTCTGGATGGCGTGCATTCCAACCTCTGCCAGCGCGTCCAGCATATCCGGCACGTCGTTCAGTTTCGGCCAGTTGTACTGGATGTTCTGACGGGTCGTGAAGTGGCCATAGCCCTTGTCCCACTTCTCGGCCAGCAGTGCCAGTTGGCGCATCTGCGCGCTGGACAGCGTGCCATAGGGGATGGCAACCCGCAGCATATAGGCGTGCAACTGAAGATACAGGCCGTTCATCAGACGGAAGGGTTTGAACTCATCCTCGGTTAGAGAGCCGTCGATACGACGCTCAACCTGTGCACGGAACTGCGCGTTGCGTTCTGCCAGAAAGGCCGTGTCGAACTCGGAGTAGCGATACATGTCTAGCTGTCCTTAGTTGCAGCCCCGAGCCGGGGCCTTTTGGGGAGAGGAATGGGCCAGAGGTCAGGCCCGGGGCTGCGGGGAAGATTCCTGTTTGCCGTGGGCATAGTTGGACGGACCAGTCCGGCGGAAGTCTTCCCGGAAATGGGTGGGTTCAGGGCCGTTTTCACCAGCAACCGCATCGGCCAGATAGGCCCCCACGATTTTGCTGGCCTGACGCGCGGCGTCCAGCAAGCGAACCTGCGCATGGGCTTCGTCAGTGATCAATTCAGCCTCGGATAGATCACGCGACCAGCGATCGTCTTCGGTCTGATAGATCACGTCACCTTCCAGCAGATCGTTGGCGGTGACGACTTTAGGGGTAAATGCGCGGGCCATCAGGCAAGCTCCTTATTGAAATCGGTCAGGGCCCCAGCCGCATCGCGCGGGGCAAGGCCATAAAATGTCAGGGAAGGGCCAGTCAGTTCGGCATCAGCCAGATCTGTAGGCAGGCGGTCGAGAGTCGTTGCCAAAACACGCTGATCAGGGCGCGAGGCGTTTTCAACCAGTGTCACAGGTGTTGCACGATCTGCACCGTGCATGATCAGGCGGCCCTGAATGAACCGGGCAGATTTCTTGCCCATATAGATGGCGGCCACTGATCCGGGTCGTGCCAGTGCAGACCAGTCGTGATCCGCAAACCCCTTCATGTCGTGCCCGGTCAGAAACCGGACCGAGCTGTTGCGACCACGTCGGGTCAGGCTTTGACCAATGCCGGCAACCGCGGCAGAGGCGGCGGTAATGCCTGGCACAATGCGCCATGAGATGCCTGCCTCTTCAACCGCTTCGATTTCTTCATCCAGTCGCCCAAATACTGTCGGATCACCAGATTTCAGGCGCACGATGCGCTGACCCTTCAAGGCGAATTCAACCAACAATGCGTCAATGTCGCTTTGTTTCCAGGATGGACCAAACCCAGCTTTCCCTACATCGACAAGCGTCGCACTCTTGCCTGCAATTGCCAGCACCTCATCGCTGATCAGGCGGTCATGCAGCACGACATCAGCCTGCTCAAACGCGCGGAGCGCTTTGAGGGTCAGCAATTCCGGATCGCCGGGACCAGCGCCGACAAAGTCGACATGTCCGGTTTCACCTATGGTCTTCGAAAGCTGCATTCAGTTGCTCTTGGGTTCGGTTTGACTTGGGTCTCAATATAGGAAATATTCCCACCAAAACGCCATATCGCCGCACAAATAAGGACAAACGTTCCAAAACCGGATGTGTTTGGAACGTGAGTTTCGAAACGAGAAGGAAATTGGAATGTCGGTGCGAATAGACGCCACAGACCGGAAAATTCTGGCTGAGCTTCAACAGGATGCAAGCCAGTCACTGGACGAAATTGCAGCACGGGTAGGCAGTTCAAAGACCCCGGTCTGGAATCGGATCCGCAAGCTAAAAAGTGCAGGAATCATTGGTCAGCAGACCGTTTTGCTGGATGCCGAAGCGCTAGGATTTGAAGCCACATTCTTTGTGCTGATCCGCACATCCGAGCACGAGGCCGATTGGCAGCGGCGCTTTCTCAAGGCTTTGCGTGATCGGCCTGAAGTGCAGGAAGCACACCGCTTGGCAGGCGATATCGATTATATCCTCAAGGTTCGGGTCAAGAACGCGCGGGCTTATGATGCGTTCTATCAAAAATTGATTTCCGAAGTTCGCGTCCACAACGTTACTGCGTTGCTTTCGATGGAAGAGATCAAGTCGACGACAATGCTGCCGCTTTCTGAATTGGGCGATGAGTAATCTAGGCCTGAACCATCAGCTGCCTTAGGCCATGGAAATGGTAGCTATCTGAACAGCAAGGCTTTTCAGTCAGTCGCAAAGCAGGGCACCGTTCAAAGAGTATTGGCAGCGCGATGCGCATTTCAAGTCGTGCCAAGGGGGCGCCGACGCAGAAATGCAAACCTGCGCCAAAGCTTGTGTTTGCGGCGATGTCGCGGGTCGGGTCGAACATATTGGGGTCCGACCAGACCGCCGGATCGCGATTTGCTGCGCCCAGCAGCAAGGCCACCTCGTCGCCGCGTTTGAACTGATGCCCGAAGATTTCGACCTTTTCATATGCATACCGCGTGAACATATGCAGCGGCGGATCGTAGCGAAGGATTTCCTCGACTGTTTTGTCGATGGTGGCCTCAGCAAAGATGTTTGGGTTCACATCAGAGCCAAGGAGGGTCTTCACGCCATTGCCAAGGCTGTGCACCGTTGCTTCGTGCCCGGCGTTCAGCAGCAGGATACAGGTCGAGATCAACTCATCTCGGTTCAGTTTCTCACCATCCTCTTCGGCCTGAATAAGGCGCGTGATCAAATCGTCGCGCGGATCTGTGCGGCGTCGGTCGATATAGGTGGTCAGAAACTCGGTAAACTCACCGGATGCCTTGGCTGCAGCATCTTCTGTCTCGCGCGTGCAGCCTGATTGATACATGGCAACCATGTCATGCGACCAGCTAAGAAGATGGGGGGCCATTTCTTCAGGAACGCCCAGCAGGCGACAGATGGTAATCACCGGAACTTGCGTACAATAGGCCAACAGAAGCTCGAATGGCGTGTTCGGAAAATCATCGATCAACGCATGGCAAAGGCTTTCGATTTCAGGTGCCAATGCTGAAATCGCACGCGAGGTGAAGGCACGCAGAACCAACGAGCGCAATCGAGTGTGACGGGGCGGTTCCAGTTCGAGCATCGAATGCGCCTCGACCGCCAGCCAGGGTGCAAGGTGGTCGGGTCCATTTGTGGCCAGTTCAGGCGGAATTTCTCGGCCGAACCTCCGATCTCGCAGCAAACTGTGAACCGCCCGATGTGAAACGGCGGCAACCTTGTTGTAGTCCTCCCACCGGAACAGATCGCCATGCTGGCGGGCTGTGTCGTAAAAAGGATAGGGGTTCTGAACAAAGGCAGGGTCGGTCGGGGATTGCATCAGCGTCTTCATGCGCTGCACACTTGCCATGGCGCGCGTCGAATGCAAGACCCTAGGATATGCAACGGATATTGGTCATCGTTGGTTTTCTCTGCGCGGTCGCGCTGTTGTCGGTCGGGGTCTGGACCTATGGATACCGACAGGCCCTGTCACCGCTTAGCGAAAAGGCCGAGGCTGATCTTGAACTGGCCGCTGACCGGTTGACCACGCAAATGCAGGTGTATCAGGAACTGGCGGTGCTGATGGCCGACCACCCGGTTTTGCAATCGCTTGATACCAGCGCGCAACGGCAGGCTGCGCAGTCGATGCTGCTGGACGTGGCGGATAAAACCGCTGCGGTCAACATAGTGTATCTGGATGCCAGCGGCCGCGTTCTGACCTCGGCGCAACCCACCGCACAGCAAAGCATGGCGGCACATCCCGCGTTTCGCCGGGCGATGCAGGGCGCTCTGGGCAGCGCGCGGGGCGTTGTAACAGACGGCGGCGACCGGACCTATTCCTACGCCGCTCCGGCCTTTGGCCCCACAGGCGAAATCCGGGGTGCGCTGATGGTGATTGCCGATGTGCAGGATGTGGAACAGACTTGGCGGGGCAGTACCGAGGCAGTATTCTTTGTCGATGCAGACGGGGTGGTCTTTATCTCGAACCGGTCCGACTTGCTGTTCTGGCACCGCGCGGACGGACAACTGGGCCTTACGCCTCCGTCAGGCGAGCCTGTAGATTTCGCGTCGGTCCGGGTCGGCGAACATGAGCTGTGGCAGTTGAACTGGGGGCGATATTTGCCGCGCCGCGCGCTGCATTTGACGCTTGACCTGCCAGTGATCGAAATGGTGGCCGAGGTTCTGGTGGATGTCGCCCCAGCCCGGCGTTTGGCGACTTTGCAGGCCGCCGCAGTAGCCGCGATCTGCCTGGCATTTGGCGCGTTTCTGTTTCTGGCGACCGAACGTCGACGGACTTTGGCTCAGGCCAACACGGTACTGGAAAGCCGCGTTGCACAACGTACGCGCGCTCTGACAGCGGCGAACTCGGCCCTGCGCCGCGAAGTGGCCGAGCGGCAAGAGGCCGAGGCTGCGCTGCGGCAAGCGCAAGCAGAGTTGGTTCAAGCGGGTAAGCTGAGCGCACTTGGGAAGATGTCTGCCGGCATCAGCCACGAACTGAATCAGCCACTGATGGCGATACGCCAGTTCGCCGATAACGGATCTGCGTTTCTGGAACGCGGAAATGGGGACAAGGCGGGGGAAAATCTGGGCCGGATTTCAGATATGGCGGCACGTATGGCCCGGATTATCAAGAACCTGCGCGCCTTTGCGCGAAACGAAAGTGAGCCCATGGGACGCGTGGACCTTGTTCAGGTGCTCAACACTGCGGCAGAACTCACGCAGACCCGCCTGAGTTCTGGGGGGGTAGCGCTGGACTGGACGCCGCCTGATACTGCGGTTTGGGTTTGGGGCGGTGAAGTTCGTCTGGTTCAGGTATTTGTCAATCTGATCAGCAATGCGGCGGATGCGATGGCGGGGCAACCTGATGCGCGCGTGACGATCCTGCTGGACGCCGAGGGGCGGCCCAAGGTGACAGTCCGCGACACAGGCCCGGGTATTGAAGATCCGGAAAAAGTGTTCGAGCCGTTCTACACCACGAAGACCGTCGGCAGCTCCGAAGGGATGGGGCTGGGCCTGTCAATTTCATATGGGCTGGTGCAAAGCTTTGGGGGTGATATTCGCGGGACAAACACGCCAGATGGTGCCGAGTTCACTGTCGAACTTGATCCCTATTCCAAGGAAAAGGCCGCATGATCTGCAAAGTGCTTTTGGTTGATGACGACGCGGCGGTTCGCGAGGCGTTGGCTCAGACGCTTGAACTTGCCGATTATGAACCCGTGACCGCTGGATCGTTTGTTGCGGCCAAGGATCACATCCGCCGCGATTTTGATGGTGTCGTCGTATCAGACATTCGGATGCCGGGCCGCGACGGATTTCACCTGTTGAACTACGCCTGCGAGATTGACCCTGAATTGCCCGTGATTTTGCTGACAGGTGAGGGTGACGTTCCAATGGCCGTTCAGGCAATGGGGCAGGGCGCTTTTGACTTTCTGGAAAAGCCCTGCGCGGCCGAAGATCTTTTGTTGGTCCTCGAAGCTGCTCAGACCGCGCGTGCCGAAGTACTGGCCACTCGCCGACAAAAGCGCGAGTTGGAGCGCGGGGATCCGGCGGCGCGATTGCTGTTTGGTCTGTCTCAAAAAGCGGATGATCTGCGCAATCGCGTACGCTCGGTCGCGCCCACCCGGGCCGAGGTTCTGGTGACTGGACCGGTTGGCAGCGGGATTTCCAAAGTGGCCGAGGTGGTTCACCTGATGTCGCCCGATGCGCAGGGGCCGTTTGTGAAGCGGCCTGCTGCAAGCCTATCGACAGATGACTTGGTTCAAAGTTGTGAAGACGCGTCAGGCGGATCGTTGTTTCTTGACGAGGTTTCAGCGATGCCCGATGCCACGCAATACGCGGCCTTGGATGTAATCGAAAAAGGGGCGCCGGCGCGAATCATTGCCGGTTCAACCGCAGATTTGGCGGCATTATCCCAAAGCGGGGCATTTAATGCTGATCTATTCTATCGGCTCGACGTCATGCGGGTACACATCCCGTCTCTGGCGGAGCGGCCCGAGGATATACCCGTGATCTTTCGTCACTATGTCGCGCAGGCCGCAGAACAGGCAGGGATCGCGACTCCTGAGATTACCCCGGACCATCTGGCTGCGCTGATGGCGCAGGACTGGCCGGGCAATGCCCGCTCTTTGATGTCGGCCGCAATGCGCTTTGTTCTTGGAATGCCCGAAGAGGCTGCAGCAACTGCCGAGCTTGGCCTGAGCGAGCAGATGGCCAGCGTTGAGCGAGCTTTGCTTATCGCGGCGCTGGGTCGGTATAGCGGCAAAGCGTCAGAAGCTGCCAAGGCTCTGAAACTGCCGCGAAAGACTTTCTACGACAAGCTGGCGCGCTATCATATCCGCCCAGAGGACTACCGGCGGTAAGCGCCTCTGCCAGCTCCATCGCATAGATATGCAGTGTGCCGTTGGGCCCTGCAGCCGGCCAAGGTGGGCGGAGGTTGCGATTCGGATTAGTGATTCGGCAAGTGTGCGGAATTTCGCACAAGAGCAAAACTTGCTGTGCGGATTTTCGCACGGGATATGCAAAGTCAGCGCCGGATTTCCCGCGAACGAAGTGTAACTATATATTTATAAAAAGGAAAATGCGGAACGAATTGTCCGGAAACAAATCGTTGAGCCGCGAGCGCCGATTCGGTTCACTGCGCTCAATGTTCGCTGCAACAGCGTTCTATTGCGAATTCACAGAAGTCTGGGAGGAGAAGACAAATGAAATTCCTGACAACAGCCGCTACTGCGTTGGCTCTGTCCGTCACGGCAACCGCAGGGTTTGCCGCGTGCGATGATGGCGAGATCGTCGTCAAGTTCGCGCATGTGACCAACACCGACAAACACCCCAAAGGCATCGCCGCCTCGCTGCTGGAACAGCGCGTCAATGACGAGATGCAGGGCGTGATGTGTGTCGAGGTCTATCCGAACTCAACGCTTTATAACGACGACAAAGTTCTTGAGGCGATGCTGCAAGGCGACGTGCAACTGGCCGCCCCATCGCTTTCGAAGTTCGAGAAGTTCACCAAGCAGTTCCGCCTGTTTGACCTGCCATTCATGTTCAAGAACATCGAAGCTGTGGATGCGTTCCAGGCCTCGGACGCTGGTCAGGCGATGAAAGACAGCATGCAGCGCCGCGGCCTTCAAGGTCTGGCTTTCTGGCACAACGGTATGAAGCAGATGTCGGCGAACAAACCTCTTGTCGATCCTTCCGATGCGGATGGTCTGAAGTTCCGTGTACAGTCCTCGGACGTGCTGGTTGCGCAGATGGAGGCCATTGGTGGCAGCCCACAGAAGATGGCGTTCTCGGAAGTCTACGGCGCGCTGCAGCAGGGTGTTGTGGACGGGCAGGAGAACACCTGGTCGAACATCTATGGCAAGAAGTTCTTTGAGGTGCAGGATGGTATCACCGAAACCAACCACGGCATCATCGACTATCTGGTCGTGACTTCCGTAGACTGGCTGGACAGCCTTGATCCGGAAGTGCGCGATCAGTTCCTGACGATCCTGTCCGAGGTAACCGAGACCCGGAACAAAGAAGCCTTTGCAGTGAACGAAGCGGCCAAAGCCTCGATCACCGATGCGGGCGGGATCATTCGTGACCTGAACCCTGAACAGCGTCAGGCTTGGGTTGATGCGATGAAACCCGTCTGGGACAAATTCGCCGACGACGTAGGTCAGGACAAGATCGACGCCGCACAGGCCATCAACGCCGGGTTCTGATTCCGGTCCAGGCCGCGCGTCGCGGGACTGGGGAGTTATCGACGCGCAGGCCGGCGGGCCGCTCTAAGGCCCGCCAACCCTTTACTCTCATCACAAAAATGCGGGGACAGAGAGATGTCTGGTGCGAAATCCGGCCAGGGCGGGCTGGTTGATCATATCGAAGAGACGATGATCGCGCTGCTGTTGGGGGTGATGACAGTTGTCACCTTTGCCAACGTGATTGCGCGGTTTGTCTTTAATTCCAACATCCTGTGGGCGCTAGAGTTGACGGTATTCACCTTTGGCTGGCTGGTGCTTCTGGGGGCCTCTTATGCGGTGAAGAAACACGCGCATCTGGGTGTGGATGCAATCCTGAATATGCTTGCCCCGGCACCGCGTCGTATTCTGGCGCTGATTGCTGTGGCGTGCTGTCTGGTATTCTCGTTGCTTCTGCTGAAAGGGTCCTATGACTATTGGGCCGTGTTTGCGGATCTGCCGCCCACCTCGGGTCGCTGGTTCCCAACCGGGTTCGATACCGGTGCGCGCAGCCAGAGTTTCTATGAGGTCGACGACATTCCCATGGTCGCGCCGCTGCGCTTTCTGGAAGACATGATCAACTATGGCGAGGGGTACGAAAAGTTGCCCAAAGTGGTGCCCTATCTAGTGCTGCCGGTGTCGATGGTGCTGCTGGTGATCCGCTTTTCGCAAGTTGCCGTTCAAATCTGGCGCGGCGAAACCGACCGCCTTGTCGCCAGCCACGAAGTCGAGGACGAGATCGAAGAAGTCCGCGCTCAGCAAGGGATGCATGACTGATGGACGTTGTACTTCTATTCTCGATGGTCATTGGCCTGCTGCTGATCGGTGTTCCGATTGCTGTAGCACTCGGCCTTAGCTCGACCCTGTTCCTGCTGATCTATTCCGACAGCTCTTTGGCCTCAGTCGCTGGCACCCTGTTCGAAGCGTTCGAGGGGCACTTTACCCTGCTGGCGATCCCGTTCTTCATTCTGGCCTCGTCCTTCATGACGACGGGCGGGGTGGCACGTCGGATCATCCGGTTCTCGATTGCCTGCGTGGGGCATCTGCCCGGCGGTCTGGCGATTGCGGGTGTGTTTGCCTGTATGCTGTTTGCCGCGCTGTCGGGGTCGTCTCCGGCCACTGTGGTTGCCATCGGTTCGATCGTCATCGCCGGGATGCGCCAGGTGGGCTACTCCAAGGAATTCGCCGCAGGTGTGATCTGTAACGCGGGTACGCTGGGCATCCTGATCCCGCCATCCATCGTGATGGTCGTCTACGCCGCCGCCGTTGAGGTCTCGGTCGGGCGTATGTTCCTTGCTGGGGTCATTCCCGGCCTGATGGCCGGTCTGATGCTGATGATAACGATCTACGTCATGGCCAAGGTCAAAAACCTGCCCAAAGGCGACTGGAAGGGTTGGGGCGAAATCTTCACCTCGGCGCGCGAAGCCGGTTGGGGTCTGTTCCTGATCGTCATCATTCTTGGTGGTATCTACGGAGGTATCTTCACCCCGACCGAGGCCGCCGCTGTGGCTGCCGTCTACGCCTTCCTGATCGCAAGCTTTGTCTACAAGGACATGGGGCCGCTCAGCACCGAAGAGGGTACACCGAACCTGCCGCTGATGAAGAAACCCTATGCGCTGGTCACGGCCTTCTTCCACCCGGACACCAAGCACACGCTGTTCGAGGCAGGCAAGCTGACCGTCACACTGCTGTTCGTGATCGCCAACGCGCTGATCCTGAAACACGTCCTTACGGACGAGCAGGTACCCCAGCACATCGCCAGCGCCATGCTCTCGGCGGGTCTGGGGCCGGTGACCTTCCTGATCGTGGTCAACGTGATCCTGCTGATCGGCGGTCAGTTCATGGAGCCCTCGGGCCTGCTGGTCATCGTTGCGCCGCTGGTGTTCCCGATTGCCATCGAGCTGGGCATCGATCCGATCCATCTGGGTATCATCATGGTGGTCAACATGGAGATCGGGATGATCACGCCTCCGGTCGGCCTGAACCTGTTCGTGACCTCGGGCGTTGCCGGTATGCCGATGATGGGCGTTGTTCGTGCAGCCCTGCCTTTCCTGGCCGTGCTGTTCGTCTTCCTGATCATGGTGACGTACATTCCATGGATTTCGACCTTCTTGCCCAATACGTTTATGGGGCCAGAGATCATAACCAACTAGAACAACTTATCGAGCATCAGGACCGGGCGGCGCAATCCGCCCGGTTTTTCTGTTTAGGCTTGTAATGCGCTAGATAGCGCTTACCTCAAGACCAGAGGACGACCTCGCCATCATGGTTGATCATTCGGGACGGCCCGACAGGTATGAGGGTCCTCAATGGCTTGGATTTTCCTTCTTTTTGCCGGTCTTCTTGAAATCATCTGGGCGGTCGCCATGAAACAATCCGCGGGGTTCACGCGTCTGTGGCCGACGGCGGTGATGGGTATTTCGATGGTCGGTTCTTTCGCGTTGCTTGCGCTGGCAATGCGGGATCTGCCCCTTGGCACCGCCTATGTCATCTGGACAGGTATCGGCGCGGTGGGGGCGTTTCTGGTCGGTATCACCTTTCTGGGCGAGGCCATGACTGCCACACGCGTCTTTGCGGCAGCCCTGATCGTTGCCGGACTGGTCACCATGAAACTGGCGTGATAACCGTTCAGGCGTTTTCGAGCGCCTGAACAATCCCCGAAAAATCAGCCGCCTTCAGGCTGGCACCGCCAACCAACGCGCCGTCTACGTTCGAAACAGCAAAGATTTCAGCCGCGTTGCTCGGTTTCACCGAACCCCCATACAGCAACCGGACCGAGCGGCCCACACCTTCGCCAAAGCGGCGTTCCAGACGGGCACGCATGAAATCGTGAACCTCTCCGATCTGGTCCAGCGTCGGTACCTTGCCGGTTCCGATGGCCCAGATCGGCTCGTAAGCCACCACAAGGTTTTCTCCGGTCGACTGATCGGGAATGGACCCGGACATCTGCCCGCCGATAATATCCAGCGTATTCGCGGCTTCGCGCTGTTCAAGGCTTTCACCAACACAGATGATCGCGGTCAAACCGGTATCCATTGCCGCACGAGCCTTGGCCCTGACATCTTCATCAAGCTCGCCATGATCCTGACGCCGCTCGGAATGCCCGAGGATAACGTATTCGGCCCCGGCATCTTTGAGCATTTCGGCACTCACGTCACCGGTATGCGCGCCCGTTGCCTGAGCGTGACAATCCTGGCCCCCGATGGAAAGGTCGGTGGCGTTGACCGTTTCGGCGGCCCTGTGTAGCAGCGTGGCTGGGGGGCAGATCAGCAGATCTATAGAAGGGTTGGGATGCGTGGCGGACAGTGCGCTCAATTCGCTCAGAGCAGCCCCGGTGCCGTTCATCTTCCAGTTGCCCGCTGCAAGTTTACGCCGCATCAAATATCCCTCCGCATTCCGTACTGTCTGAGGGTTCAGTTATCACCCCATTTGGATGCTTACAATTCCGCTTGCGCATATAAGAAAGACCGACAGATACAGGTCATAAGAAACGGCCGCCGCCGAGTGTGTGCATTAGCCTTTCGAAACCGTCCGGCGCCTACAAGGGTAAGGCCGGATTGCTGACGGTCAATTATAAGGGCCGGGCATACCTACGGCACTTGCCCTAGTGAGGGAGATTTTCGTCGAATTTGATCGACTCTCCGCAACCGCAGGCGTCAACCACGTTGGGATTGCGGAATTTGAAACCTGATTCCAGCAGCGACACTTCGTAGTCGATTTCCGTGCCGAACAGGAACATCTGCGCCATCGGAGCGATAATGACCCGCGCACCGTCCTGTTCAACCACCTCATCATTCGGTTCAGGTTGGTCGACATAATCCATTGTGTATTCCATGCCTGCGCAACCGCCCTTCTTGACGCCGATGCGCAGCCCTGCATGGCCGCCCGATTGCATCAAGCGAACGATCTGTTCGGCAGCTTTGGGTGTCATGGTCACGGCCTGTTTGCCGGGAATGCCAAACATAAACGACTCCGGATTTTTCACGCGTTGACTCTAATTTAGGGCCGATAGGGGGCAGGCTCAAGACGCAGCAGACACGCAGATATGACAAACGGGGCGTTTGGTCCGGCTTGCGTAAGCTCTGCATATGGATTTAGCTGCTCTCAGACCTGAAAAACTTTGAACGGAAAGGCGTCGCGAAATGAGCACATCTAGAGTTTCGAGCCCGGTCAAACTGTCATTGGCGTTGGTGATCGGATTGGCGTGTTTGGGTCAGGCACGGCCCACAGCGGCCGAGACCGAACGCCATCCCGTCAATTGCGCCACGGCCGAGGGTGATCTTCGCGCCATCGCTGCCGAGAAAAAACATGCGCAGGATCAACAGGTTGAAAGTGTTGTTTCAATCTTGCCTGCTGGTGCTCTTTTGGGATTGGTCACTGGAACCGAGAACAAGCGGCTTGAAATGCTATCAGGTGACTACGTCAAGCAATTGGACGAGCGCGCTGCGGAAATCAGATCGACCTGTAATGTGAAATAAATGTCCTGATGCCCGGACCGCCCTCGGGCAAGGGCGGACCGGATTGATCGAAACTTCCGGGGGACGGCAGTTCTGCGCGATAAGTTGCGCCAAATTTGCATTAGCGCGCGATGCATTTATCGCCTGCAGATATGACAAACCCGCAACAGTTTCGTAACGCACAGAATACCGTTTTATGACGAATATGTGAGTATGTTGGTGCCGCAGGGTCTACATGAAACCCAGCTCAAGGCGGGCTTCGTCAGACATCATTTCCATGCCCCACGGGGGCTCCCACGTCAGTTCCACGTCGACCTCTTTGATACCGGCCACAGGCTCGATCGCTTCGACAATCCAGCCCGGCATTTCGCCAGCCACAGGGCATCCGGGTGCTGTCAGTGTCATGATGACTTTGACGGCGTTTTCAGCCGTGATGTCGATCGTGTAGATCAGGCCAAGATCATAAATATTCACCGGAATTTCAGGGTCATAGACCGTCCGGCAGGCATCTACGACAGATTCGTACAAGGGATGCTCGATAGTTGACGGCGCGATCAACGGGCTGCCTTCAAGCTGTTCGCTGGGGTGGGTCATAGATGCCTCGGGTCTGTTACCTGACGAATTATATAGGGAAAGAGATGTGCAGCGTCCAGTAGGCGTGGCGCCCGATTACGGGCGCCAAAGCAGGGTCATTCGTTAATGTCGTGGTTGAATGTTTTCACCTGTCCGTGCGGCAAGGCAAACATCCGGCGCAGACATAACCACGCAATCAGTGAAAGCGCTGCGAAGATCAGCAGCAATACTGATACGGGCGGGGCCAATCCCGGGATCAACAATATGATCCCGGTAACGGCGGCCCCGATCGCGAAGCCCAGCAAGATAAACCCGGGCAGGACGGTCTCAAGAACGGCCAGCACCAAAGCCGCTGCCAGCCAGATCCACCATGTCAGCCAGAACGGGTCGGCCATTATTTGCTTCCTTTCAGCATGTTAAAGGCATTACCGAATGCTTCCAGCGCGTTTGCCGGCACCACGATGGTCTGCGATCCCGAGCCCGTGCCCAAGGCATTCAGCGACTCAACCTGTTTCAACGCTACCTGATACTGCGCAGCCTCAATGCCGTTGTCTTGAATGGCCGCCGCGACGACACCGGTGGCATATGCCTCGGCCTCTGCCTGAATCCGGCGGGCTTTAGCGGTTTGTTCGGCTGCGTACAGTTCGGCGTCAGCCGCCAGCTCAACGGCGCGCTTCTGACCTTCGGCTTCGGTCACTTGGGCACGGCGGGCACGCTCGGCGTTCAGCTGCTGCAGCATTGCGTCGCGCGTCGCCTGGTCGAGGTTCACGTCCAGAATCTCGGCACGGGTTACTTCGATGCCCCAGTCATCCACTGCAGTTTCAACACTTTCCTGAATGCGTTCAATTAGTTGAGCGCGGTTCGACTGTACTTCGTCCAGATCCATCTTGCCGATTTCTGCACGCACAATGCCAGCTACCGTGGTGGCAATAGCGCCATCGACGTCGCGGATACGATACACGGTCTTTTCCGGTTCCAGGATGCGGTAGAACACCGAGGTGTCGATTTGAACCAGCACGTTGTCCTTGGTGATAGCATCTTGTGTCGCATTAGGAAGCTGACGTTCAAGAATAGATATCTTGTGTCGCGCAACATCCAGAAAAGGAACGATAAAGTTGATGCCTGGGCCTAGCACCGAATGCAAGCGCCCGAACCGTTCAACCACGTATTTTTCTGACTGAGGAACTATCTTTATGCCTTTGAAAATAATGGCGATGATAAAGGCAGCCGCCAACAGGTAAATGATATTTGAAGTAAGCAGGCCGATAATCTGGTCTTCGGTCATTTCTGTCCTCTATTATTGTGTACGATGGTATACATATGGGGATTGAGTCGTCGCTTTTCAACTCTGGTATGGATTGAGCGGGCTGGGATGCAAATCTTTGAAATCGATTATATCAACGGTATTTTCTATGCTGTGGCCGCTTTGCATCCCGCTCCGAGTGCGGTATCGGGCTGGGATGAAGCTGATTATTGATACTGACCCCGGAATTGACGACGCAATGGCGATCGCCTACGCGGCAGCCGCACCCGAGATGGACCTGATTGGCCTGACCACTGTGTTTGGCAACACGCTGATCCATCAATCCAGTCGCAACGCCCGGTTTCTGTTGAACAAGTTGAGCCACTCGGTGCCGGTTGCGCAAGGTGCGAACTGGGCTTGGGGCAGGGACGGCCATGACCCCTCGATCCATGTTCATGGCCCGGAAGGGTTTGGCGATGTGACCGAAATCTCGGACCTTGGACAGAACCATCATCAGCCCGCTGCCGAGTTTCTGGTGGATATGGCGCGTCAACACAAAGACGAGTTGGTTGTCTGCGCCGTCGGCCCCTTAACAAACATCGCGAATGCCATTCGCCTGGATCCTGAGTTTTCCTCAAATCTGGGTCGATTGGTGATTATGGGTGGGGCCGTTTTCTGCAAAGGCAACATCACCGAATACGCCGAGGCCAACATTCACCATGATCCGCTGGCTGCTCAAGCGGTGTTTGAAAACCCGCCTGAAACGGTTTTGGTTGGTCTGGATGTCACCTTGCAGACCTTGTACCGGGCCGCGGATTTTGATGCGTTGTCTCGCCGCTCACCCCGGATCGGAGGGTTCTTGCGCGATATTTCGGAGTTCTATCTGCGGTTCTATCAAGAAGTCGCAGGCGAAGATGGCTGCGGTTTGCACGATTCCACTGCGGTGATCGCGTGCAGCCATGAGCACATGTTCGACACCGTCGAAACCGGTTTGCGCGTTGTTCTGGACGGGCCAAAGGCAGGCCAGACCGTCCCTGACGCTCAGCTTCCGCCAATCCGGGTGTGCCGCGATGTCGATGGGGCAGGCGTCGTCGATCTGTTTACTCAACGTGTCATGACCTTGCCCTGACGGGTTGCAAAGCAGGGTCAGATCAGGCAAATGCTGCCCGTTTCCGCGACCCGAGGCGCCACACTATGACTGACCGTTTCTCGTTTGACCTGAAAGCCACTGACGGCAAAGCGCGTACTGGCGTGATCCAGACGCCAAGGGGCGAGGTTCGTACACCCGCCTTTATGCCTGTGGGCACGGCGGCCACGGTCAAAGCGATGATGCCAGAAAGCGTGCGCGCCACCGGGGCGGATATCCTTTTGGGCAACACCTATCACCTGATGCTGCGTCCCACCGCCGAACGGATCGACCGGCTGGGCGGACTGCATAAATTCATGAACTGGGAACGCCCGATCCTGACGGATTCTGGTGGATTTCAGGTCATGTCGCTCGCGGGGCTGCGCAAGCTGACTGAAAGAGGCGTGACCTTCAAGTCTCATATCGATGGGTCCAAACACGAATTGACACCGGAGCGGTCAATGGAAATCCAGCGCCTTCTGGGCTCGGATATCGTGATGTGTTTCGACGAATGTCCTGCACTTCCCGCTGACCGGGACCGAATTGCCAGTTCCATGCGTCTGTCGATGCGGTGGGCTGAGCGTTCTCGCGACGCGTTTGGCGACCGGCCTGGCCATGCCTTGTTTGGCATCATGCAGGGCGGGCTGGAAAAAGACCTGCGCGAAGAAAGCGCCGAGGCCTTAAAAGCCATCGGTTTTGAAGGCTATGCCGTCGGCGGTCTCGCCGTGGGCGAGGGACAGGAAGCCATGTTCGATTGCCTCAACTATGCCCCGGACCTTCTGCCAGCGGACAAGCCGCGTTATCTGATGGGGGTCGGCAAGCCCGATGATATCGTGGGCGCTGTGGCGCGCGGCATAGACATGATGGACTGCGTTTTGCCGTCACGGTCAGGCAGGACCGGGCAGGTGTTTACCCGTCACGGGGTGGTGAACATCAAAAACGCGCGTCACGCAGATGATCCGCGCCCGTTGGATGAGAAATGCAATTGCCCGGCCTGTTCGAATTATTCACGCGCCTATCTGCACCATGTGTTCCGCGCGAACGAGATGATCTCGGGAATGCTGCTGACCTGGCACAACCTGCACTACTTTCAGGACATCATGCAGGGTATGCGCGAAGCGATCACCGCTGGTACGTTCGATGCATGGCAGGCAGATTTTCATGCGCAGCGGGCGCAGGGCGATATTGAGCCCTTGTCTTAGGACTTTTTTCGAAAATCGGTGGATATGTTTGCGGGACGCCTTGCAGTCGGTCAGACGTCGGGTCATTCTAACTCACGACGTATGATGGTGAGGTTGAAAAGCGGTGCAGACCGCCCCACCTTAACCGTCCAAGACAGGAGACGGCCGGGGGTTGCCTTGATGAGGGACCAGAGCCGTCTTGCCAATGATAAGGATTGAGCATGCAAGAGCCTCTGAATTCCTCATACCCCGTCCTGCCGCTGCGCGATATTGTGGTGTTTCCGCATATGATCGTGCCGCTGTTCGTAGGCCGTGACAAATCGGTCCGCGCGCTGGAAGAGGTGATGCAGGATGACAAGCAAATTCTGTTGTCCAGCCAGATTGACCCCGGCGTCGATGATCCGGAAATCGACGGTATCTACCGCTCGGGCGTACTGGCCAATGTTCTGCAACTGCTGAAACTGCCTGACGGTACTGTTAAAGTGCTTGTTGAAGGACAGGCGCGGGTGCAGATCACGGAATTCCTTGAAAACGAAGATTTCTTTGAAGCGCGCGCCGAGTATCTGACCGAGATCCCTGGTGACGTGACCACGACCGAAGCGCTGTTGCGCACCGTCGCGGATGAGTTCGAACGCTATGCCAAAGTGCGCAAGAACATTCCCGAAGAAGCGCTGACTGCTGTTGATGAAACCACCGAACCGGCAAAGCTGGCCGATCTGGTTTCAGGGCATCTGGGCATCGAGGTCGAGCAAAAGCAGGAACTGCTTGAGACGCTTTCAGTCAGTGAGCGGCTTGAGAAGGTCTATGGTCTGATGCAGGGCGAAATGTCAGTCCTGCAGGTCGAAAAAAAGATCAAGACCCGTGTCAAAACCCAGATGGAGAAGACCCAGCGCGAGTATTATCTGAATGAGCAGATGAAGGCCATTCAGAAGGAACTTGGTGATGGCGAAGACGGCAGCAACGAAGTTGCCGAATTGGAAGCCAAGATCAACGAGACCAAGCTGTCAAAAGAGGCGCGTGAAAAGGCGGAAGGCGAGCTGAAGAAGCTCAAGAACATGTCGCCCATGTCGGCTGAGGCCACGGTTGTGCGCAACTATCTGGATTGGATTCTGGCGCTGCCTTGGGGCACGAAATCCCGTGTCAAAAAGGATCTGGGCCGGGCGCAGGACATTCTGGATGCGGATCATTATGGGCTTGAGAAAGTCAAGGAACGCATTGTTGAATATCTGGCGGTTCAGCAACGCTCGAAAAAGCTGAAAGGCCCGATCTTGTGCCTTGTTGGCCCTCCGGGTGTTGGTAAAACTTCGTTGGGTAAGTCGGTTGCTAAAGCCACGGGGCGCGAATTCATTCGCATTTCGCTTGGTGGTGTGCGCGACGAATCCGAGATCAGGGGCCACCGTCGGACCTATATCGGTTCGATGCCTGGCAAGATCATTCAGGCGCTGAAAAAGGCAAAAACCACGAATCCGCTCATCCTGCTCGATGAAATCGACAAGATGGGGCAGGATTTCCGTGGCGATCCGGCTTCGGCGATGCTTGAGGTGTTGGACCCGGAGCAGAACAACACGTTCATGGATCACTATCTTGAGGTCGAATATGACCTTTCGAACGTGATGTTCCTGACCACATCTAACAGCTACAACATGCCCGGGCCTCTGCTGGACCGGATGGAAATCATTCCGCTGGCCGGTTACACCGAAGAGGAAAAGAGCGAGATTGCCAAGCAGCACCTGATCGGCAAGCAGATCAAGAACCATGGCCTGAAAGCCAAGGAATTTGAACTGGCCGATGAAGCACTGCAAAAGATCATCCGCACTTATACCCGCGAGGCGGGCGTGCGGAACCTTGAGCGTGAGATTGCAAAGGTGGCGCGGAAGTCGCTAACCAAGATTATCAAGAAAGAGGCGGAAACCGTTGAAGTTACGCCAGAAAATCTTGATGAATTCCTGGGCGTTCCGAAGTTCCGCTATGGTCTGGCTGAACAGGATGATCAGGTTGGTGTCGTCACCGGGCTCGCCTGGACGTCAGTGGGTGGCGATCTGCTGCATATCGAGGCGCTGAAACTGCCGGGCAAAGGTCGGATGAAGACCACCGGTAAGCTGGGCGATGTGATGAAAGAATCCATCGATGCGGCGTCGTCTTATGTTCGGTCAATTTCCCCGAAGATCGGGGTGAAGCCACCGCAGTTTGACAAGATCGACATCCACGTGCACGTGCCAGACGGTGCGACGCCCAAGGACGGCCCAAGTGCCGGTTTGGCGATGGTGACGTCGATTGTTTCGGTCCTGACAGGCATTCCGGTACGCAAGGATATCGCCATGACAGGCGAGGTGTCTTTGCGCGGGAACGCAATGCCGATTGGCGGGCTGAAAGAAAAGCTGCTGGCGGCGCTGCGCGGCGGTATCAAAACAGTGCTGATCCCGGAAGAGAATGAAAAGGATCTGGCAGATATCCCGGACAACGTGAAGGACGGGCTTGAGATCATTGCGGTCAAGCATGTCTCGGAAGTTCTGGAACAAGCACTGGTCCGTAAGCCTGAGCCGATTGAATGGGATGAAGCCGCGGAAGAGGCAGCCGCCGCAGCTGCAGCTGCGTCCTCGGACGCAGCGGGGCGTTCAGCCACCGCACACTGATTTTGCGTAATGAAAACAGCGAAGGCGGGGCTAGACCCCGCCTTTTTTATATCCCGATGATTGGCTTTTTGGGATCAAGAACTTCTTCTTCCGATATGTATCTATTGAACTTTCTTGCAGGTAAAGCCGAGCGCACGGCCAGTACAAATATCACCGCTGAAAACACAACACAGACAAGAATGTCCCAGCCGAAGGGTATCTGTTTCAGCGCACCTTCGCCGAATTGACCCAGCAGCGAGATCAGCCCGATGCCGACAAAGTAAGGCATCAGCCACAACGCCTCGGTCACATCCATCTCGTCCAGCCTTCCGCGAAAGCGGATCAGCAATAACGCTTTGCCGACAAGCAGCGCGATCCCCAGACGCCAGACTGTGTCCCAACCGCTCCAGTACACAACCAGCGTGGCGATGGCGAAGGCGGTCCAGGCGACCAGCCGAACGGCGGGGATGCGAATGGATCGAGGATGATCCGGCAGCAGATCGCGCAGGCAGACCACAGAAATTGGGCCAACAGCAAAGGACATAACAATGGCGGCACCATTCAGGGCGATTACCGTTGTGAAAGGCACGGTCAGCAGGAACAGTGTGCCGATCAGGAAATTCAGCCCCAGCGCCCAAAGCGGAACTCCGAAGGATGAAAGGGTCTGCAATCGCTTGGGTAGAAATCCATTCTGAGACAGTGCAAGGCCGATCCGAGCGTTCGAGCCGGTGGCGACAAGACCATTACCAAACGGTCCGATGATCGAGCCGACATTCAGAAGGCTGATGAACCACAGCAATCCGACCGACATGATCACCGCGTCCAGAGGGCCTTCGCCGCCAAAGCTCAGATTGGCCCATCCGTTCGTCAATACCGAAGGGTCTAACGCTCCGATAAATGCGATCTGCAGTCCAAGGTAAATGGCGGCACAGAGGATGATGGACAACACCAGAGCGGCAGGGATCGCGAATTTGGGATTGCGGACTTCTCCGGCCATATCAACCACATGACGGAAACCTATGAAGGAAAAGATCACCCCTCCGGTCGAAACTGCAGCCAGGATGCCGTGCAATCCGTAAGGTGCAAAGCCACCAGGTTCCGAAAAGTTCTGGGCATTAAATCGCGTTGCGATCAGCAATATCGAAAGAACGATGGGTATGGCGATTTTGGCCCAGGTGAGCACTGCATTGACCTGCGCAAAGAACTTGACCCCCATCGCATTGATCGCGACGAACAGCAGCATGAGGATCAGGGCGACAAGAATGCCTGCTCCTGTCAAATCTCCAGTTTCGGCGGTATGTAACCATGGGGCATAGGGCGCGAGGTATTTGAGCATGGCCTCAACCTCAATTGGCGCGGTGGTGTTGTACCCGATCCAGGCGGTCCACCCCATTGCCATCGAAACGATGTTTCCGTGAGAAAACTGTGGTACGCGCGCGATACCACCGGGGATGGGGAGCATCGCAGATATTTCAGCGAAAGTGATCGCGAGAATGAACATCGCGATGGCACCGATCAACCATGACAAAATCGCAGCAGGGCCCGCGTGCTGAACAGCCAGCATCGGCCCAAACAACCAGCCGGATCCGATTATGCCGCCAACGGAAATAAAGGTAAGCCCGACAAGGCCAATATCTCGCTTTAACCTTGCCATGACGCCCTCGGAACTTGGGTTGGGCCGGAACTACGACCAATGGGTCCACGATAGTCGCTGAATTCACGATGTGGCAAGCGCGCCGAAGTCTAGGTCGTTGGTTTGAAAGGGGGAATGGTGGGTGATAACAGATTCGAACTGCTGACATCTTCGATGTGAACGAAGCGCTCTACCACTGAGCTAATCACCCGGCAGGCGGCGTCATACTATCTATGTCGGATTGCTGCAAGAGGAATGGCGTTAGATGCCCGTTGCCTTGGCCACGTGGATGCGTTCGATAAAAGTTGTGGCGAGGGGAAAAATTCGAAAACGGGAAAAAACTTCAAAACGCCGCTTGACGATGCGGGGGCGTGGCCATAATACACCCCAACGTTCAGCAATGAACGGGCAGCGGGCGGTTGTAGCTCAGTTGGTTAGAGTACCGGCCTGTCACGCCGGGGGTCGCGGGTTCGAGCCCCGTCAACCGCGCCATCGCTGTCAGCCTTTGATCCGGGTCATTGGATCGCACATAGACCTTAAATGCGCGGTTGTAGCTCAGTTGGTTAGAGTACCGGCCTGTCACGCCGGGGGTCGCGGGTTCGAGCCCCGTCAACCGCGCCATTTCCTCAGTTCCCTGCCAACCTGCACCCGCGCTCAGGCCGTCGTTCGTACGTTGTCAGGAGATGTCGGCAATAATCCGGCAGTTCACCCTTTGTTCTAACTTTTTTGTTGGAGACTCAGCATGGCTCGCCTATTTCTAGGACACTTGTGTGTTGGGGGCCAAGAATGGCTGAGCTGAAGAATATCGAGGTGCGCGGCGCGCGCGAACATAACCTCAAAAGCATTGATGTGGATATTCCGCGCGATCAGTTGGTCGTGATCACGGGGCTATCAGGCTCGGGCAAGTCTTCTCTGGCTTTTGATACCATCTATGCCGAAGGTCAGCGCCGCTATGTCGAAAGCCTGTCGGCTTATGCACGGCAGTTTCTGGACATGATGGAAAAGCCTGATGTGGATCACATCAGCGGTCTCTCTCCGGCGATTTCCATCGAGCAGAAGACAACATCGAAGAACCCGCGTTCGACCGTTGGGACCGTGACCGAGATCTACGACTATCTGCGCCTTTTGTTCGCGCGCGCAGGCACGCCGTATAGCCCCGCGACAGGCCTGCCGATTGAAGCGCAGCAAGTGCAGGACATGGTCGATCGGATCATGACGATGGAAGAGGGGACGCGCGGCTATCTTCTGGCGCCGATCGTGCGGGATCGGAAAGGCGAATACCGCAAAGAGTTTCTGGAACTGCGCAAGCAGGGATTCCAGCGCGTCAAGGTGGATGGCGAATTCTACGAACTGGACGAACCACCCACGCTGGACAAGAAGTTCCGCCATGACATCGATGTTGTTGTCGACCGGCTTGTGGTTCGCGAGGGGATGGAAACCCGTTTGGCGGATAGTCTGCGTACCGCGCTGGATCTGGCCGACGGGATTGCGATCCTTGAAACCGCGCCAAAAGAAGGCGACCCTGAGCGGATTACGTTCAGCGAGAATTTTGCGTGTCCTGTCAGTGGTTTCACGATTCCTGAGATCGAGCCGCGCCTGTTCTCGTTTAACGCGCCATTTGGGGCATGCCCGGATTGCGATGGGCTTGGGGTCGAGCTGTTTTTCGATGAGCGGCTGGTCGTTCCGGACCAGACGCTAAGGCTATATGACGGCGCGCTGGCACCGTGGCGCAAGGGCAAGTCGCCGTATTTTCTTCAGACAATCGAAGCCATCGCGCGTCATTATGAATTCGACAAGAATACGCCGTGGAAAGATCTGCCCAAGAAGGTGCAGCAGGTGTTCCTGCGCGGTTCGGGCGATGAAGAAATCCAGTTCCGCTATGATGAAGGCGGGCGGGTTTATCAGGTGACTCGCAGCTTTGAAGGCGTGATCCCAAACATGGAACGGCGCTATCGTGAAACCGACAGCGCATGGATCCGGGAAGAGTTCGAGCGTTATCAGAATAACCGCCCATGCGGCACTTGTGAGGGGTATCGTCTGCGGGCCGAAGCCCTGGCCGTTAAGATCGCGGGTCTGCATGTGGGGCAGGTGGTCGAGATGTCGATCCGCGAGGCCCTTGCATGGGTCGAGGACGCACCAAACCAATTGACTGCGCAAAAGAACGAGATTGCACGGGCAATTCTAAAGGAAATTCGCGAGCGCCTTGGGTTCCTGAATAACGTTGGTTTAGAGTATCTTACACTTTCACGCTCAAGTGGAACTCTGTCTGGTGGCGAAAGTCAGCGTATCCGTCTGGCTAGTCAGATCGGCTCGGGGTTAACGGGCGTTTTGTATGTGCTGGACGAACCCTCGATCGGGCTGCATCAACGTGACAATGACCGCTTGTTGGGTACGCTCAAGAACCTGCGGGATCAGGGTAACACGGTGATTGTGGTTGAGCATGACGAAGAGGCCATTCGCGAGGCGGACTATGTCTTTGATATAGGTCCGGGTGCGGGTGTCCACGGTGGGCAGGTGGTCAGTCACGGCACACCCGAGCATATCGCAAGTGATACGGCGTCAATTACAGGCCAGTACCTTTCAGGAACGCGCGAGATTGCTGTCCCGGCTGAGCGACGCAAGGGCAAGAAACAGAAAGTGACGGTGGTCAAGGCGACCGGCAACAATCTCAAGAATGTCACGGCTGAATTTCCACTGGGCAAATTTGTCTGTGTCACGGGCGTTTCGGGTGGGGGTAAGTCCACTCTGACGATTGAGACGCTGTTTAAAACCGCGTCGATGCGCCTGAACGGCGCGCGGCAAACTCCGGCACCTTGTGAAACCATCAAAGGGCTCGAGCATCTGGACAAGGTCATCGACATCGATCAGCGGCCTATCGGGCGAACTCCACGTTCGAATCCAGCCACTTACACCGGGGCTTTCACCCCGATCCGCGACTGGTTTGCAGGTCTGCCCGAGGCCAAGGCGCGCGGCTACAAGCCGGGGCGATTCAGCTTCAACGTCAAGGGTGGTCGGTGTGAGGCCTGCCAAGGTGACGGTGTCATAAAGATCGAAATGCATTTTTTGCCTGACGTCTATGTGACCTGCGAAACCTGTAAGGGCGCGCGCTATAATCGTGAGACGTTGGAGATTAAGTTCAAGGGCAAATCAATCGCGGATGTCCTTGATATGACAGTCGAAGATGCGCAGGAGTTTTTTAAGGCCGTACCATCGATCCGGGACAAAATGGATGCGCTGGCTCGGGTTGGGCTTGGCTATATCAAGGTCGGACAGCAGGCGACAACCTTGTCTGGGGGCGAAGCTCAGCGGGTGAAGTTGTCCAAGGAACTCAGTAAGCGCTCGACGGGCCGAACGCTATATATTTTGGATGAGCCTACGACGGGGCTGCATTTCGAGGATGTGCGCAAGCTGTTGGAAGTGCTGCATGAACTGGTGGATCAGGGGAATACGGTCGTTGTGATCGAGCACAATCTGGATGTCGTGAAAACCGCAGACTGGATCATTGATATCGGCCCAGAAGGCGGCGACGGTGGCGGCCAGATCGTGGCGAAAGGAACGCCCGAAGATGTGGCTGAATGCGAAGGCAGTCATACGGGGCGGTACCTCAAACCGATGCTGAACCCGGAGCGCGTTGCGGCGGAGTGATCGGTTTGGTTCAGGGTGAGAAAATTCTGCGAATTTTCTGAGTCTTGCGAGGCTCTGCCTCGCGCTCCGGGATATTTGTGGACAGATGAAGGGCGGATCCGGTTTTTTACTTAACCGCGTCCGCGTTTTTCGAACCGGGGCAGCATGGCGCTGAAATCCATACCCAAGCCGTTTTCGTTTTCCACGAATTGGGCATACAGGTCGGTCGCAACGCGCCCCATGGGTGTGTCTGCATCGGCGCTATCAGCGGCCTGTTGGCTAAGGCGCAAATCCTTGAGCATCAGCTCTGCCGCAAATCCCGGTCGATAGTCGTTGTCAGCAGGGCTTTCCGGGCCGACGCGGGGCGCGGGGCAATAAGCGTTCATGGTCCAACTGTAGCCTGACGACGTGCTGACCACGTCGAACATTTTTTGCCGGTCCAGACCCAGTTTGTCGGCCAGCGCAAAGGCCTCGCAGGTGGCGATCATGGTGACACCCAGGATCATGTTGTTGCAAATCTTGGCGGCTTGACCAGCGCCGGAATCCCCGCAATGAACAGCCTTTTGGCCCATGATCTCGAACAGCGAGGCGGCTTTGGCAAACGCGGCGTCCGAACCTCCGGCCATGAAGGTCAGCGTACCTGCCGCTGCACCGCCGATCCCGCCCGAAACCGGAGCGTCAACGGGCAGCAAATCCGCCGCCAATGCCTGTTTGGCGACGGCGCGTGCACTGTCCACATCGACGGTTGAGCAATCGATAAAGGCTGCGCCATCTTGCATTACCGGAATGATCTCATCAGCCACAGCGCGCAGGATCTGGCCGTTGGGAAGCATAGTGATAACCACGTCCGCACCGGATGCAGCCTCTGCCCCTGAACCGGCGAGAGTGACACCTTCGACGGTTACGTTGGCCATGTCAAAGCCACTAACCTGATGCCCGGCTTTTGCAAGATTGGCCGCCATCGGCGCACCCATATTTCCCAGCCCAATGAACCCGATTTTCATCGCTTACTCCTTTGGAAAAGTCAGTGCATCCGATCCCAGCGGTTGCAGCATGTTCGAGACCGCAGCATCGGGGGCGCCTGTGTCAGCGTACTGCCAATGGGGATTGCGATCTTTGTCGATAATCTGGGCGCGGATGCCTTCAAGAAGGTCGCCCTGTTCCATCGCCCGGTAGGTAAACCTGTATTCCAGATCCAGCGCCTTGCGCAGGGTTGGTTCAGATGCGCGCAGGCGGCGTAAAATTTCAATCGTGCAGGCCATTGATAGCGGCGAATTGCGGTCCAGCTTGCGTATCACATCTGCCGAGAACTCTGAGTCAGCATTTTGCAGGCTGCTTCGCATGTCGGCGAAGGTTTCGCAGCCAAAGCACAGATCGATCTCTGCTTTTCGTTTGGTGAGTGACCCGGTTGGTGGTGTCTGTGCGTGTCGCACTAAGATTTCGGCCCGTCCCGAGGCTTCGAGTTGTTCGATCAGGTCAGGCCATTCCGCCTGCGGGATGTAATGGTCTGCGAACCCAGCCAAAATGGCGTCTGCCGGTCCCATACGATGCCCCGTGGTGCCGAGGTATTCGCCCAAATGGCCAGGCGCCCGCGCCAGCATGTACGATCCGCCGACATCCGGCACCAAACCAATCGAGCATTCAGGCATCGCAATCTGCGAAGTTTCCCCGACAATGCGATGACTGCCGTGGCACCCGATGCCGACACCGCCGCCCATGGTGAAGCCTTGCAGAAAGCTGATCACCGGTTTGGGATATTCGAAAATCATCGCGTTCATGCGGTATTCGTCGCGCCAGAACCTGCGGCCATAGGCATAGTCGCCTTTGGTGCCTGTCTCATAAAGCTCGGCGATATCGCCCCCCGAACAAAATGCCCTGTCGCCCTCGGCATCCAGAATGATCAGGTCAACCTCGTCATCTTCGCGCCAGTTGCGCAACGCGGTGTCGATACCCAGGCACATGTCATAGCTGAGCGCATTCAGGGCTTTGGGGCGCGTCAGGGTGATGCGTCCGGCGCGACCGGTGATGCGGATGTCAATATCTGGCATGGGGTCCTCAGCGCTGGGTCAGCATCTGCCGCGCTACGATCACGCGCATGATCTCATTCGTGCCTTCCAATATCTGATGCACCCGCAAGTCTCGCACAAGCTTTTCGATGCCGTAATCTGCAAGATAGCCGTAACCGCCATGCAATTGCAGGCATTGGTCCACAATCTTTGATCCGGTTTCGGTCACGAATTTCTTTGCCATGGCGCAGAACTTGGTGGCGTCCGGTGCGCCCTGATCCAGCTTCCACGCCGCCTGCCGCAGAAAGGTGCGGGCCGCCTGAAGTTCGATCTCCATATCCGCAATGCGGAATTGCAGCGCCTGAAACTGATCGATCGACTGACCAAAGGCTTTGCGTTCGGACATGTATTGCAGGGTCATGTCCAGCCCGTTTTGCGCAGCCCCCAAGGAACAGGAGGCGATGTTCAGGCGGCCGCCGTCCAGACCCATCATTGCATATTTGAACCCGTCGCCTTCGATCCCTACCAGATTGTCAGAAGGTATCTTGCAATCGTCAAACTGAACCTGCGCTGTCGGTTGGCTTTTCCAGCCCATTTTCTGTTCCAGCGCACCAAAGCTAAGGCCCGGTGTGCCGTCTTCGACATATACGGTCGAGATACCTTTGGGGCCATCCTGGCCCGTGCGGACCATGCAGACATAGGCATCAGAATACCCGCCGCCCGAGATGAACGCCTTAGTTCCGTTCAGCGTATATCCTTCGTTGGTCCGTTCCGCGCGCGTTTTCAGCGCTGCGGCGTCAGAGCCGGAACCAGGTTCAGTCAGGCAATAGCTGAGAATAGTGTTGAGGCTCAGAACATCCGGCATGATCCGGGATTTCAGTTCATCGCTGGCAAAGCTGTCCAGCATCTTGGCGCACATGTTGTGGATCGACAGAAACGCCGCGACCGAGGGGCAGGCCATCGAAAGCGCCTCGAACACCAGTGTTGCGTCCAGACGTGTCAAACCAGAACCGCCGGCCTGTTCCGAAACATATAGGCCGCCGAACCCCAGTTCACCGATTTGGGGCCACAGGTCTTTAGGAATGGTTCCTTCGGCCTCCCACTGGCGGGCGAAAGGGGCGATGTGCTCCTGTCCAAAGGCGTGCGCCATATCGAATATGGCTGTCTGTTCCTCGGTCAGCGTGAAATCCATGGCTGGTGGTTCCTGTTTTCTACAGAATTGAACAAGCGTTTTATTCTTCAATCCTTACAGAAATTTTTCAGCTGTCGCAAATACTGACACCCTCAGAGGTCGGAGTGAAATTCCTCGATCAGGTGTTCAACGACCGCTTTGCCTGGATCGCGTCCGCTGGCAATAGCTTCGGCATGGACGCGGCGTTGGCGCGTGGCCGAAGTGCCGGTTTCCGCGATCTGACGTAATCGGGCGAGTTCTGTCATCGTACCCAGTGCCTCGGCATCTTCGGCCAGCATCCCCATCAATTCACCAATCAGTTCGGCCATCGGCTTGATCGAACGATCACCGAAATCAATGAGACCTTCGCCAACCCCATACCGTTGGGCGCGCCAGCGGTTTTCATCAATCAGGAAACGGTCATATTGCCGCCAACGCAGATTGCGCGCCTTCAGGCGGCACAGCATACGTGTCAGCGCCTGCGTGAGCGCGGCGAGCGACAGAGTATGTTCCAGCCTTGGCTGAACATCCATGATCCGAGTTTCCAGTGTTGGAAATCGATGGGATGGTCGCAGGTCCCACCAGATTTTCGTCGTGTCTTCGATCACGCCAAGCTCGACCAGCGCACCGGTGGTCCGCTCATATTCAGACCAGCCTGTAAAGACGGGTGGCAATCCGGTGCGGGGCAGGTTGTCAAAGACGGTCAGGCGATACGACGACAATCCGGTGTCCTCTCCGTTCCAATAGGGGGATGAGGTCGAGAGCGCCAGCAGGTGAGGCAGAAAATAGGATAGTTGCGGCATCAGATCGGCCCGCAGCGCCTGATCCTCGACCCCCACATGCACATGCATCCCGCAGATCAGCATACGGCGCGCCACGCCGCCTAGTGCGTGTTGCAGCGCGTCATAGCGTTCCTTGCGGGTGTGGTGTTGGTCTTTCCAGTTGGCGAAGGGGTGGCAGGACACGGCGATGGGTGCCAGATTGTAGTCTGCCGCGCGCTTGGCGACGCAGGATCGCAGGCGTTTCAGGTCTTCGCGGGCGCTTTTGATTGTCGCATGGGGGCGTGTGCCGACTTCAATCTGACATTGCAGAAATTCCGGGCTGACCTGACCCTGAAAGTCTGCCTGACAGGCGTCCATTAACGCTTCGGGCGCTTCGGCGAGTTGAAGACTGTCGCGATCGACCAGCAAGTACTCTTCTTCGATGCCCAGCGTAAATTCCTGCTGCATGGCGTCCCTCGTCATTCCAATTCAATCAGTGAATACGGAAATTTACGTTTTGCCAAGCGTTTGGCTCCGATCCGCTTGCGAAGGAAGGCCAAGCAGCGGTAAGGAACGCCAACGCAGATCAATTCGGAGCTTGCCGCGTGAAACCCAGAAAATTCCCACGGATCAACGCTGCCCTCGACCGGTTTGGCGTAAAACTGATCGATAAAGTGACCGAGCGGGATGAGCGTGCGAGGCTGGAAGCCTTTGAACAGGCCGGAGGGTTGGAGCGTACGGCTTATGCCCTGTCTCCGGGGATGGCCAAGTTCGATATCGGCGACTTGGTTCGGGAGTATAACGAACACCGCGACGCTCTGGAGGCATTGAAAGATCCCGAACGAAATCAAACCGGCTATCGGATTGGCAATGGATACTACGACAGCCCGGACGCAGACGCGCTATACCTGATGATCCGACGGTTTCGGCCAAAGCGGGTGATCGAAGTCGGGTGCGGCAATTCCACCCGCGTCACACGGCAGGCGATCATCGATGGGGGTCTTGAGACGCAGATAACCGCGATCGATCCATATCCGCGTGCCGATATCGCGCATGTGGTGGATAAGTTCGAACAAAAGCGTCTGGAAGACGTTGACCCGGCCTTGTTCGATCAGCTTGAGGCCGGTGATGTTCTGTTTATCGATTCAAGCCATGTTGTTCGGATGAGCAATGACGTCGCTCATCTGTTTTGCCGGATCATTCCGGCTCTGAAACCGGGCGTGGTGATCCATGTGCATGACGTTTTCTTGCCCTACGAGTACCCCAAGCGGTTCTTCTATGACTGCCCTGGTTGGGGAGAGCAGTACATGCTGCACGCTTTATTGCAATCCGGTGGGTTTTCAATGCTTTGGCCGGGGTATTTCCTGCAGCGTGCTCGTCCGGATGCGGTCCAGGCATTGCCATTTCTCAACGAAGGTCGGGCGCAAAGCATTTGGGTGCAGATCAAACAAGATTGATCAAAATGTGATCCGCTGCCGCCCCAATGGCGTACCCCTTTCCATAACAAGCTGGAGAGGAGTAGACAGCCATGTTTCGCCGTACATTTTTGGGTGCCGCCGCCGCGTTAGCCTTTGCGATGCCGCTCAAGGCTCAGGCCGCGGATATTGTTGACACCGCCGTGTCCGCCGGATCGTTCAACACTCTGGTCGCGGCTGTGCAGGCCGCCGATCTGGTGGATACCTTGAAAGGTGATGGGCCGTTTACGGTTTTCGCGCCCACGGATGAGGCGTTCGCCGCATTGCCGGAAGGCACCGTCGAGAGCCTTCTGTTGCCCGAGAACAAGGATCAACTGGTGTCGATCCTGACTTACCACGTAGTGCCAGCCAAGCTGATGTCAGGCGACATTGCGGGTAAACGCGCCAAGGTTTTGACTGTTCAGGGCGACCGCCTTTCGGTTAACGCCAAGAACGGTGTCAAGGTGAACGACGCCAAAGTCGTGCAAGCCGATATCGAGGCAAGCAACGGTGTGATCCACGTGGTCGACACGGTTATCCTGCCTGAATAATTCCCGAACCCCCTCAGAACAAAGCCCCGGTCAATCTGGCCGGGGCTTTTGATTCGAAACCAGATCGTATCAGACCAGACGCACCTGCGTTCCGACCTGAACCAGAGGATACAGTTCCTCGACATGCTGATTGTAGAGGCCGATACACCCGGACGAGCTTTGCCGCCCGATTTTCCGCGTATCGTGGGTGCCATGCACAAGATAAGCGGGCCAGCCCAGATACATCGCGCGCGTGCCCAACGGATTGCCGGGATCACCGCCTTCCATCCGAACGGGCAGCGATGGGTCGCGCTCCCGCATCGAGGCCGTGGGGGTCCAGCTTGGATATTCGGTTTTACGCACCACTTTGGTATAGCCGCGCTTGGTCAGTTCTTCGCTCATCGGCACCGAACTTGGGTACAATTTATAGGTGCCGTCAGGCCCCCAGTAATGCACCGCGCGGCTGGTGATATCGGCCAGCAAACAGCCAACGCCCAACTCGTCGAAGTGATCCTGCCAGTTCTGTTGCGAGAAGGACGACACGTTGCGTCGTACCGGCAGCTGTGTGCTTATCGCTTCTTCGTCCTGGGGAAAGGCATCTACGCTTTGTGCCCGCACAAGGGCAGGGGTGGCCAGCAGAGACGCGGCCCCCAATAGGGCTGAGCGGCGGGTAATACGGGATTGGGACAAGGGTGCCTCCGGGGTGAAGTGAACTGCTCGGGCTGTTGATTGGCCGGTAAAATATGGGTGAATGCCCGATTTTTCCAGAGGGGTGCTGGTGAATTTCTTGTGAGATGGGGTCTGACGGCCATAATCACCCGACAGAAAAACCCGACCCTGTGAGGGGCCGGGCTTTCTTTGACGATGTGGGCTGAAAGATCAGTCCATCGCTTTGAAGTTGAACTCGCCACCTTCCTTGATGCCCGACGGCCAGCGAGAGGTGACAGTTTTGGTTCGCGTGTAAAATTTGAAACTGTCGGGGCCGTGCTGGTTCAGATCGCCGAACATGGATTTCTTCCAGCCGCCAAAGGTGTGATAGGCCAGTGGCACAGGGATCGGCACGTTAATACCGACCATGCCAATATTGATCCGGCTTGCGAAGTCGCGCGCGGTATCTCCGTCGCGGGTGAAAATCGCGGTGCCGTTGCCGTATTCGTGGTCCATCGCCAGCTTCAGCGCCTCTTCGTACGATCCGGCGCGGACGGTGGACAGGACAGGGCCAAAGATCTCTTGTTTATAGATATCCATATCCGGGGTCACGTGATCGAACAGGTGTGGGCCGACAAAGAAGCCGTCCTCATAGCCTTGCAGGCTGAAATCGCGGTTGTCGACGACCAGCTTCGCGCCTTGTTCCACGCCCGAATTGATCAGGCCCAGAATACGCTCTTTCGATGCTGCGGTTACGACCGGCCCCATGTCCACATCATCGCCGGCAGTGTAGGGGCCGACTTTCAGCTTTTCGACGCGAGGGATCAGCTTTTCTATTAGGGCGTCGGCGGTTTCCTCGCCAACTGGCACCGCGACCGAGATCGCCATGCAGCGTTCGCCAGCCGCGCCAAAACCTGCACCGACCAGCGCATCCGCAGCCTGATCCATATCGGCATCCGGCATCACGATCATATGGTTCTTGGCTCCGCCAAAACACTGGGCACGTTTACCATTCGCGGTTGCACGCGAATAGATGTATTGCGCGATAGGGGTCGAGCCGACAAACGACACGCCCTGAATGATCTCGCTGTCCAGCAGGGTATCCACGGCCTCTTTGTCGCCATTTACCACCTGGAAAACACCTTTGGGCAGACCGGCTTCGACAAACAACTCGGCCAGCATCAGCGGAACCGACGGATCGCGTTCAGAGGGTTTTAGAACCACCGCATTGCCGCAGGCAAGTGCCGGACCAACGTGCCAAAGCGGCATCATGGCTGGAAAGTTGAACGGCATGATCGACGCGACAACACCCAGCGGCTGACGCATGGAATACATGTCGATGCCAGGACCGGCGCTGTCGGTGAATTCGCCTTTCAGCATTTGCGGCGCTCCGATGCAGTATTCGATAACTTCCAGACCGCGCTGCAAATCCCCCTTGGCGTCGGGGATTGTCTTGCCGTGTTCGCGGCTCAGCGCCTCGGCCAGCTTGTCCATGTCGCGGTTGATCAGGCCAACCATCGCCATCATGACACGCGCACGTTTTTGTGGGTTAGTTGCGCCCCATGCGACCTGAGCCTCGGCGGCTTGCTCAATGGCGGCCGTGGTTTCGTCGGCACTGGCCATTGGGCATTTGTACTGAACTTCGCCCGTTGCCGGGTTAAAAACATCGTCAAAGCGACCGGACGTTCCAGCCACCATTGCGCCGTTTATAAAGTGGGTCAGGTCATTCATGGCAAACTCCTTGGATGGATTCGAGCGCAGAATAGACTTGCAAAAATCCCGCGAACAGAGGCAATGTTTCAAAAGAGCTTTGCAAAAATGCAAAGAGGGTAAGATGACTCCGAACTGGGATGATATGCGAGTGTTCCTTGCGATTGCGCGCGAGGAAAGTCTTTCAGCGGCGGGGCGGGTATTGAAAATCGATCCTGCTACAGTGGGCCGCCGGATTGCCAGACTTGAGGCATCGCTGGACGCGGTGTTGTTTACTAAATCGCAGCAGGGCTATGTGCTGACCGCCGCCGGTGAGCGCTTGATGGATCACGGTCTGCAAGCAGAGGAAGCCATGCGTTCGGCGGCGGGTGCTGTCACCGGGTCTACCAAATCTCTGAGCGGGCAGATCAGGATTGGCGCACCTGATGGTTCTGCGAACTATCTGTTGCCGCAGGTTTGCGCACGCATCAGCGATACCAACCCTGATCTGGATATCCAGATCCTGGCCTTGCCCCGGGTCATCAACCTATCGCGGCGCGAGGCTGACATGGCCGTTACGGTCAGCGCGCCGACTGCAGGCAGGTTGTTGGTTCAGAAAATCTCGGACTATCGTTTGCACCTTGTCGCCGCGCAGGATTACCTTGACCGAAATACGCCGATCCGTTCGATCGATGATCTGAAAGAACATCGCATGATCGGATATATCCCTGATATGATCTTTGACCGGGAACTGGATTACCTGAGCGACATTGGCATTGACCGTGTCGCGCTTGCATCGAATTCGGTGTCGGTTCAATTGCGGCAGGTATCCTTAGGTACGGGCGTCTGCGTGGCCCATGACTTTACCTTACCGTTTCACCCTCAATTGCGGAAAATCCTGCCGGATCAGGTCAGTTTGACCCGCAGTTTCTATCTCGTGCGTCATCAGGGGGACCAGCGAAACGAGCGCCTGAACCGCTTTGCCGAGGCGCTGACCCTGGGTATGCGTGAAGAGGTCGCACGGCTTGAAGCGTGCAGTGCATCTTGACAGGTTCAAATATTCCGGCAACGCTTTGAAAAACAGTACGTTCTTTCGGAGGTTTTTATATGCTTGTTCAGGCCATTCTAAAGTCCAAGACCGATGGCACTGTGATGACGGTAGAACCAACGGCAACCGTTTCCGACGCAGCCAAGATACTCGGCGAAAAGCGGATCGGTACAGTCATCGTCTCTGACGACGGGGGGCAGACAGCATTGGGCATTCTATCGGAACGTGACATTGTCCGCGAACTTGCTCAAAGCGGAAGTGGCTGTCTTTCGAAGCCTGTCAGCACCTACATGACCCGCGATCTGGTCACTGCCACCCGTCAGGATTCGGTCGAGGCGGTTCTGTCGCAGATGACCGAAGGGCGGTTTCGCCACATGCCGATTGTGGAAGATGGCAAGCTGGTTGGCATCGTGACTTTGGGCGATGTGGTAAAGGCGCAGCTAACAGAACTGGCGATGGAAAAAGACGCGCTGGAAGGCATGATTATGGGCCACTAAGGGTCGGGCACGACCGAACCGCCTCTTGCGCCTGCAGCGAAGTTATGTTTGCTTGCGCAGAAATTTTGTTGCGCAGGAGCCTCATATGCGCGTTGGATTATATCCCGGAACTTTCGACCCGATCACGCTGGGTCATATCGATATTATCCGCCGGGCCTCGGCTTTGGTGGACAAGCTGGTAATCGGTGTTGCGATCAACCGGGACAAAGGGCCTTTGTTTTCGCTTGAAGAGCGCGTGGCCATGATCGAGGCCGAATGCGCACATCTGACCGAACAGACCGGTACCGAGATCGTGGCCCATCCGTTCGAAAACCTTCTGATCGATTGTGCCCGCGACGTGGGTGCTCAGATCATTGTGCGTGGTTTGCGCGCGGTTGCGGATTTTGAATATGAATTCCAGATGGTTGGTATGAACCGCGCGCTGGACAATTCGATCGAGACTGTCTTTCTGATGGCCGAGGCGCGACATCAGGCAATTGCGTCGAAACTGGTCAAGGAAATCGCACGCCTCAACGGGGATGTGTCGAAATTTGTCACGTCACGCGTCGATACGGCGCTGCGCGAAAGACTGGGTTAGCAGCTTAGCGCCAGAAGGCCAGCCAATCGAGGAAATCGTAGAGTTTCTTTCCCAGAAACAACAAATGTTCGGTGCCGACCAATGCGACGTCCAGCATCACACCCCCGAGGATGAGAATCCCAAGCCATATGGCGATTTTATTGGTCATCGGTTGCCCTGAACGAAAATGCCCGCCCAGATAACCTGAGCGGGCATGAGTGTACAAGCGGTGTGCGAAGGCTCAGTTAAGACGACCCATCGCAACGGCAACATCGGCCATGCGGACCGAGAAACCCCATTCATTATCGTACCATGCCAGAACACGAACCATGCGGTTGTCAACAACACGGGTCTGGTCAGGCGCGAAGATCGAGCTTTCTTCGGTGTGGTTGAAATCGGTGGACACCAGCGGTGCAGGCTCATAGCCAAGAACGCGCTGCAGCGGTCCTTTGGCGGCCTCTTCAACGATGGCGTTCACTTCTTCGACGGTTACATCGCGCGATGCGCGGAACGACAGATCTACGGCCGATACATTCGGGGTCGGCACGCGGATGGCGGACCCGTCCAGACGGCCTTTGAGGTTCGGCAGCACTTCGCCCAACGCGGCAGCGGCCCCGGTCGAGGTCGGGATCATCGACATGGCAGCAGCACGGGCGCGGTACAGATCGCTGTGACGGCGGTCCAGCGTCGGCTGGTCGCCGGTATAGGCGTGGATCGTGGTCATGATGCCGTGTTCGATGCCGACACCTTCGTCCAGAACTTTGGCAAGCGGAGCCAGGCAGTTCGTGGTGCAGGAGCCGTTTGAGACCATGTTGTCATTGGCGGTCAGGGTGTTGTGGTTGACACCAAAGACGATGGTTTTGTCGACGTTCTTGCCGGGGGCTGACAGCAGAACCTTTCCTGCACCACGCTCAAGATGAGTTTTCGCTTTGAGGCCATCGTTGAACTTGCCGGTGCATTCCAGAACGACGTCGCAACCGTCCCAATCCAACTCGTTCATGTCGTAGGTCGAAAACATCTCCATCGGGCCGCGGCCGAGATCCATGGTGTTGCCATTGATCGAGATATCGCGCGGGAAACGTCCGTGGATGCTGTCATATTTCAGCAGATGCGCCGAAGTCTCAAGCGGTCCGGTCGCGTTGACCTTTATCACTTCGATGTCGTTGCGGGCCGAGGCCGCGATGTGCGACAGGGTACAGCGGCCAATACGGCCAAAACCATTGATACCGACCTTGATGGTCATATGACGTCTCCAAATCCGCTTGCGTTGCAGGCCATATAGCCGCGAATGTGGAATCTCAAAAGGGCAAAAACGGCATATTTTTAAGGTGTTAGCGCAAACCTGATCCGGTTGCGCTAACGCTTGCGCTAGCCGTTGGATCAGTTAGGGTCCAGTTGCGGCGAATGAAACGAAAGGAAGCGCGATGAGCGGTCTATTGGCCCTGTTGGACGATGTAGCGGGGATCGCCAAGGTTGCAGCCTCATCTGTCGATGACGTCGTCGCCGCCGCAGGAAAAGCAGGGGCCAAGACCGCAGGCGTCATAATTGATGATGCAGCTGTGACGCCTAAATACGTGCAAGGTTTTGCACCGGCACGTGAATTGCCAATCATTTGGCGTATCGCGCGAGGCTCGATCTTCAACAAGATCATCCTGCTATTGCCCGTTGCTCTTTTGCTTGCAAATTTCGCGCCATGGCTGATCACGCCGCTGCTGATGCTGGGCGGTTCGTATCTGTGTTTCGAGGGGGCAGAAAAGATATTTCACGTGCTGTTTCCGCACGGTAGCCACGCAATTGATGAAGATATGAAGATCCGGGATCCTGGGCACCTGGAAGAACAGAAGGTCAAGGGTGCGATCAAAACTGATTTCATCCTGTCGGCTGAGATCATGACGATCGCTCTGGCGGCGATTGAAGCTCCGAATCTGTGGATGCAGGCTGCGACACTTGCTGTTGTCGGGATCGGGGTGACAGTCGCTGTTTACGGCTCGGTAGCTCTGATCGTGAAGATGGATGATGTGGGGCTTTATCTGGCAAAAAATGCACCGACACCAGTGGGACGCGGACTGGGCAGGGGGCTTGTTCGGGCGATGCCGGTTGTGATGAAAGTGCTGTCGATCGTGGGCACGGCTGCGATGCTATGGGTCGGAGGGTCGATCATTATTCACGGATTGGAAGTTCTGGGCTTCGGCTGGTTGGGGCATCACATCCATGATTGGGCCTATGCGCTTGGGCATATGGTTTCGGCGCAATGGGTTGGTGTGGTGGAGTGGATATCCAAAGCCACGATGGATGGGATCTTTGGTCTGATCTGGGGTTTGGTTTTGATTCCGGTTGCTACAAAGGTGATTGGGCCGATCTTCAACAAAGGTCAAAGCCACTAGAATGCAGAATTTCCGCCTTGAAACCGTGATCGATGGACCGCTCATTCGCAAAACTGGATCGCGGGTATCGACCACGGTTTTTTCAGCATTAAGTATCGCTGCAGACGAAGTGCCATTTGATCCACGGCAACTTTTGGGTTTTCTGCATTTTCGCCTCGACACAGCGATGAAGGCGCAAAAGCGAAGTGCTTGGGTCGGAGGGCGCCTTTATAATGCTTTGACAGGTCAGTCGGCGACGTACATCCCCCTTTCCGGTAGCCATCTGCGTCAGGTTCTTTCGAGTATCGGGCTGCAAGCGCCTGAACGGGTTGCTGTGCAGGGTCGGTATGAGTTGCGACTGGATTACGCTTTAAAAGCCTATCGAGCGCTGAATTCGAAGGTTGAAGCCTTATCCAAATGAAAAGGGCGGCCGAAGCCGCCCATTGCTCGATCAGCCGGGTCTGTATTACAGCCCCAGCAGTTCTTTGACCTTGGCGACTGTCGCCTCGGCGGTGATGCCGAAATGTTTGTAGAGTTCGCCAGCTGGGGCCGAGGCACCAAAGCTCGACATTCCGATGAAACCGGCTTTGGCTTCGCGGCCGCGCTCGCCCAGCAACCAGCGGTCCCAACCGCCGTCACGAACTGCGGCTTCGATACCGACGCGAACAGGGCCGCCCGGCAGAACGCGCTTGCGATAGGCTTCGTCTTGCTCCGCGAACAGCTCCATGCAGGGCATTGAGACGACGCGCGTACCGATTCCGTCGGTTTCGAGCATTGCCTTGGCTTCCATGGCCAAAGAAACTTCGGAACCTGTGGCGATCAGGATAGCCTGCCGTTTGCCTTCGGCTTCGGCCAGAACATACGCGCCTTGAGCGACTAGGTTCTTGGCCTTGTGCTCGGTCCGCACAGTCGGCACGCCCTGGCGGGTCAGCGACAGGACCGAGGGGCTGTCTTTGAAAGTCAGCACCAGCTCCCATGCTTCTGCGGTTTCAACAGTATCGGCGGGGCGGAACACATAAGTGTTCGGCGTCGCACGACTGATCGCCAGATGTTCGACCGGCTGGTGGGTCGGGCCATCTTCACCCAGACCGATCGAGTCGTGGGTCATCACGAAGACCGGCGGGATTTTCATCAGCGCGGCCAGACGCATCGACGGGCGCGCATAGTCGGTGAAGGCCATGAACGTACCGCCATAGGGGCGGATGCCACCATGCAGCGCCATGCCGTTCATCGCGGCGGCCATGCCGTGTTCGCGAATGCCGTAGTGAATGTAGCGCCCTTTGCGGTTTTCCGGCAGGAACACACCCATATCGGCAGATTTGGTGTTGTTTGACCCGGTCAGGTCGGCCGAGCCGCCAACGGTCTCGGTCATGATCGGGTTAACGACGTTCAAAACCTTTTCCGACGACGCGCGAGTGGCCAGCTTGGGCTGATCCTCGGACATCTGTTTCTTGAACGCGCGAATGGCACCGCCCAGACGCTTGGGGGCTTCAAACGCGTAGGCCCGGTTGAACTCTGCCTGCTTACGCTCGGACAGGGTGGTAAAACGTTCTTCCCACGCGGCACGTTCGGCAGCGCCACGCGAACCGATGGCTTCCCAAGCTGACTTGACATCCGCCGGAATGACAAACGCGTCATGCGGCCAGCCGTAACTTTCTTTGGCCGCCTTCAATTGATCCTGATCGGTCAGTGCGCCGTGCCCTTTGGAGGTGTCCTGCGCCGCATGTCCCAATGCGATGTGGCTTTCACAGGCAATCATGGTCGGCTTTTTCGACGACTTTGCCTTGGTAATCGCTGCATCAATGGCCTCGGGGTCGTGACCGTCGATATCTATCACCTGCCAACCCGAAGCGGCAAAGCGTTTCACCTGATCGGTGCGATCAGCCATATCAACTGTGCCGTCAATGGTGATGTTGTTGTTGTCCCAGAACACGATCAGTTTGCCAAGCTCATGGCGGCCGGCCAGCGTGATCGCCTCTTGGCTGACGCCTTCCATAAGGCAACCGTCGCCCGCGATTACATAGGTATAGTGATCGACGACTTTCTTGCCGTAATGCGCGCGCTGGATTTCTTCGGCCATGGCAAAGCCCACAGCGTTCGAAATACCTTGCCCCAATGGGCCAGTGGTGGTTTCGAGCCCATCAACCAGGAAATTTTCCGGGTGACCAGCCGTTTTCGCACCCAACTGGCGGAAGTTCTTGATCTCTTCAAGGGTCACGTCGCCGTGGCCGGTCAGATAAAGCAGCGAATAGATCAGCATCGAACCGTGGCCTGCCGATAGGATGAACCGGTCGCGGTCGGGCCAATTGGGGGCCGAGGCGTCAAACTTCAGGTGCTTTTCGAACAGTACGGTCGCAACATCGGCCATGCCCATGGGCATACCGGAATGGCCGGAATTTGCGGCAGCGACGGCGTCGAGGGTCAGGGTGCGGATGGCCGCAGCTTTGTCCCAGTGTTCGGGGTTTGCAGTGCGCAGCGCAGTCAGGTCCACGGGCGTTGTTCCTTTGGATTACAAGCAGATTGCGGGCTCAATACCATCCACCCCTCAAAGTGCAAGCGGAACTGGAAGAAACGCGCTTGGACAGCATCAAGAGTGCGGTCCAAGTCGTTGAAAGCAAACAGTGGGTATTTTCCACCACATTCCGTTAGACTAAGGCTGAGAGCCGTCGTCTGTGATTCGGTCAGGCGCGCAACTAGACGAACCTTGGTTAAGAGGTGACAGGGGCATGAGCCAAATCGAGGAATTGCAGCGTCGTATCATGGCGGCGATGGAACGGATCGGGTCCAGTGTTGAGTTACTGGGAAACGCGGCGCAACCGGATGGCGCAGGGGATCAAGGCCTGCGCGCCGAACTGGCTGAAGAGCGTTTGGCCAATGCGCAGTTGGAAGAGCGTTTAAAATCACTCAAGGATCGTCATGATCAGGATATTGACGCCATGCGCGCCGAGCTTGATGCGTTGCGGTCCCAGCCATCGCCAGATGGCGAGGCCGACCAGTTGCGTGCGCAGCTGGCCGAGGCCGCAACCAAGCTTGCTGCTGTCGAAGCCGCTCGCGCCGATCTGGTCGAGGCCAAAGCGGCGCTTGAGAACAACAGTGAAATCGATGAACTGAAGGCCGAAATCGAGAGGCTGCGTGGATATCAGGAAACAGCTGCCGAGGCCGAGTCTCTGCGTATTGAGGTCGATCAGCTAACACCAATGGCAGATCGGGTCGACGAGTTGGAAAGCGAGCTTGCCGAATTGCGAGCCGAGATGGCAGACACCGAACGTTTGGGCGATCTGAATGCAGAACTTGAGATGCTGCGGGCCGAGCGTGCAAGCCATGGCGCTGCAATGACAAGGCTGGATGACGATCTGCAACGTTTGCGAAAGGCGAATGAAGAATTGCGCGGCGCGGTAGACGAGTTGCGCGCTGCTGCCGAGGATGGTCTGCCTGACGCGGCTATGTTGAATCGCGCCACCGCAGCAGAACTTGAAGCAACACGGGCTGTGCGCGCGTCAGATGCGGCTGAGGCGCGCGCTGTTTTGGCCCGGCTTGAGCCGCTGCTGACACAAGCCAACCTGGCGGAAGGAGAGGTGGAGTAATGCCCGAGGTGACTATTCATATCGGCGGCCGTGGCTTTGACGTGTCCTGCCGCGATGGGGAAGAACCATTTTTGCAAGCTGCCGCCAAACTTCTGGACGACGAGGCGCAGGTGCTTTCGGATCAATTGGGGCGTATGCCCGAAGCGCGGATGCTGTTGATGGCGGGCTTGATGTTGGCAGACAAAGCCGCTGGTCAGGAAGACCGGGTACAGGCTGCCGAGGCCAAATTGGCCGCTGTCGAAGCTGAACTGAACCTGCTGCGCAATGCACCTCAGCCCGAGCCCGAGCGGATCGAGGTTGCTGTCGTGCCACCGTCGGTTACGGACACTCTGGCTGAAATGGCGGCGCGAGCCGAGGCGATGGCCGCAGTTATCGAAGAGAAGGCAAGGGGATGACTCTGGTGCGAGCGATCATGGGCAGCGTGGCTTTTGCGGCGATCGGAACTGTCGCCTTGGCCGAGATCGACATACTGTCGGTGACGTTCACCTGCGATGGCGGCACTCAGGTGCCGGTTTCCTATTTCAATGCCACAGATGGGGCCGGTGCGGCGGCGATGATGATTGATGGTCAGCTTGTCGCGATGCGGCAGGTCCCCAGTGGATCCGGTATCCGATATGAATCCGAAGGCTCAGAGGGCACCTATACTCTGCGGTCAAAAGGGTGGGACGCAAGCATTTCCTATCAGGGTACTGGCAGTACAGCCCCTGAACAACTTGTGTACGGGGACTGCACCAGCAAATAGTCGATGTTGATCAGGCGTTCGCTTCGCGGATCTTGTCGGCGGCGTCCTTGTTGTAGCCGACGCCGTTGTCATCAAACAGCGTATCCAGCTCGCCCGACAGGGTCATTTCAGTAATGATGTCACAGCCGCCGACAAACTCACCCTTGACGTATAGTTGCGGGACGGTCGGCCAGTCTGAATAGTCCTTGATGCCCTGACGGATTTCTTCGTCCGCAAGAACATTCACGTCGGCATAGTCGACGCCCATATAGTTCAGCACACCAGCCACGCGGCTGGAAAACCCGCATTGAGGCATCTCCTTGGTGCCTTTCATATACAGCACCACATCATTGGCTTTGACGGTCTCGTCGATCTGGGTTTTCACGTCGGTCATTTCGCATTTCCTTTAGAGATCACGTCTATGGCGGTCATTAATCCCTTGCCGCCAGGCGTTTTCGTCGTTTGTTTTTTTCACCAAATTTAGGTCAGTTGCTTCCATTCCCAATGGTGGTTTTTCATCAGGATCGGGTGGTGTCCATCCGCCCGCTGATTTCAGAACTTCCCAAAGAAATTTTATCATTCCGGCACTTTCGTTGTCAGCGCCAGCGCATGTAATTCCCCATCTGGTCCATCCATCTTGCCTTTCAAGGCCGCATAGACAGCGCGTTGCTGTTGCACCCGGTTTTTCCCGCGAAAGCTTTCATCCACGACCATGGCGGACATATGCACGCCGTCATGCCCGCCGACCTGAATTTCCGCATCGGGAAAGGCGTCGCGTAGCAGGTGTTCGATTTCGTGGGCGCTCATCGGCATGTAGGTAACTCCTGAAAGTCTTTCCCAAGATGTAGAGCGATGTGGGAGAGGGTGCAAGATGGGTCGGGTGCGCCAAATGGCAGAACCCGCACCTGTAAAGGGAGCGGGTTTTGCCACATTGAGAACGAGATTAAGCGCGGACGCGCGCCTTTAGGCTACTGCCGCGGCAAAGCTGGTGCGGAAGCTTTCTGCAAGTTCGGTCAAAGGTGCCTCGGACCCGCCGATTTTCACAGTGTCGCCGGTAAAACGACCGACGGATACCAGCGGAACGCCGATCTGGCCTGCAGCGATCATCAGCGCCTCGGCCTGGTCAAAGTTGCAGGCGACCAGATACCGGGCCTGATCTTCGCCAAACAGGAACTCTGTCGGTGCTTCGTCTAGGCAAACGCCGACGCCTGCGGATTCGGCCAGTTCAAAGGCAGCCAGCGCAAGGCCGCCGTCGCCCAGATCTGTACAGGCTTTTATCATCTCGCGGTTGGCGCGGATGAAATCGCCGTTGCGCTTTTCAGCCTCCAAATCGACGTATGGGGCATCGCCCTCTTCGCGATTGAAGACCTCGGCCAGCAAGGCGGATTGGCCCAGATGCCCCTTGGTTTCACCTATGACCAGCGCCACGTGGCCTTCGCGCACCTCGTTTCCTATGATCTCATCTGTGTGGTTCAGTAACCCAACCGCGCCGATGGTGGGGGTCGGCAGGATTGCTTGCCCGTCAGTTTCATTGTAGAGCGAGACGTTTCCGGACACGATGGGCATGTCCAGCGCGCCAACGGCAGCCCCGATGCCCTGAATCGCGCCCACAAACTGGCCCATAATTTCGGGCTTTTCAGGGTTGCCGAAATTCAGGTTATCGGTGGTGGCCAGCGGGGTGGCCCCCACGGCGGTCAGGTTGCGATAGGCCTCGGCCACCGCCTGTTTGCCGCCCTCAACCGGATTGGCGCGGACATAACGGGGCGTGACATCGCTGGTGAAGGCCAGCACCTTATCGGTGCCGTGCACACGAACCATACCAGCACCCAGACCTGGTGTGCGGGCGCTGTCAGCCATGACCATGGTGTCGTATTGCTCATACACCCACTGCTTGCCGGCGTAATTGGGCGAAGAGAGCAGGGCGCGCAGGCCGTCGATTGGGTCGATCTGCGGCACCTCGGTCAGCGCGTCCGCGTCGGGCGTCGCCACCCACGGGCGGTCATATTCCGGGGCGGTCGAGGACAGCTTTGACAGGACCAGATCGGCTTTGACCTCGCCGTTATGCATGATCAGGAAACGGTCTTCGGCGATTGTCTCGCCAACAATGGCGAAATCGAGATCCCATTTCTCGAACACGGCGCGGGCTTCAGCTTCAAGCTCGGGCTTGAGGACCATCAGCATCCGCTCCTGAGATTCAGACAGCATCATCTCGTAGGCCGTCATGTTCTCTTCGCGCTGAGGGACGTTCTCCAGATCAAGGCGCACGCCGAGGCCACCTTTGTCGCCCATTTCAACAGCGGAACAGGTCAGGCCCGCCGCGCCCATGTCCTGAATCGAGATAACTGCGCCGGTCTGCATCAGCTCTAACGTTGCTTCCATCAGGCGCTTTTCGGTGAAGGGGTCACCGACCTGAACGGTGGGGCGCTTTTCTTCGATCGTATCGTCAAATTCGGCCGAGGCCATTGTTGCACCGCCGACGCCGTCACGGCCGGTTTTTGCACCCAGATAGACCACCGGCATCCCAACGCCCGATGCGGCCGAGTAGAAAATCTTGTCGCTGTCGGCCAGACCGGCGGCAAATGCGTTCACAAGGCAGTTGCCGTTATAGGCGGGATGGAACCGGACCTCACCGCCGACGCAGGGGACGCCGAAACAGTTGCCATAGCCGCCGATGCCTTCGACCACGCCGTTCACTAACTGACGGGTTTTGTGGTGGCCGGGTTCGCCAAAAGACAGCGCGTTCATCGACGCGATGGGTCGCGCGCCCATAGTAAAGACATCGCGCAGAATGCCGCCCACACCGGTCGCCGCACCCTGATAAGGTTCGATATACGAGGGATGGTTGTGGCTTTCCATCTTGAAGACCACCGCTTGACCATCGCCAATATCGACCACACCCGCATTCTCGCCCGGTCCACAGATGACCTGAGGGCCGGACGTTGGCAGCGTGCGCAGCCATTTCTTGGAGGATTTATAGGAACAATGTTCGTTCCACATTGCCGAGAAGATGCCTAGTTCAGTGAATGTCGGCTCGCGCCCGATGATCTCGAGGATCATATCGTATTCGTCAGGCTTGAGCCCGTGTGCGGCGATCAGATCGGGGGTGATGGCGGGCTCTTGCATCTTCTGTCCTGTGTCCAAGTGGGCCGAGATTGCGCGCCTTTTAGGGCAAGGGGCCGTCTGTGGAAAGGGTCAAGTGACCGCAGGGTGGTTTGGGCAAAGAAAAACGGGCCCGGCACCAAAGCCGGACCCCTTGTATCAGCGCATCAAATAGGGGTCAGGCCGGAGCCGGACCTTTGTTGGCCGCATCGGCGGCGGCTGCACCTGCTGCTGCGGCTTTTTGTTCATCGGTCAGATGATCGGCGTCCTCGAGCCCTGGAATGGCCACGCGGACCTCGCGGCGGGCAAAGTCGATGCCGTTTTCCTTGAACGAAGCTTTCACCCGATTGAAGATTTCCTTGCGCAGGGTGAACTGCTTGCCTGGTTTGGCCATGAACTTGCCCCGGATGATCATGCCGACATCGTCAAAGTCGAACACACCCTGAGATTTGAAAGGCTGCAGGAAGCCATCCTTGTGAAGCTCGTCCTCCATCATCTCGGCCCCGATCTTCTTGAAGATCTTCTTGACCTTGTTGGGGTCGGTATCAAACGGCACGGTGAATTTGAGCTTCATGATGACCCAGTCGCGGCTGTAGTTGGTCAGCTTCTGAATCTCGCCGTAGGGGATGGTGTGCACCGGCCCGCGATGGTGGCGCAGCTGCATCGAACGGATTGAGATTTTCTCGACCGTGCCGGTGGTGCCACCCACGTCGACATATTCGCCCACGCGGAACGCATCGTCGATCAGGAAGAAGATACCGCCCACGATGTCCGAGACCAGTTTCTGCGCACCAAAACCGATGGCCAGACCCAAAACACCGGCACCCGCCAACAACGGGGCGATGTTGATGCCCAAGGCTCCAAGGGCCAGCAGGCCAAAGATCACCGCAATGGTGACCTGAGCGGTCACGCGCAGCAGCGGCAGAACCGTCGTCAGGCGCGACCCGCCTGCACCGCCACCTTCTCCAGCTTCTTCATCGGGGCTTTGCTCGGCCCCGGTCTGTTCCTTGGCCAGACGCTGGTTGATCCACAACGAAACGATTTCGTTGATGATATAGCCGATCGCGGCAATGATGAAGAACTGGATCAGCTTGCTGCCGGATTCCGCTCCACCACCGGCGATCTCCTGAAGATCAAGGTCCCAGGCGCGGGCGATCATCAGGATCACCAGAATGCCAGCGATGACCCGGCCAATGCGGATATAGCTACGCTTGGTTGACTTGTACGCGCGCTCGGCTACCGGACCGACACCTTGCATCGGCGGCTGCAGATGGCGTACCAGGCCACGGATCAACGTGTCCAGCGCAGGCGCGATCAGCAGCCAGAACATGGTGGTGAAATGCGCCCCCTGAACCAGCAGTCGCAGGGTCGAGGGATTGCGTTGCGCCACCAGAAACTCGACCAGCAGCCATATCACAGCCGACACGCCGATGGCGAAATAGGGGTAATATTGCGCCACTTCCTCGTCGAATTTGGTGTGATCCGGATCTGTGCCCAGCATCATCTGGGACAGGCCTTCACGTGCTTTCCAAGCGATGACGCCGATATAGATGTGGATGCCAGCATTCAGCCAGAACCCGATACGTGTTTCGCCGCCGGTAATGCCGTTCAACCGGTTAAAATGCAGCAGGAACAGGGTGAAGCCGATCAGGATCAGCAGACCGATCAGGTTGCGATGTAGATACTTGGCCCAGTGGTCATCAACATTGACCAGACGATAATGGGGCTTGTTAGGCGCCAGTACAAAGCGCGAGGCAGCGGCACCAAGGCGCGGAATCCAGATCAGATAGAACACAAAAGGCGCGGCGTAAGTGATTTGCTCGGTCGTCAGCAGGCCGCGTCCGACCGCACGAATGACGACATAAAAGACAACAAGCCCGGCGATTTCGCGGCAGAAACGACCGAACAGATAGCGGACTGCGCCCCAAAGATCGTTTTCGTCTTCAGCTTCTTTTTGGACATGCCAGCGGCGGGTCAGCAACTCGAACAGCTTTTCGGCGATGAAACCGACGACCAGAACGCTTAGGACCAGACCCATCAGGGCAAATGCCCCGTTGGTTCCGAACTTTCCAGTGAAGCTTTTGAACGCATCCACCTGCGCGTGGAAGATATTGGGCAAGGTCATTATGACCTCTGTCCAGGACGCCACCATTTCGGCCCAGATTTCATTGATTTCCGTGATCGGGTCTTCGCGTTCTTCCGCCTCAGCCGCGTTTTTCTTAGCAACCGCATCCAGACGTTCAAGCAGAATCGAACGGACCTGATCGTCCGACATCCGCGCGACCAGATCGTCAACCTGTTCGGGCGTCAGATCCTCGGGGATGCTAATGGAGGCTGGCGCTGCTGAACCTGAGGTTCCGGTGACTTGTGCGGTCAGCGGCCCTGAAAGAAGCAACACCGATAGCAATGCCAGCAACAGGCGTAATGGGTGGAACATGGATTTCGTCCTCGATCACGAAAAATTTGATTGTTTTCCGGGATCATAGGCTTGGCTAACACGATTTCCCAGAGCTTTTACAACCCTAGGCGGCTGAAATTGGGAAAAATCCAAAAAAAAGGCCGAGCACTAAGCTCGGCCGTAGTCCAACAGGGAGGTATGAAGATGATGAGCGTTTCAGCATCACCGCCTTCGAGTGCTGATTTAGGGATCACTTTGTTAACGATCAAGAGGTTTTCTTAAAGATTACATCATGTCCGCTATGCCTGTTGTGCATAGCTATAGTTTTCCCATTTGTCTCAACTGCTTACGATGCGCGATGATCTCATCCTGAACAAAGTCGCGGAAGGCAGAAATGCGTTTCGAGTGCCGCAACTCTTCCGGGTAGGCCAAGTATACCGGTACTTCGTTGCTTTGAAAGTCGGCAGGAACAGCGACAAGATCGGGGAAATCCTCGGTCACATAGTCTGGCAGTACTCCGATCCCCAGATCATGCAGGACACCCTGAAGAACCCCGAAATAGTTGTTCACGGTCAACAAAGAGCCGGGGTTATGGGTCATCAACTGGCGTACCATGCTGGCGCTGGCCCCGACCTGCGGTGCCGCAGGGGTCTGACAGATCAGCCTGTGCTTGGCGATATCTTCCAATGTTTCTGGCGGGCCGCCATGCGCGTCCAGATAGCGCCGCGTCGCATAGAGCTGCATTTGAACTGTCATCAGGCGCTTTCGTATCAGATCAGCCTGGCTTGGTTCCTTCATGCGAATGGCCACGTCGGCCTCGCGCATCGGCAGGTCCAATACGCGCTCTTCCAGCATCAGGTCGATGTTCAGATCGGGATATTGCTCGTACAGTTTAGGTAGACGCGGGGCCAGCCACAAGGTGCCAAATCCAAAAGTGGTAGTGACACGTAGAACACCAAAGACTTCATCCTCGCTGTCGCGGATACGGGCGGCGGTTGCGTCCAGTCGCTTGGACATGGCCGAAGTCGCATCGAACAGAAGTTCACCCTGTTCGGTGAGAATCAGACCGCGCGCGTGACGGTGAAACAGCGTTGCATCCAGCGATTCTTCCAATGCGCGGATCTGACGGCTCACGGCGGATTGAGACAAATTGAGCTTGTCGCCCGCATGTGTGAGGCTGCCGGCATCCGCCACGGCATGAAATATTCTAAGCTTGTCCCAATCCATCGGCGCAACTTTCGTTATCCAATCGCAGCCCTATATGAAAGACGTAACAATTTCCACATTCAAACCTGGGAAATCGTTACAGGTACGGGAAAAACCCTATGCAGGTCAGCAATTATGACCTAATATAATGAATAATGAAGCACACTAATCCGACGAGGGGAGACGTCAGATGAGTCAGCCGAAAATTTCCCTGAATGACAGGCTCGACCTGTCTAAAAGCCCGGTTCTGATGAACGGGACTCAGGCGCTTGTGCGTTTGATGCTGATGCAGAAAGCGCGTGACAAAGCTGCTGGTCTGAACACCGCCGGATTGGTCACGGGCTATCGAGGCTCACCTTTGGGTGCGGTGGATCAGCAGATGACCCGCGCGCAGAAGCAGTTGGTCGAAGCCGACGTGACCTTTCAATACGGGTTGAACGAAGATTTGGCTGCTACGGCCCTTTGGGGCAGCCAGCAGGCCGGGTTACGTGGTGACGGCAGATATGACGGGGTTTTTGGCCTGTGGTACGGCAAGGGGCCGGGCGTTGACCGATCCGGAGATGTCATGCGCCATGCCAACATGGCGGGTACGGCCAAGCACGGCGGTGTGCTTATGGCGATGGGTGATGACCATACCGGCGAAAGTTCGACCGTGCTGCATCAGTCCGAATGGTCCTTGGTGGATATGTATATGCCTGTCGTCAGCCCGGCGGGCGTGCAGGAGATCCTCGACTACGGCATCTACGGGTTCGCCCTCAGCCGGTTTGCAGGAGTCTGGGTTGGGCTGAAGACCATGAAAGACACCATCGAGGTAACGTCCGTGGTCGACGGCTCGGTCGATCGAGTGCAATTGGCGACGCCCGAGTTTGATATGCCAGATGGCGGTTTGAACATCCGGTTGGGGGACACGCCGCATCTGCAAGAGGCGCGCGTGATCGATTACAAGCGGTTTGCGGCGGAAACATTTTCGCACGCCAACAAGCTGGACAAACGGGTCTGGGGCAAGGCCGGGGCCAAGATTGGGATTGTTGCGGCAGGCAAGAACTGGCTGGATCTGGTTCATGCAATGTCGCTTTTGAATATCGACGCGAATGAGGCCGAACATCTGGGAATTACGACCTACAAGGTCGGTCAGACTTTTCCTCTGGATATGAAGGGGTTCCACGACTGGGCCGAAGGGCTCGACCTGATCATCATCGTCGAGGAAAAGCGCAAGCTGATTGAGGTTCAGGTCAAGGAGGCCATTTTTGACGATCGCCGCGGGCGTCGCGTCTATGGCTGGTACAAAGGGGGTGCCGGAACGCTGCACCGCGAAGAACTGTTCCCGACCCGCGATGCGCTTGATCCGATCATGATCGCGGAAAAACTGGGTGAAATCCTGATCGAAGAAGGACGGGATACCGATGGTGTCCGTGCCGGTCTGGCCAAATTGTCCGAGGCGCGCCGAGCGGATAATGCACAGGAAATCGCGGCTCGATTGCCGTATTTCTGCTCGGGCTGTCCGCATAACAGTTCTACCAAACTGCCGGATGGTAGCCGAGCATATGCTGGTATTGGTTGTCACTACATGGTGCAGTGGATGGATCGGGAAACGACCGGCTTCACCCAGATGGGCGGCGAGGGGGCCAACTGGATCGGCGAGGCGCCGTTTTCGACAACTAGCCATGTATTTCAGAACCTTGGCGACGGCACCTATAACCATTCAGGCGTGCAGGCGATCCGGGCAGCACTTGCGGCTGGCACCACGATTACGTTCAAAATTCTGTTCAATGACGCTGTGGCCATGACCGGTGGTCAGGGGAACGAAGGCGGGCTGAGCGCCGAACGTATCGTTTCTGAGGTCAAAGCGATGGGCGTCGAACATGTTGCTGTCGTCTATGACGAGAAAGAAGATGTGAACGTCAACGCGCTTCCGTCAGGTGTTGAAACGCATGAACGGGCCGAACTGATGCGCGTCCAGGAAAAATTTCGCGAAATAGATGGCGTATCGGTTATCGTCTACATCCAGACCTGCGCCGCTGAAAAACGCAGACGCCGCAAGCGCGGGTCTTTTCCCGACCCTGATAAGCGTGTGTTCATTAACGCCGATATTTGCGAAGGGTGCGGTGATTGCGGGGTGCAATCGAACTGCGTGTCCATTGTTCCAAAGGAAACCGAACTGGGTCGTAAGCGCGCAATAGATCAGTCCAGTTGCAACAAGGATTTCTCGTGCCTGAGCGGGTTCTGCCCATCTTTTGTGACGCTGGAAGGTGCGAAGATCCGGAAAGAGGCAACCACCGATATCGATCTGCCGGACCTTCCCGATCCAGTGCTGCCTAATATCGATGGTACGCATAACGTTGTAATAACCGGTGTCGGTGGAACCGGTGTCGTGACCATCGGTGCGGTCTTGGCACAGGCCGCTCAGATTGATGGGAAGGGTGCGGGGATGATGGAGATGGCCGGGCTCGCCCAGAAAGGCGGCGCCGTGCATATCCACTGCCGTTTGGCAAATACCCCCGACGACATCAGCGCGATCCGCGTCGCCACCGGCGAGGCACATGCGCTGATCGGGGGCGATCTGGTTGTTTCGGCCGGGGCCAAGACCTTGGGGCTTACCCAGACGGGCCAGACAGGCGCGGTGGTCAATTCTCATGAGATCGTGACCGGCGATTTCACCCGCGATACCGAGTTTCAGATCCCCAGTGATCAGTTGGAACTTGCCCTGCAAGCGCGTCTGAAAGATCGCGTTGATCTGTTTGACGCCAGCGATTTGGCACGCGCGGTGATGGGAGATTCCATATACTCTAACATGATGATCTTCGGGGCCGCATGGCAACGTGGTCTGATCCCCGTGCGCCACAAAGCGATCTTTGAGGCGATAGAGCTGAACGGTACGGCAATCGAGCGCAACAAGCGGGCTTTTGAGGTGGGTCGCTGGGCCGTTTTATATCCTGATGAGGTTTCGGGACTCCTCCGCCCGAAAGTTACCGAGCTGCCGCGAACGATTGATCAGATCATCGCCTTTCGCGCTGATCATCTGACCGACTATCAAGGAACGGGTCTGGCAAAACGGTATCGCAAGCTGGTTGATCCTATTGAGGACGAAACGGTTCGCGAGGCGGTGGCGAGGGGCTATCATAAGCTGTTGTCCTACAAGGATGAATATGAGGTTGCCCGCCTGCTGTTGAGAACCCGCGAAAAGGCCGCTGCAGAGTTTGACGGTGATTTCCGGATGACATTCCATCTGGCGCCACCGGCCCTTGGCGGCAAAGAGGTGAACGGCAGACCGCCCAAGCGTCAATTCGGGGAATGGTTCCTTGGTCCGCTCAAGCTTTTGGCGCGGCTGAAATCCCTGCGCGGAACGTCACTGGACCCGTTTGGTTACAGTGCAGAGCGCAAGATGGAGCGAGCACTGATCCGTCAGTATGAACAGGATATGAACGCCGTTTTGCCGAAACTGAATCCGGATACGCGGGAAGCGATCGTCGCTTTGGCGCGATTGCCCCTGGACATCCGCGGATTTGGACCCGTTCTGAAAGAGAATGAGGCCAAAGCCGCGAAACGGCGCGAAGAACTGCTGGCTTCGATCCGCGATGGTGGTCCGGAACTGCGCAGCGCTGCAGAGTGAAACGTCACAAGCGTGTCATGTTAACTTGGCAAAATTGCTGCCTGACATTAGGTGTCAGGCAGTAAATCCGGAGTTCACGATGCCCTCGCGCCGTCACGTCGCCCGTGACATATCCTATGCACATTCGGCCACCACAAAGGGTGGTCAGATGGTCATCAGGCTTATGGAAAACACCACTGGTCGACTGCGTCTGATCCGGCGTGCCGATGGGTACGAGCAGGACGTGCTGGGTGGGCGCGACTTCTGGGACGTTATGGTGGACCGTTATGGTCTGACTCTGGATGTGGTGGGCGGTGCGCTTTCCAACATCCCAAATGAGGGGCCGCTGATCCTGATAGCCAACCATCCCTATGGGATACTGGATGGTTTGATGATGGGGCACATCCTGTCTCAGACGCGCGGCGATTTTCGCATCCTGGCCCATCGTGTGTTCCGCAAGGCCGAGGATATCAACAGGGTCATCCTGCCCATCTCGTTTGACGATACGAAAGAGGCGATGAAGCTGAACCTCGAAACCCGTAAGACAGCGCTAGGCTATCTTGAGGATGGAGGTGCAATCGGGATTTTCCCCGGCGGTACGGTCAGCACTGCCGCTAGGCCGTTTTCGCACCCGATGGACCCGGGCTGGCGCGGGTTCACGGCGCGAATGGTTGCCAAGTCGAACGCTACGGTAGTACCGGTGTTCTTCGACGGGCACACCTCGCGCCTGTTCCAGATTGCCAGTCATCTGCACAATACGCTGCGCATGGGTTTGTTGATCAAAGAGTTCAAGCAACGTGTCGATACGCCTGTCAGAGTGGTGATCGGAGAGCCGATCGAGCGTGATGTTCTGGACCCGCTTAGCAAAGATACGCGCAAGATGATGGATTTCCTGCGCAAAGCCACGTATGAGCTGTCTCCGAAGCCGCTAAAGTCTTATGACTACGGCTATGAGTTTGAGGAACGGCATCGCGCCTGAAGGGGCAAATGGCAGTAGGTATCTTTGATTCCGGATTGGGCGGACTGACCGTCCTGAACGCCGCGCAGAAACGTCTGCCCGACGTTGATTTTCTGTATTTTGCGGACAGTGCGAATGCGCCCTATGGCGTTCGCGATGCCGACGACATCTATCAACTGACGCGCCGTGCTGTGAACGATCTGTGGGCGCGGGGATGCAATCTGGTGATTCTAGCCTGCAACACCGCCAGCGCGGCGGCGCTGCGCCGGATGCAGGAAGAAGGTGTGCCCGAGGGCAAGCGGGTTCTGGGTGTTTTTGTCCCATTGATCGAAGCCCTGACCGAGCGGCAATGGGGTGATAATTCTCCGCCACGCGAAGTCGAGGTTCAGCATGTTGCGCTGTTTGCGACACCCGCGACAGTGTCCAGCCGTGCATTCCAGCGCGAACTGGCTTTTCGTGCCATCGGCGTGGACGTCGAGGCACAGGCTTGTGGAGGCGTCGTTGACGCCATCGAAGACGGTGACATGATCCTGGCCGAGGCATTGGTTCGCTCGCACGTGGATGCACTGAAACGCAAGATGCCCGAGCCTCAGGCCGCCATTCTGGGCTGCACCCATTACCCGCTGATGGCCGAGACCTTTCAGCAGGCGCTTGGCCCGCAGGTCAAGGTCTATAGCCAGGGTGATCTGGTTGCGGAAAGTCTGAAAGACTACCTTGCACGCCATCCTGATATGCTGGGTGATGGCGAAGGTGGGTATCTGACAACCGGCAAATCGGATGTTGTCAGTGACCGGGCAACGCAGTTTCTGCGACGACAAATCTCGTTTGCGGCCGCCTGACCTAAGTCAAAGACGGCCCCGTTCCAATTTCCTAAATCCATGACCGTCGCATCGGCGGTCTTGAAATGTGACACATCGTTGAAAGAGGTCTGACATGACCCATAAAATCGCAATTCTGGGCGCATCCGGCTATACCGGAGCTGAATTGGTGCGGCTGATCGCCGAGCATCCGAACATGGATATCGTTGCCCTGTCAGCCGAGCGTAAGGCAGGTCAGTCCATGGCGCAGGTATTCCCTCATCTGCGGCACATGGATTTACCGGAGCTGTGCAAAATCTCGGAAATTGATTCCTCACAGGTTGATCTGTGTTTTTGTGCCTTGCCGCATAAAACCAGTCAGGAAGTTATTCGTGACCTGCCCAACACACTGAAGATCATTGATCTGTCTGCCGATTTCCGGCTGAGCGATCCCCAGGAGTATGAAAAGTGGTACGGTAACCCGCATTCTGCGCTCGCGCATCAGGACGAAGCGGTTTACGGGCTGACTGAGTTCTACCGGGATGAAATCCGTGGCGCGCGGCTGGTTGCTGGCACGGGATGCAACGCGGCGACCGGGCAATATGTGCTGCGGCCTCTGATCGCCGCTGGTGTGATCGATCTGGACGATATCATTCTGGACCTGAAATGCGCGGTGTCCGGAGCCGGGCGGTCGCTCAAGGAAAACCTGCTTCATGCAGAACTTAGCGAAGGTGCGAACGCTTATGCGGTTGGCGGCACCCACCGGCATTTGGGTGAGTTCGATCAGGAGTTCTCAAAACTCGCAGGACGTACGGTGCATGTGCAGTTTACACCTCATCTGATCCCCGCAAACCGGGGGATTCTGGCCACGTCCTATGTGAAGGGTGATCCGCAGAGCGTTTATGAAACGCTTGTATCGGCTTACGAAGCCGAACCCTTTATCGAAGTTTTACCCTTTGGCGAAACGCCGTCTACCCATCATGTGCGGGGGTCGAATTTCTGCCATATCGGCGTTGCCGGAGATCGGATCGAGCGCCGCGCTATTGTTGTGGCCGCCCTGGATAACCTGACAAAAGGTAGCAGCGGACAAGCCTTGCAGAACGCCAACCTGATGTTAGGTGAACCTGAAACCACTGGCCTGATGATGGCCCCATTGTTCCCGTGAGGACGCGATGAAAACGCTCAAGAAACGCCGTCGTATTCAAGTAATAGCCCTTGCTGTCGTTGCGTTGGTGCTTTCGACGGTTTTGATCGGGTATGCCATGAAGGACGGCATCAACTTTTTCCGCTCACCCAGTCAGGTGATTGCCGAGCCACCGAAACCATCCGAAGTGTTCCGTATAGGCGGGCTGGTCGAAGAGGGTTCTATCGTACGCGGACAGGGCGAGACGGTGCGATTTGTTGTCACGGATGGCGGCGAGAGTGTCGCGGTGTCATTCAAGGGTGTGCTGCCGGATCTGTTCGCTGAAAACCAGGGTATGGTCGGCACTGGCAGCTATGTGAATGGTGTGTTTGAAGCCACTGAAATTCTGGCGAAGCATGACGAGACCTATATGCCGAAAGAGGTCGTGGACGCGCTCAAGGAACAAGGCGTTTACCAGGAACCGGGTGAGGGCTGAACGCAGCTGCGCTGCGTGCCTCCGGCGGAGGTATTTTTAAACAAAAGAATCGAGGGTGTTGCGCTGTTGCGGCAGGCAGCGCCCTTTTTGTTTGCGTCAATTTAATGGGTTTTCCCGACGGTTCCGGTGGTTGAGCTATGGGGAATGCGATGAAGACGGTACAGCAGATTGCACGAGAAATAGTGGCGCGCGAAGGAGGGTTTGTGGATGATCCCGATGATCCGGGTGGAGCGACTAAGTTTGGCGTTACAATTCACACAATGCGCCGATTGGGTCTGGATCTGACCGGGGATGGCGTGGTGGATCGGGCTGATGTCAATGCATTGAGCAGGTCTCAGGCGGTCAGGATTTTCGTGACCCATTATTATGAAAAACCGGGGATAGGCAGGGTGCCCAAGGTTTTGCAGCCGTCGCTGTTTGACATGTACGTCAATGCGGGGGCGCAGGCGGTGAAAACGCTTCAGCGTCTGCTGCGCGAGATGGGGTTCGACATAGCGGTTGACGGTGCGATTGGTCCCAAGACCGAGACAGCAGCGCATGACGCGGCTAGGCCAGAGCCCATGTTGCTTAGGGATGCCTATGGGATCGCGCGACGTAACTATTATTTCGCGCTGGCTGACAGGCGGGAACCGCTGCGGAAATTTGCGCGGACGCGGGCAGGTGGCAAAGGCGGCTGGATACGGCGCGCGGAAGAGTTTCTTTCGCCTAAATACCATCTGAATACGGCAGAATTTGATATGAGAGTCGCGTCATGGGGCTGATATCGGGGCTTTTTGAGATGTTGTTCGGCGGTGGTCGCAATGTTGTCCGCGAAACGGCTGAGGTATTTCGCGAAAACGCCGATAAGGCAGCTGAGCGGGAGGTAACGTTGCGGGACCAGGCGATGACGCAGTATGCCGCCGAATTTCGGTCACCCCGCAAAGGCGTGTTTGATCGATTTGTAGACGGGTTAAACCGTCTGCCGCGCCCGGCGCTTGCCCTGGGAACGCTGGCATTGTTTGTGGCGGCGATGATCGACCCGTTGTGGTTTGCCGCGCGGATGCAAGGAATCGCTCTGGTACCCGAACCGTTATGGTGGTTGCTGGGTGTGATTGTGTCTTTCTATTTCGGCGCACGGCATCAGGCCAAGGCGCAGGATTTTCAGCGTGAAATCGGTTCGACTTTACTGCATGTGCCTGCAGTTCATTCCAACCTTGAGGCGCTTGCGCAATTGCGGGGCAACAGTCCGCGCGTCGCTGACGCTACTCAGACGAGTGACGCGGTTGAAGGAGATGTGGATATGAACCCTGCATTGGAAGACTGGAAGCGTTTACGCCGCGCCTGACCGCGACACTATGTTCGCGGCGCGCGGGCGAATGTGAATGGCGCTGGTCAGGCGTGGGCGGTATATTCCGGAACATGATAACAGAGCTCGGCCATTTCGCACTGATCCTAGCGTTTCTTGTTGCCATCGTTCAAAGCGTGGTGCCCCTTATCGGGGCGGCCAGACGTTGGACTGGATGGATGGCATTTGCGGAACCCGCTGCAATCGCGCAGTTCCTGCTGACGGCGTTTTCCTTTGGCGCACTCATGTGGGCCTTTGCATCCTCGGATTTCTCGCTGCGGATCGTGGTCGAGAATAGCCACTCGCTGAAACCGATGATCTACAAGATCAGCGGAACTTGGGGCAATCACGAGGGGTCCATGCTGTTGTGGGTTCTGATCGTGACTATATTCGGGGCCATGGCAGCGGCCTTTGGTAGCGGTCTGCCTCCAACGCTCAAGGCGCGGGTGTTGGCCGTTCAGGGGGCGATTGGTGTCGCTTTCTTTGCCTTCATCCTGTTTACTTCCAACCCGTTTGATCGTCTGGCCGTTCCGCCCTTTGACGGGCGCGATCTGAATCCATTGCTGCAAGACCCGGGCCTCGCGTTTCATCCACCGTTTCTGTATCTGGGCTATGTTGGGCTGAGCATGGCATTCAGCTTTGCCGTAGCCGCGCTGATCGAGGGGCGCGTGGATGCGGCATGGGGGCGCTGGGTGCGGCCCTGGACGCTGGCAGCCTGGATTTTCCTGACAATCGGTATCGCACTGGGATCATGGTGGGCGTATTACGAGCTTGGCTGGGGTGGGTTCTGGTTCTGGGATCCGGTCGAAAATGCCTCGTTCATGCCATGGCTATTGTCAGCGGCCCTTTTGCATTCGGCCATTGTCGTTGAAAAGCGAGAAGCGCTGAAAAGCTGGACCATCCTGTTGGCGATCATCGCATTCGGGTTCTCACTGATCGGGACATTCATAGTACGCTCTGGTCTGCTGACGTCGGTTCATGCTTTTGCCAATGATCCCGAGAGGGGCGTGTTCATCCTGATAATTCTGGTGATTTTCATTGGCGGTGCGCTGACTTTGTTTGCTGCGCGGGCACAGGTGATGGAGGCGAAGGGGGTGTTTGGCGTTGTCAGCCGCGAAAGCGGGCTGATCCTGAACAATATCCTGTTAGCCGTCAGCTGTCTGGTGGTGTTCTTCGGAACCATGTGGCCCATGGTGGCCGAGATGATGCTGGAACGGAAACTGTCGGTTGGTCCTCCGTTCTTTAACCTGGCCTTTACGCCATTCATGATCGCACTGGGTTTGATGCTACCTGTCGGGGCAATGCTGCCATGGAAACGTGGCAAGCTGGGCCGTATCACGTGGTCGCTGCGCTATGCCTTCGTGCTGGCGGTTGCGCTGGCGGTTCTGGTCTGGGTTCTTCAAACCGGGCGCAGTGCCCTTGGGCCAGTTGGCCTGTTTCTTGGGGCCTGGATCACATTTGGTGCCATCGTTGATTTGTGGAGCCGCACAGGTCGGTCCAGAAACCTTGCCCGTTTGTTCCGCTTGCCCGGGGCAGACTGGGGCAAGGCGGTCGCTCATGCCGGTCTTGGTGTCACCATGTTCGCCATCGCCGGTCTTACCGCGTGGGAGGTTGAGGATATTCGCGTCGCCCAACCCGGGCAGCCATTCCAGGTTGGTCAGTTCACTCTGACCCTGCAGGATGTGCGCCGGGTGCAGGGCCCGAACTATTTCTCGACCACCGCAGATGTAAGTGTCGAGGAAGGCGGACGACAGATCACGACCTTGCATCCGGAAAAACGCGACTATCCAGTGGCGCGGATGCCCACAACCGAGGCTGCAATCGACTATCGATTTCTGCGTGATCTTTACGTCGTGATCGGAGATCAACAGGCCGACGGCGGGTGGGTGATGCGGACGTATATCAAACCTCTGGCGAATTGGATTTGGGGCGGGTGCATTCTGATGGCATTGGGTGGTGCACTCAGCTTGTCTGACCGGCGGTTCCGGGTTGCCGCCGGTGCACGCAAATCTCCAAAAAGCGGGGTGCCTGCGGAATGAAGCGCATCACCCTGATCCTGTTTCTGCTTGCCACTCAGGCATTTGCGGTTCAGCCGGACGAGATTCTGGACGACCCTGAGCTTGAGGCGCGAGCGCGGGACATCAGCGCCGGTCTGCGTTGTCTGGTCTGCCGCAACGAAAGCATCGATGAAAGCAATGCGGAACTTGCCCGTGATCTGCGTATCCTGCTGCGTGAAAGGCTGGTGGCCGGGGATACTGACAAAGAAGCAGTGGATTTCATCGTCGACCGCTATGGCGAATATGTATTGCTAAAACCGACCAGTTCGGGGGCTAACATCGTGCTTTGGCTGGCAGGTCCGCTCATGTTGCTGCTTGCCGGGGCGGTTGGGTTCAGCTTTGTTCGCGACCGCTCTGGGGCACAGGCCCAGCCAGACAAGCTAACCCGGGAAGAACAAGACCGTCTGAAGGAAATCCTGAAAGACTGACGCCCAGTTACGCTTTCCGTTCCGTTGATAATGCGTCAGGGTATCTCAAAGCTCTGTGCAGGCGAGGTTTTTCATGGAATACGAAGCGGTCCATCTCGATATTGCCGATGGTTTGGCGGTCCTGACTTTGAACCGGGCGGACAAGATGAACGCGCTGACCACTCAGATGCGGGCCGAAATCACCCATGCGATGAAAGAGGCAGCGCAAAATGCGCGAGCCGTGGTTCTGACCGGCGCGGGAAATGCGTTCTGTTCCGGTCAGGATTTGGGGGATGCATCCAGCACCGGCAATATCGATCTTGGGCGGGCGTTGCGGGATGAGTATGAACCGATGTTGGAATCGGTTTATGCCTGCCCGGTTCCCATCATTGCCGCGGTCAATGGACCCGCTGCGGGGGCAGGGGCTAACCTAGCCTTGTGTGCTGATGTGGTGATCGCCACTGAAAGCGCGTATTTCCTACAGGCTTTCGCCCGGATCGGCCTGATCCCGGACGCGGGCGGTACTTGGTTCATGCCGCGTCAGATGGGATTCGCCAAGGCGATGGGGGCAGCTTTGTTTGCCGACAAGATCAGCGCGCGTCAGGCAGATGATTGGGGTCTGATCTGGGAGGCCGTTCCCGACGAAGAATTTGAAGCGCATTGGCGCAATCGGGCGGCGTATCTGGCAAATGGGCCCACTGCAGGTTTCTCCGCGATCAAGCAGGCAATCCGGGGGTCATACGACAAAACACTGCGGCAACAGCTCGAGGTCGAGGCGGATTTGCAGGAACATTGCGGACACACACGGGATTTTGCCGAAGGCGTGGTCGCCTTTCTGGAAAAACGACCCCCGAAATTCGAGGGTCGCTAAAAGGACAGCTCAGGCGCGCCTGCGTCGCCGTGTGCGGCGCTCTGGCAGGACGCCAGCGTCTTCGGTTCCATCCGACTCGGACGAAAACGGACCAAGCGCCGCTGTGATCTGATCCAGTGTCGGTCGCAGGCCGCGGGGCATTGTGTCCAGCGCCTCGCGCATTTTGCGCAGATGGGCGGGCATTGTTCCGCAGCAGCCACCGATGATCGAGGCTCCGGCGTTTCTGGCCATGATTGCATACTGGGCCATCAAATCAGGCGTTCCGTCATAGTGGATGTGGCCATCGACGTATTTCGGAATGCCCGCGTTGCCTTTAGAGATCACAGGGCGTTCCGTGCCCTGCGCGGCAAACCCAAGGACCGTTCGCAGAATATCAGATGCGCCGGTGCCGCAATTCGCACCAAATGCAACCGGAGGGTTGGGCAGCGTTTCAACGATCATCGCAAGATCAGCTGATGTCACACCCATCATCGTGCGACCGGCTGTGTCAAAACTCATGGTTCCGCACCATGGCATGTCTGCCAGGGCAAACGCCTCGGCAGCGGCTCGGAATTCCTCGGGTGCGCTGATGGTTTCCAGCCACAGCACGTCGGCTCCGCCCTCTTTCAGGGCTTCGGCTTGTTCGTGAAACATTTCGACGGCATCGCTGTGAGTCAGGCTGCCGACTGGTTCCATGATTTCGCCGGTCGGGCCAACTGATCCGGCTACGATCACGGTGCGCCCTGCCTGATCCGCAACCTCTCGACCAAGCTCGGCACCGATCCGGTTCAATTCAGCGACCCGGTTTTGCGCATCGTGCAGTTTCAGCCGCGCAGCCGTTCCGCCAAAGGTATTGGTCAGAAACAGATCGCTGCCCGCGTCAACCGAGCCTTTATACAGGTCTCGAATCTTGTCCGGGGCCTCAACGTTCCACAATTCGGGTGCGTCGCCCGATTGCAGCCCCATGTTGAACAGGTTGGTGCCGGTTGCGCCGTCCGCCAGAATGGCATCCGTGGTTTCCAGAAGTTTGCTGAGCGCGTTTGTCATAGGAATAGTCCGAAAACAGGCCAATAAGGCCGATCAAAATAGAGATACCCCGTGTCTCACGACCGGGGCATCAAATCAAACTCATAAAACTCATGAAGATCATGAGTTTTCTATGCTAGGTATCAGGTTTCGGCTTCGGCCATGACCTGTTCTTTGGCTTCAACCAGAAGCTCAGCCATCTTTTCGCGGATTTTCTGTTCGTCAGCCAGATCGCCCAGATAGCCTTTTACGGCTTCGACCACATCGTCTTCGCTGACATTCTGCAGGTCGGTGTGCACCAGTTCCTGTCCGTATTTCCGCGCCTGTTCAACGGTTTCACCTTTCAGGGCCGACGCCCATACTGCCATGAACCGATTACGGCGCATCCGGGCGATGAATTGCATCTTTTCATCATGGGCGAATTTGTTTTCAAACGCGGCTTCACGTTCATCAAATGTGGTCATTGGTAGGGGACCCCTTGGATTACATGCTGTTTGATGAAGATATGACGACAGGAGGCGGCAGGTGCAAGGGATTTACACTGCGTCAAAGCCCCTCGGTCCGGTGAACTTGCGAGAAAGCGGGGCTTGCACTATGAGGGCGCCAACGAGAAGGGACTCATTCCCTTTCGCCTGTCTGGAAAGGTCGCTTATGGCGCGTCGCAAGAAGATATACGAAGGTAAGGCCAAGATTCTGTATGAAGGTCCCGAACCGGGCACGATCGTGCAGTACTTCAAGGATGACGCCACCGCGTTCAACGCGGAAAAGAAAGACGTGATCGACGGCAAGGGTGTGCTGAACAACCGCCTGTCCGAGTTCTTCATGACCGGCCTGACCCAGATCGGCGTGCCCAACCACTTTATCCGCCGCCTGAACATGCGCGAGCAACTGGTACGGAATTGCGAGATCGTGCCGCTGGAAGTGATCGTGCGGAATTATGCTGCCGGAACGATGTCAAAACGTCTGGGCATTGCGGAAGGCACGCAATTGCCGCGCCCGATTGTCGAATACTGCTACAAGGACGATTCCCTGGGCGATCCGCTTGTAACCGAAGAACACATCGCGGCCTTTGGCTGGGCCAGCCAGCAGGATATGGACGACATCCTAAGCCTTGCCCTGCGCGTGAATGATTTCATGAGCGGTGTGATGCTGGCGGTCGGCATTCGTCTGGTCGATTTCAAGATCGAGATTGGCCGTGTGTTCGAGGGCGACTATCAGCGCTTGATCGTCGCTGATGAGATCAGCCCGGACAGCTGTCGTCTTTGGGATATCGAGACCGGACAAAAGCTGGACAAGGATGTGTTCCGCCGCGATCTAGGGAGCCTGACGGACGCCTATTCCGAGGTTGCGCGCCGTCTTGGGGTTCTGCCGAAAACCAACGTCACAAAACCGACGCTGATCAACTGACCCTGTCCTGCTAGGGCAGGGTTGTCCGATACGTCCAAGCGGGGTATCCCGCGCACAACGAAACGGACCGGCAAGCGGTCCACGACTGGAGTTCTCAAGATGAAGGCACGTGTGCATGTGATGCTCAAGAACGGGGTGCTTGACCCGCAGGGCGAGGCGGTGCGACACGCATTGGGTGCGATGGGCTTTGATCAGGTCGAGGGTGTGCGTCAGGGCAAGGTGATCGACCTTGAACTGGCAGAAGGCGCAACCGAGGCCGATGTGACCGAGATGTGCGAAAAGCTTTTGGCCAATACGGTCATCGAACGTTACGAGATCGAACTGGTCTGAGGGTTCCAAGTCAAGGAGGGTCCGCCATGCGCGCCGCCGTCATCGTATTTCCCGGGTCCAACTGTGACCGCGATCTTGCCGTTGCTTTCGAACAGGCCGGGTTCTCGGTCGATATGGTTTGGCACAAGGATGCCACGCTGCCCGAGGGCGTTGATATCGTCGGTGTGCCAGGTGGTTTTTCATATGGTGACTATCTGCGCTGCGGTGCAATCGCCGCCCAGTCGCCGATCTGCAAAGCGGTCGCTGAGCACACCGAGCGTGGTGGATATGCCTTTGGGGTTTGCAATGGATTTCAGGTTCTGACCGAAACCGGCATTCTTCCCGGTGCGCTGCTGCGTAATGCAGGGTTGAAATACATCTGCCGCACGGTCGGTCTGAAGGTTCAGACCAGCAACAGCGCCTTCACTGCAGGGTACAACGCAGGCGAGGTAATCGATATTCCGATCGCGCACCACGACGGCAACTATTTTGCCGACGACGAAACGTTGGCCGAGTTGAAGGATCAGGATCGAATCGCATTCACCTATGCCGAGAATCCGAACGGTTCGCGCGACGATATCGCCGGAATTCTATCGCACAACCGGCGCGTGTTGGGGATGATGCCACACCCTGAACGGGCGGCGGATTCGGGCCACGGCGGCACCGATGGGGCGGCGCTCTTCCGCGCATTGTCAGGTGTCCTGACGCCGGCGTGACTTGAGGTCATCGTCGCAGGCGCGTAGCGTCAGGAAATGAGTTCAGACGTTCAATCAGACGGCCCCGGTTTCTTAAAACGGCTCCGAGGGGCGCCACTTGGCTGGCGCCTGCGTCTGGCTATTGCGGTGTTGCTTGTTGCCACTGTATCGACCGTCTGGGTGACGAACAGTCTGCTCACAAGCCGGTTTACTGAATCCACCCGTAACCGGGCCGAATTGCGTCTGGCTCTTTATTCCGGCAATTTGCTGAGCGAATTGCGCCGCAACGCCATTGTGCCTCAGTTGCTGGCGCGGGATCCGACCTTGATTTCGGCGCTACAATCCAGCGACTATACCCTGTCCAGCCAACGATTGATTTCCTTTGTCGAAGAAATTGGTGCTGCATCGCTAGTCTTGCTGGACGGTGACGGGTTGACGGTCGCTGCAACGGACCGCAATCGCCTGCAGGAAAGCCACCGCAATACGGCGTATTTCATTGATGCCATCCGGTCGAACGCCACGATTTTCTCGGTTATCCCAACTGAATCCGGGGCCTACAGTTTTGTCTACTCGCGGCGCATCGAGGCCAATTCAGAAATCCTCGGCGTGATTGTGGTCGAAGTCGACCTGCAAAAGTTCGAGCGCGCCTGGGCTGGCATTTCGGACGCAGTCATGGTCACCGACAGCACTGGCGCGATCATCCTGTCGACCGAACCTCAATGGCGTGGTTTGGATGAGCAAGCTGCAATGCTGCGGCAGCCACCTCAGGGCGCCATTCAGCGCGCGATCCGGGCGACCACCGACTGGACGGCTCTGCCGCCGGATGCCTATCTGCAGGGCGAGGCGGTGATGCGGATGGAAACGCGTATTCCTTTCCGTGGTTGGCAGATGACGTCGTTCACAACCTATTCCTCGATCCGGGAAAAGGTGAACAGCGTGCTGGCGTTGGAAATCATGGGTTTTGCGATTCTTCTGGCGCTGGCCTTCTATGCACTCAGCCGCAGGGCAACCTTGCGTATGACGTTGTTCCAGCGCGAGTCGGCGGAGCTTCGCGCACTGAATGCCCGACTACAGCGGGAAATTGCTGAGCGCGAAAGGGTTGAAAAGACGCTGGAAGTTGCTGAACAGACCCTTGCCCAAAGCTCCAAACTCGCGGCTCTTGGTGAGATGTCTGCGGCGGTCAGTCACGAACTGAATCAACCGCTGGCTGCGATGAAAACCTATCTTGCCGGCGCCCGTCTTCTGCTGCGCCGCGACAGATCCGAAGAGGCGCTTGCCAGCTTTGGCCGCATCGACGGGTTGATTGAGCGGATGGGTGCGATCACGCGGCAGCTGAAATCCTATGCTCGCAAGGGTGCGGACGCGTTTTCCCCTGTAAATCTTGGCGAAGCACTGGCTTCGAGCTTGTCGATGATGGAACCGCAGCTGAGGCAGCGCCATGTCAAGATTACGCAGATTTTACCCGAAGAACCTGTTATAGTGATGGGGGATCGGATGCGGATTGAGCAGGTGATGGTCAACCTGTTGCGTAACGCATTGGATGCCACCAAATCAGTCGCAGAACCGGATGTGGAAATCATCCTTGCGGCGGGGGACACGGCGGTATTGACCGTTCGGGACAACGGCCATGGTATCGAAGACATCGAGAACCTGTTCGAGCCGTTCTACACCACCAAGCGACCCGGTGACGGGGTCGGACTGGGGCTTGCCATCTCGTCCGGGATCGTGAACGACCATGGCGGACGGCTGACTGCGCGCAACGGCCAACACGGCGGCGCGGTGTTTGAGATGCAACTGCCGATACTGGGAAGCGACGGCCTTGAGGCCGCTGAGTAACGAGGAATGAATATGGCACAGGCCATGAAAATCGCCATCGTCGACGACGAACAGGACATGCGCCAATCGATCAGTCAGTGGCTGGCGCTGTCAGGTTACGACACCGAAACCTTTTCGAGCGCCGAAGATGCGCTCAAGGTATTGGGGCCGGAATATCCAGGAATCGTGATTTCCGACATCAAGATGCCGGGGATGGATGGCATTCAGCTGCTGAAAAAGCTGATGGGGGCCGACAGCACCTTACCGGTCATCATGATTACCGGTCACGGCGATGTTCCGATGGCGGTCGAGGCGATGCGGGTTGGGGCGTTTGATTTTCTTGAAAAGCCGTTCAACCCCGATCGTATGTCCGAACTGGCCAAACGCGCCAGCAACGCGCGTCGTTTGACGCTGGATAACCGGGCGCTGCGACGCGAACTGTCTGGCGGCACGCAGATCATGAACAAGTTGATCGGGGCCAGCCCGGTGATGGAGCGTTTGCGTGAGGATATTCTGGATCTGGGGCAGGCGGACGGTCATGTTCTGATCGACGGTGAAACCGGTACCGGAAAGACGTTGGTTGCACACGCGCTGCATGCAGTCGGCAGTCGGGCGGGTAAGAAATTCGTTTTGGTGTCCTGCGCGGCGCTGGAAGAGGACGCGCTGTCGAAACGTCTGTTCGGTCCGATGATGCCCGAAGACACGCAGCTGCCTGCGATCGAGGAAGCGCGCGGCGGCACGCTGGTGCTGGAAGACGTCGAGGCGCTGAGCGATACTCTGCAAGCCCGCTTGCTGAGCGTGATGAATGAGCAGGGAACCCCGGCGGAAACGCGGATTGTGGCGATCTCGAACCTGCAGGAGGCGGGCAAGACCAGCGAGGATGTGCTGCGCCCCGATTTGTTCTATCGTCTGGCTGCGCTGCGCATCACCATGCCGCCTTTGCGGCAGCGGGGCGAAGATATCCTGACGCTGTTTACACGGCTGAGCGAACAGTTTGCCGAGGAATACGGCTGTGATTCACCACAAGTCAGTGCACAGGAGGCGGCGCAACTGCTACAGGCACCGTGGCCGGGCAACGTGCGCCAGTTGATCAACATCGCCGAGCGCGCGGTACTGCAGTCTCGGCGCGGTTCGGGCACGATTGCGTCGCTGTTGATGTCCGATCATGAGGAGATGCAACCGGTCATGACGACCGAAGGCAAGCCGCTGAAAGAGTATGTCGAGGCGTTTGAACGGATGCTGATCGACAACACGATGCGTCGTCACAAGGGTTCAATTGCTTCGGTAATGGACGAATTGTGCCTGCCACGCCGAACGCTGAATGAGAAGATGGCAAAATACGGATTGCAGCGTTCGGATTATTTGTGAGAACAGAAGGGGGCCAGCCCCCCTTGGCCTGCGGCCAATTCCCCCCGAGGTATTTTTTGAACAGAAGAAGGCGCGGCAGTGCGCCTGATTTTGTTGTCGTGCAGTTTGCCCATTGTCTTTTCCACAGGACTGCTTTTATTGTGTCCGAACGGGCCGGGTGAATTTTATGCCCACAAGTCCCGAATCTTTGAGTTTCGCTGTGATGCCGCAGGTGGTGACCTAATCCCACGGGGCAGCGCAGACCGATTGTGCCCTGGAAAGGGCAACTGAACGCCTGACCCCGTGATTTGCGGGCGAAAGGAATAAATGGGCAGGCAGCTATGATATGCGCCTGTCGGAGAAGAACCGCGATGACGCGCGCGCAACGATTGAGTTTACGGGCAGGGGGCCATCGCGCCAGACCTTGCCGCGCGCGGTCCGATATCGCCCGTACAAGACACCACCCCAAAAGCGCCTGTCCGCCCGGACGGGTCAGGACAACGCGTTTGGCGCGGTGCACCAAGGACAAATGGCTAAGAAAATGCTTATCGATGCCACCCACGCGGAAGAAACCCGCGTCGTGGTGGTCGACGGAAACAAGGTTGAGGAATTTGACTTTGAATCCGAAAACAAACGCCAGCTTGCTGGCAACATCTATCTTGCAAAAGTAACTCGGGTTGAACCGTCGCTGCAGGCGGCCTTTGTTGACTATGGCGGTAACCGGCACGGGTTTCTGGCATTTTCCGAGATTCATCCCGACTATTACCAGATCCCCGTCGCCGACCGTGAGGCGCTGATGGAGGAGGAGCGCGCCTATGCCGAGGCGATGAAAGCGCGCGATGAGGCTGAGGAAGCAAAGCCCAAAAAACGCAGGTTGCGCTCGCGGTCGAAAGCTGCGGATGTGAAATCGGACGATCCGGTAGAAACGCTGGAAGTTTCGACTGAGCCCACCGGCATGGAAACCATCGATCTTGATGACGGCGATGAAGCGGAGGTGCCCGAGGGGACCTCTCCGATGGAGATCGTTGCCGAGACACCGGTGGAGGAACCCGACGAGGGTGATGCGCCTGCAGCTGAGGACGCGCCTGCCGAGGACCCAGCGACGGTTGAGGTCGAACAGCCTGCGGAAACATCGGTTGAAGTATCCGAAGAGGTACCTACCGAAACGGCGGAAGCGTCTGAAGACGAACCGGCTGAAGAGGCTGAGGCAAAATCTGAAGAAGAAGCAAAAACCTCCGACGACGAGCCGGACGCCGAAGGTGGTGCCGAGAGCAAGGGGGCCGATGCGTCCTCGAAAGATGATACGATCGAATCCGTGGCTGACGAGGATGACAGCGAGGATATTCGCCCGCCGCGCAAACCGCGTCCGCGCCGGTATAAGATCCAGGAAGTCATCAAGGTGCGCCAGGTGCTGTTGGTGCAGGTCGTCAAGGAAGAACGCGGCAACAAGGGTGCGGCGCTGACTACATATCTGTCGCTGGCCGGACGTTACTGTGTGTTGATGCCGAACACGGCGCGCGGTGGCGGGATCAGCCGCAAAATCACCAACGCGGCGGACCGGAAAAAGCTGAAGGACATCGCCTCGGAGATTGATGTGCCGACGGGTGCGGGCCTGATCGTGCGTACCGCCGGGGCCAAGCGGACGAAATCCGAGATCAAGCGCGACTATGAATATCTGCAACGCATGTGGGAGCAGATTCGCGAACTGACGCTGCAATCCATCGCGCCTGCGAAGATCTACGAGGAAGGCGACCTGATCAAACGGTCGATCCGAGACCTCTATAATCGCGATATCGATGAGGTTCTGGTTGAAGGTGAGGGCGGGTATCGCATCGCCAAGGACTTCATGAAAATGATCATGCCGTCCCACGCCAAAAACGTGAAACGGTACGAGGACGCGCTGCCTCTGTTCGCGCGCTATCAGGTGGAAAGCTATCTGGCGGGAATGTTCAACCCGACCGTTCAGCTTAAATCTGGCGGTTATATCGTGATTGGCGTAACCGAAGCATTGGTTGCGATCGACGTGAACTCGGGACGGGCCACAAAGGAAGGCTCGATCGAGGAAACAGCACTAAAGACCAATCTGGAGGCCGCTGAAGAGGTGGCGCGCCAGTTGCGCCTGAGGGATCTTGCCGGTCTGATTGTCATCGACTTCATCGATATGGATGAGCGCAAAAACAACTCGGCTGTTGAGAAGCGTCTGAAAGACAAGCTGAAAACGGATCGTGCGCGCATTCAGGTTGGCCGGATTTCGGGCTTTGGTCTGCTTGAGATGAGCCGCCAGCGCCTGCGCCCCGGCATGATCGAAGCGACCACGCAGCCGTGTCCGGCCTGTCATGGCACCGGTCTTATCCGGTCCGACGACAATATGGCGCTGTCGATCCTGCGTCAGATCGAAGAGGAGGGCACCCGCCGTCGCTCGCGCGAGGTTCTGGTGCGCTGCCCTGTCAGCATTGCCAACTTCCTGATGAACCAAAAGCGGGAACATATCGCGCAGATCGAAGCGCGTTATGGTCTGTCGGTGCGGATCGAAGGCGATGTGCATTTGGTCAGCCCCGATTTCTCGATGGAGAAGTTCAAGACCGCCAGCCGTGTGGTCCCCGAGGCAACTGCGCCTGTGGTGTCTGTCGATGCCTCGCTGATGGATCTGGTGGATTCGAGCGAGGAGGACGAGGCGGAGGAAGATACCGCTGTTCAGGCCGAAGAAGAGTCCAAACCAAAGCGCAAGCGCCGTCGTCGCCGCCGCAAGAAGGGCGGAGGGAACGGAGAAGCCTCCGATGCATCTTCGGAAGATGAAGCGTCGGCAGCATCGGTCGAGGATGGGGCTGCAGACGCTGGCGACGCGCAGACTGCAGATGCGCCAGATGTCGGTGAGGCGACGGAAGAGGCCGAGAAACCTGCCAACACCAAAAAACGCCGTGCCCCGCGTCGTCGAAAGAAAGACGCGGAAGTGGCAGACACGGATGCGACAGCTGAGGCCCAGACGGAAGAACCCGTTCAGGCGGCTGAAGGGCAAGTGGCCGAGTCTGCAGATGCGGGTAAGGAACAACCCTTTGCCGATGGTGACGAAGATCCGGCACAGGTGAACGATGCGCCAGCGCAAAGCGCGGAGGCCGAAGAAGGGGCCCCTGACGCAGCACCTGTGGTAGCGGAAGATGATGAGGCCATTGCAGAGCCAGAACCTGCGATTGATGCAGAGCCTGTCTCGGCTGCAGAACCTTCCCAAGAGGAAACTGTGGCTGATGAGGTCGAAGAACCCGTGCTTGAAACCGTCACGGACGAACCTGAACCAGCTCCGGCCAAGCCCAAAAGGCGCGGTTGGTGGTCTTTGGGTCAATAACAATCAAGGCGGACATTGGTCCGCCTTTTTTGTTTAAACGCAAGGGGCATGGAAGGTCAGGATGCCTTGCGGATCACATAGACTTGATGATCCGCTGCGTCTTCGCGCGAGATTAGGGTATGCCCGGCCTCGGAGCAAAAATGCGGCACATCAATGACGGCTGCCGGATCATCCGCCAACACGCGCAAAACCGCTCCGTCAGGCATGGATTTAAGACGTTTGCGTGCCTTGAGGACGGGTAAGGGGCACAACAGGCCAAGCGCATCCAGTGTTTCTGTGTTATCTGTCATGACTTTGGGGATATGTGTTGACTGCGATGCTGTCCAGTATGCAACCACGAGGATGTGACCGATTGGCCCCGTGACGGGGCGGCTTTGATGACATATGTGCTGAACCATGTTTGGAATTGATATCATCGACGCGGGCCTGCTGCCTGCCATGTTCATCGCGATGCTCGGTGGTTTGATTAGCTTCCTGTCGCCTTGCGTTTTGCCCATCGTGCCGCCTTATCTGGCGTATATGAGCGGTGTGTCAATCAACGAGATGCAGGATCAGGCGCGGGCACGACGCAAGGCAACGCTGACCGCGCTTTTCTTTGTGTTGGGGTTGTCTACCGTCTTCTTGTTACTGGGTTTCACTGCTTCGGCCTTTGGGGCCTTTGTGCTGCAGAACCAGGTGTTGTTTGCGAAACTATCCGGTGCGGTGGTGATCGTCTTTGGTCTGCACTTTCTGAACGTATTCCGCATTCCGTTCCTTGACCGCGAGGCGCGGATCGAAACAGGCGATTCAGGTGGCTCGGTCTTTGGGGCATACATTCTGGGTCTGGCTTTTGCGTTTGGCTGGACGCCCTGCATTGGCCCACAGTTGGGGGCAATCCTGTCGCTGGCCGCATCCGAGGCTTCGGTGGCGCGCGGAACGTTGTTGCTGGGCGTCTACGCCGCCGGTCTGGGCATTCCGTTTCTGCTGGCTGCGATGTTCCTTAACCGGTCGATGACGGTGATGAACCGCATCAAGCCCTATATGGGCACTATCGAGAAGGTGATGGGCGGCTTGCTGCTGTTCGTTGGGATCATGCTGATCACAGGCCTTTTCACCGAATTCAGCTGGTGGCTGTTGGAAACTTTCCCGGCACTGGCCAATTTCGGCTAACCCTCTGGTCTTTTTAGCGGATCTGATCTTACCTTGCTGGACTTGCTGCGTTACCCTGAGGCGCAGAGGGCCCGGCAATGAGCAGTCAGAAACCCCATCCCCAGATTTTCCGCCGCCGGGTGTTCTACATTCCGGGCTATGACCCGTTTCCCCCGCGCCGCTATCGCGAGCTCTATCGATCCGAGGGGCGCGCGCAGGCTGAGATTTCCGGCTATTCGGTGAGCGTTTCTCCAAAATCCGGGCAGGAGCCCTATGGCTGGCACGTCACGTCTTTACAGGATGGATTTGAAATTCAATCGGATTTCGAGGTTCTGATCTGGTCCGATATCGTGCGTAACAGCATGGCGCGATCCACTCCGGCGACCTATCTGCAATTGGGGCGAACCGCGTGGACCTACATCTCGACAGGGACACTTGCGCGTCTGATGCGGTTGCGCAAAGGCCCGGTGATCGCGGCGCTGTATCCGGTTGCGATGCTTTTGTTTCAGTTGCTGATTGCCGTACTGGTCGCATTCGCTGCTGTTGCCGTGCTTTCACCCATAATGGGGTCGCCGTCCTATGCAGTTGGCTTGGTACTAGGTTACGGCCTGTTGCTTTGGTTCCGACGCATCGACAACCGTTTGTTTGCGTATTACCTGATGCATGACTATGCGCATTCGGCCCGATGGCTGGGCGCCGTTTCCCCTGAAATGAACGCGCGACTTGTCCAGTTCAGCAATCGTGTCGAACAGGCCCTGAAAACCGATGTGGATGAGGTTCTGATCGTCGGTCACAGTTCAGGCGCGCATCTGGGTGTCATGGTGCTGGCCGAGGTTCTGCGCAATCGCACTGGGCAGGGGCCTGCTCTGTCTTTTCTGACCCTTGGTCAGGTGGTCCCGATGGTCTCTTTCCTGCCCAAGGCGCATCGATTGCGGCGCGACTTGCGTGATGTTTCAGAAAATCACGATCTGACATGGGTCGATGTTTCCGCCCCCGGAGACGGGTGTACCTTTGCCCTTTGCGACCCGGTCGCCGTAAGCGGCGTTGCGGGGCCGGTCAAGCAATGGCCTCTGATTCTGTCAGCGGCCTTTACACAGACCCTTTCTGCAGAGAAATGGAAATCGCTGAGGTGGCGGTTCTTTCGACTGCATTTTCAATATCTGTGCGCGTTCGACCGCCCTGGGGATTATGATTACTTCCGCATCACGGCGGGGCCTGTGCCTTTGGCTCGACGATACGAAGGGCGCGCGCCTTCAAAGTCCCGGATCACGCGAACGGTATCCAGATACACATCGGTGCAGCCATGACGCCGCCCAAACCAAAAGCTCGGGCAGATAAGGTATCGCTATGGCGATTTGGGAAACTGTTTCGACAGGATGTGCTGTCTGCGCAGCCTCAACGCCTGTATCGGGCTTGGATGGCCGAGTTTCGAACGCCATTCTTTCGATCTTATCTTGTCAACCAACCCGAACTGATCGATCTGGTTCTAAAGCAACGCCCAGACGACTTTCCCAAATCCAGCCGCATCAGCGAGGGATTGCGCCCATTGCTGGGTAATTCGGTCTTTTTGACCAATGGAAAGACCTGGAAGCGGCAACGGCGTATAATAGATCCCGCTTTTGAAGGCGGACGCTTGAAAGATACCTTTCCAGCCATGCTTGCAGCTGCAGAAGCATGTGTCGAACGCCTGCAGGCAAAGGTCGGCGCTGAGGTGGAATTCGAAGAGATCACCAGCCACGTTGCGGCAGATGTGATCTTTCGCACCCTGTTTTCGGTTCCGATTAACCACGAGATCGCCGCGCAGGTGTTCGAAAAATTCCGTGCATACCAGCGAGAGCAACCTCTTTTGAATATCGCAGCGTTCTTACCTTTGCCGCGCTGGATGCCAAGGTTTCATTCACGAAACACCAGAGAAACGGCGCGGGACATTCGTGACCTGATTGCGCGGTTGACTTCTGAAAGGGCCAAGTTGATTGCGGCCGGGACGGCGCCAAATGATCTGGCTACGAAGATCATGACCACTGCGGACCCTGAAACCGGGCGTTGTCTTGAGACCGAAGAGATGATCGATCAAGTCGCCATTTTCTTTCTGGCCGGTCACGAAACCAGCGCTTCGGCCTTGGCATGGGCCTTGTACCTGCTGGCGCTGTATCCCGAATGGCAAGACCGCGTGTCACAAGAAGCGCAAAGTGCGACGTTCGCATCTGTGTCTGATCTCAAAATCAGTCGCGATGTGTTTCGCGAAGCACTGCGCCTTTATCCGCCAGTCCCGATGATGGTGCGGCAAACCACCTGTCCCGAGACGTTTCGGGCGCGCAATGTGCGCAAGGGCTCTCAGATCGTGCTCAGCCCATGGCACCTGCATCGGCACGAGCGCTTGTGGGAGCGGCCGGATGAGTTTGATCCCGGGCGATGGCAAACCGAAAATGGCAGAACCTGCCAGCGATCCGCGTATATGCCGTTCTCTGCTGGGTCTCGGGTTTGTACGGGTGCAGGTTTCGCCATGGTCGAGGGACCGCTGATTCTATCACAGCTCATGCGTCAATTCAGAATTGAAACAATCCCCGACAAAACCCCGGTTCCGGTCGCGCATCTGACTGTGCGATCCAAGGATGGGATTTGGTTGCGCCTTAGTGGGCGCTAACAAACTACCATCGCAGAACGCCATGTTGTATGCGAGGGTTGAAAGCGGAATCAATTTGAACGGGAATGAGTTATGTCCAACGCAGAACAGCGCGCACAGATGACAAATGGTGCAGGTTTCATCGCGGCACTGGATCAAAGCGGTGGGTCAACGCCCAAGGCGCTGGCGCTTTATGGGGTTGAGGCATCGGACTATGGTTCGGACGAAGAGATGTTCGGCGAAATCCAGAAGATGCGCGCCCGGATCATTCTGGCCGACGATTTCACCAAGGACAAAGTAATCGGCGCCATCCTGTTTGAACGCACGTTGGGCGAACAGATCGATGGCCGCAAAGTTGCAGATTACCTGTGGTCGGTAAAAGGCATCGTTCCCTTCCTGAAGATCGACAAAGGTCTGGAAGACACCGCCAATGGTGTTCAGTTGATGAAACCAATCCCCGGTCTGGCGGATACACTGGCCAAGGCGGACGGCGTTTTCGGAACCAAGGAACGTTCAGTGATTCACGAAGCAAATGCCGAAGGCATCGCCGCTGTCGTGGCGCAGCAGTTCGACGTGGCCCGTGAAGTCACCAATGCGGGCATGGTCCCGATTGTCGAGCCCGAGGTCAACATCCACTCGGAAACCAAAGCCGAGGCCGAGGATATTCTGAAGGCTGAGATCCTGAAAAACCTCGACCAACTGACCGAGGGGCAGGAGGTTATGCTGAAACTGACCATCCCAAGCCAGCCGAACCTGTATGATGCGCTGGCCGATCATCCGCGTGTGCTGCGTGTTGTGGCGCTGTCAGGCGGATACTCGACCGAGCAGGCCTGCAAGCTGTTGGCCCAGAATGGAAAGATGATCGCATCTTTCTCGCGCGCGTTGACGGAAGGTTTGTCGAAACAGCAATCGGATGCTGATTTCAACGCGGCCCTTGGCGGCAATATCGACAAGATCCATCAGGCATCGGTCTGAGGCATTTATTCCGGCTTTTTGAATGAGCGGCGCAACTGCGCCGCTTTTTCGCGCATAACGCAGCCTTCGGCGTGGTCATTGACCAATCCCATCGCCTGCATAAAGGCAAAAACGGTGGTCGGGCCGACAAATTTCCAGCCGCGCTTTTTCAGCTCTTTTGACAGGGCGATGGATTCGGCTGAGGTGGACGCGGTCTGAGGTTCGGGCGGCGACTGTGTCTCATAGCGCCAGACAAAAGCAGCCAGTGAACCTTCGGCCTCGACCAGTTCCTGCATCCGACGAGCGTTGTTGATCACGGCTTCGATTTTACCGCGATGGCGGATGATGCCTGCGTCTTGCAACAATCTTGCAATGTCATCATCGTCAAACTCTGCAACCAGATTGTAGTCAAACCCGCAGAACGCCCTTCGAAAATTCTCGCGCTTGGACAGGATCGTGCGCCAGCTTAGGCCGGACTGAAAACTCTCAAGGCAGATTTTTTCGAACAGACGCTGATCTTCGGCGACGGGGTAGCCCCATTCGTTGTCATGATACTCAAAAAACTCGGGCGCGGCCTGACACCACGCGCAACGGTTCCGGCCATCTGGACCTACAACGGTTTCGCTCATCAATGTACCCTTTTTGTTCCCGTCAAGTTAACCTTGCCGAGATGCGTTGGGCAAGGGTTCATTCAGGATTGCGATACCAGTCTAGGATGAACACACGTATGGCCGAAGCAAGACCCGTTTCAGGATCACGCGCAACGTCAATTTCGGCAGCCAAGACATTGATTGGAAGGTTTTTTTGCTTGGCAATGTCGCGAAAGGCCTGCCAAAATTCATCCTCAAGTGACACAGAGGTTCGATGCCCTTTGAGGGTCAGAGACCGTTTGACCGGCCGACCGCTCATTCATCCAACTCGTGATTGTCGAGGTCGCGGCGCTGTCGGTCCTGCTGTAGCTTGATCACCTCTTTCTCGGCCTTGCCGCGTCCGAATTTCACCGCGTTTTCATCAGCACGGGCCTTTTTCACAGCCCGTGCTTTTTCCTTTCGGTACCGGTTCAGATTGACCGGCTTGCTCATTTGTCCTTGGGGCCGATCATGTGCTCGGGCCGAACCACTGCGTCAAATGTCGCCTCATCGACAAAGCCAAGCGCGATGGCCTCTTCCTTGAGCGTCGTGCCGTTCTTGTGTGCGGTCTTGGCGACTGCAGTGGCGTTATCGTAGCCGATGGTCGGGGCCAGTGCCGTGACCAGCATCAGCGATTCCTTCATCAGCTTGTCGATGCGCGGCTCATTGGCCTTGATGCCCAGCAACATCCGCTCGGTAAAGCTATCGGCGGCGTCGCCCAGCAACTGGATCGACTGCAGCAGGTTGTAGGACATCATCGGGTTATAGACGTTCAGCTGGAAATGGCCCTGCGACCCGGCAAACTTGATTGCCGCGTCGTTACCCATCACATGGGCAGCAACCTGCGTCAGTGCTTCGGCCTGTGTCGGATTGACCTTGCCGGGCATGATCGACGAGCCGGGTTCATTCTCAGGCAAAATCAGCTCACCCAGACCCGAGCGAGGACCAGAACCAAGGAAGCGAATGTCATTCGCAATCTTGTAGCAAGAACCGGCAATGGTCGCCAAAGCACCCGACAGGAAAACCATTGCATCATGCGCAGCCAGAGCTTCGAATTTGTTGGGCGCGGTGACAAAGGGCAGGCCGGTGATTTCGGCCATGTTCGCCGCAACGGCCTTGTCCCAGCCGTGATGGGTGTTCAGACCGGTTCCAACGGCTGTGCCTCCCTGCGCCAGTTCATAAATCCCGGGCATCGAAGTATGAACGCGCGCAATGCCCTGTCGGATTTGATGGGCATATCCGCCGAACTCTTGCTCCAGCGTCAGCGGCGTGGCGTCCTGCGTATGGGTGCGGCCGATTTTGATGATCCCAGCAAACTCTTGCGCCTTCTGTTCCAGTGCCGAGGCCAGTTTTTCCAAGCCGGGCAGCAACACGTCACGAACGCTCATCGCGGTTGCGATATGCATGGCGGTTGGAAAAGTGTCGTTTGAGGATTGGCCCATATTGCAGTGATCATTGGGGTGAACAGGGTCTTTCGAACCAATCTCGCCGCCAAGTATCTCAATCGCGCGGTTTGCGATGACCTCGTTCGAGTTCATGTTAGATTGCGTGCCCGAGCCTGTCTGCCAAACGACCAGCGGGAAATTGTCATCAAACTTGCCTTCGATCACCTCTCCCGCGGCCTGAATGATCGCGTCGGCGATTTTGTCGTCTAGCTTGCCGATGGCCTTGTTCTCCATCGCGCAGGCTTTCTTGATCACGCCCAGCGCACGCACGATTGCGACGGGCTGTTTTTCCCACCCGATGGGAAAGTTCATGATCGAGCGCTGCGTCTGCGCGCCCCAGTATTTGTCAGCGGGGACTTCGAGCGGGCCAAAACTGTCGGTTTCGGTGCGGGTAGAAGACATCAGTCACTCCGTATGGTATGCGGTTGTATGCCGTGTAGCCGCGGCTGCGCTATAACGCAATCGGCCAGTTGCGCGCACCATAAACTCTGACCCTTCAAAGGTATAGACGCCGGACGGTGCCAATTAATTCGCGTTAGCGAAAACAGTGCCATTGTGCCTGATCGGGCTAGGGTTAAGATAGACAGACAAAGCGACGGAGTCCTTCATGCACGCCCAACCCCTTAGCCGCCCTTTGCATATCATCGCGTCCGCGCTGGCTGTGTGTGCCTTGCTGCTGATTTGCACAGGGTCTTCGCAGGCTGCGGATATTACCCCGTTTATAGGGGACTACACTGGATCAGCTGAAGTTGTCGATGCCGATGGCACCGCAACCCCCAGGGATATGAGCGTTTCGATTCACGAGACACGGCAGGGGTTCAACGTCAGTTGGTCAACCACCACCTACAAGGCGGATGGCCGCATTAAGGACGAAAAGTATTCGGTCGACTTTCAACCATCAGCCCGGTCGCATGTTTTCTCAGCAGCCATGAAACGAAATGTTTTTGGCCATGAAGTACCTTTGGATCCGATGGCTGGTGAACCGTTTGTCTGGGGGCGGATCGAAGGCGACACCCTGACTGTCTTTTCTTTGTTCATTGACGAACATGGCGGTTATGAGCTGCAGCAGTTTGACCGCACTCTGGCCGAGGGTGGGCTGAACCTTTCGTTTTCCCGCTTCCGCAATGGTGAAAAATCGCGGTCCGTCGAAACTTTCCTGAAAAAAGACTAAACCCCGCGATTGGCGGGGCTTGGGTCGTTATTTGCGGAAACTGTCCAATGACACAATGTCGGCGTCATGGTGGACTTCTTCTTCCGGCTCTACTTCAATCGACTCTTCGGACGCAAAGTCGGTCTCATCCTCGTCTTCGGGGCTTTCAAAGCGCAAACCGAACTCGACCGAGGGGTCCACGAAGGTTTTGATCGCCATATAGGGAATATACAGCGGCTCGGGCGCATCGCCGAAATTCAGGGTGATAGAGAACCCCTGATCGCCAACCTCAAGATTTTCGAACCAATGCTGCATGACGATGGTCATTTCATCCGGATAGCGCTCGCGCAGCCAGTCAGCGATTTCAACACCGTCCTGCCGTGTGTCGAACGTGATGAAGAAATGATGTGCACCGGGCAGGCCGGATTCGGCGACATCCGTCAGGACGGTCTTGATCAGACCGCGCATCGCCGTGTGCATCAGGTTCCCGTAGTCGATGTCTTGCGACATGTTTAGTCCTCGAAAGTGGTTGCCCTCAGCATAAGGGATTTGAACGGAAACGAAAGGCTGCGATGCGGCTGATTGATTACAAAATCTGCAGCACGATCCCCGCCAAACTCATCGTGATCAAGGTCAACGCTAAACCGAATTTAAAACGGAATATCAACAGGCTTGCCGCAAAAGTCAGCATCAACGCCTTAAAATCAAGCGTGTGCAGAACGGGCAGGGGCAATGATACCGGCCCTGCCGAGACTCTATCCACCGTGCCAAACAGGACGTTCATGCCAAACCACACGGACAGGTTGAGAATCACGCCCACCACCGAGGCCGTGATTCCCTTCATTGCTGCGGCCAATCTTGGGCGCGCGGCGATTTTGTCCAGGTAAGGGCCGGCAAGGAATATCCAAAGGAAACACGGCACAAAGGTTGCCCAAAGTGCGACGATACCAGCTGCAATCGCCATTCCTGTGCCCGAGGCCTGCTGCGCGGTCAGCATGGCGACGAATTGCGTCACAAGAATCAACGGGCCCGGCGTTGTCTCAGCCAAACCCAGCGCGTCGATCATCTGGTCTGTGCTGATCCATTGATAGGTATCGACAACGGTCTGAGACATATAGGCAAGAACCGCGTAGGCACCTCCAAATGTCACGACAGCGAGGCGTGCAAAAAACCAGCCCAGATCTGCCAACAGCGTCGGACCGGTCAGACTGAGGAGGATCAGCGGAGCCAGCCAAAGCGCTAGCCAGAGCCCCGCAGTACGCACAGGTCGGGCAAGCGCGGGTGAGGGCGGGGCAGGCGTACCCCCGTGATGCTTAGCCGTGACGTAGCCCCAGGTTGCCGCCGCGAGGATGATCAGGGGAAACGGCAGGTTGAACACGAAAATCGCCAGAAAGCCAAGGGCGGCGATCACGCGATAATGACCATCAGTCAACGCCTTTCGCGATAGTTTGTGCAGGGCCTGAAGGACGATGACGATCACCGTTGCCTTGATCCCCAAAAACCCTGCCTGCACCAGTGGCAGATCGCCGTACGATGCGTAGAGGCCAACCAGAACCGCTATAACCACCGCACCGGGCAACACGAACAGACCGCCTGCGATCAGCCCTCCGGCAACGCCTTTCAGACGCCAGCCCGCATAGGTTGCCAATTGCATGGCTTCGGGGCCGGGCAACAACATGCAAAGGGAAAGCGCCCTCAGATAGGTTTGTTCATCCAGCCATGGCCTACGCTCGACCAATTCCTGATGCATCAGGGAAATCTGGGCAGCTGGACCGCCAAAGGACAGAAAACCGATGCGGCCAAACACGCGGAACAGCTCTGAAATAGTCGGTGTCATGCGCCGTGACCTGTCGGCCAGTCATGGCTTTCATCGAACCCGTCGCGAGCCCAGCGATAAAGCGCGTCGTAAAGGTGCAAGCCCGCCTCAAGCTGTTGATGGTCGTCTTTGAACTGCCGCGATAACCCAACCGAGATCGCCAGCAGACCCGCAGCCTCAGGCGCGGTTTCGTGCCTGTTTGTATCCGCGGCGCGGATGATGGCGGCCATACGATCCAGCGGAGTAGAGTGAATGTCGAACTCATCCAGCATTGTATCGAACGTGCAGGCATCACCCCGATGGCTCCAGAACGCATTTTCGATGTCAAAGGCGGTCGCTCCGAATTTTTCGACAACGCCCTGAACCTCGGACGGTGATACAAACAGAAACCGCGCATTGGGGTCGACAAAGCGGCGGATGAGCCAAGGGCAGGCGATGCGGTCGATTTTCGGGCGATGCCGTGTCACCCAAAGGGTTGCCCCATCAACGAATTCAGGCAGTGCGCGCGCCTTCACAAGCTGAGCCTCGCGCATCTCGCGCCATGCGAATTGCCCGCCCTCAAGATATTCAGCCATGTGGCTTTCGCTGCGTAGCCACGAGACGACGCCCTGACTTAGTTTCTTGCCTTTCTGACAAATGATCACGCAAGGCCGGGGTCCGATCAGTGATTTCAAACCCGCAATGTCCTCGTGTGGGTGGCGGACTGAACCGGGGATGAGCCGGGGATCATCTGTAAAGTCCGGGTCAGTACGGATGTCGATCAGAACGGGCCCCGAAGGCGTACCGATAAGCCTTGAGAGTTGTCGGGGTGTGATAGCGTTGGGCGCAGCCATGGCATGTCTCCTTGCATCGTTCGGATACATGCGAAACTTGGGCTGTCGCCTCACGGGGCGTTCGCAAGCTTACCCCATAAGGATTTGCTAACGCGGAACTACGGCGCGGGTCAAGTTGGCTTCGATTGGCTAGGTCCAATCAAGTCTCTGTCCGGTCATGCATACCGGAAGCGTATCCTGCGGAAACTGACCCAGCTGTTCAAATAGTGAAATAAAGTCGAACTGATTATAAGCCTCGACCATCTTATCGCCTTTGAATCGTGCCATGACCTGACCTGTCACTTCCAACGGCGCGCCATTGTCACCGCGAAAGGTGCGGACATGCAGGATGGCAGACACCCAGTCGCCGACTTCCACGATCTTTGGTAGCTCGACCTTTATCTCACCCAGAATGTGCCGGAAAGCGCCGACAAGATCTCGAAAGTCATCCGCACCAACCTGCATTTCGGGAATAAGCCCTTCAGCCATCGTGTCCGGCGCGAAATATTGGTCGATGGCGGCTACATTTCCATTTTCCCAAACTTCGGAATACCACGCGCGAAGCAATTCTGAGTTCTTCATTCCTGTTCTCCTGTCGCTTAGGCGCAGGATGCGGAACATTGATGAACAAACTCTGAATATGCACTTAAATAGCGGTGAAATGCAGACATAAAGAGAGAATGCAGGTTTCTGTTGCCAGGTACCTGCGAACCCCGCCTTACGCGGCTAGGCGCAAGGGCTTAAGTTTCGGTCTTGCTACTGCTTACGCAGCAACTGCAACCGGAGCACGATTGTCGTTTGCAATTGTACTGTTTTCGCCGATAACGGTGGCAGACAGCCGAGACAAAGCTAACCCCTTTAGACGTTCGTCGATCCTGTTTCGGCCCCAAAATCCTCAAACGAAGGATGGTTGGTGGAGCCGCCGGGTACCGCCCCCGGGTCCGATCCGCTTATTACGAGCGCGTTTATGTCCATAGTCCCGAAGGACAGTGTTTATATAGGTTAGGCAATGGCTGTTTGCAATTCCTGAATGCCGGATCAGGAGTTGTTTTCAACCAATGCTTTATGCGGTTCTGTTCAAGTTGGCTGCAATCAGCCACACGGCCAGAACAAGCTCGATTCCACCAAAAATCAGTGCCTTGGTCAGCGGCGGATTGTCCAGCACCACCGAGACGAACCGTCCCAATGCGGCACCGGCATAGACAACACCCAGCATCGCATAGGCCAGGGGATTGTTCAGCCAGATGACGGCAAGCCCGGTTACGACGAACAGACCGCCCACCGAGGCGCGCATCTCGCTAAGCCCCATATTGCTGTTCGTTGGGGCCAGATCCAGCGCATTGGCGGTGTAAGCGGGGGCCAGGAACCCGAACAGGCCGAACCCTACGGTCAAGAGCGCTGCAATGATGTTGAGTGCTGAGGTCATTCGGTTATCCTGGTGTTTGCGATCCTTATTCGAATCTAATCCAAGAGGTTGGGATGAAAAGCATTTCATGCCTTGAGTGCGGCATAGTGGCCAGATCAGGCGGGTCTGCTTCGGCGTTTGGCCACGTCTCTGGCCAATTGTCGTGTATATGCTTCCAACTCGGCAAGCGTCGCGTCCACAATATTCTCATCACGCGCTTCGAGTGCATCGGCGATTTTGCTATGCAGACCAATGATCACTTCGCGTGATCGGGCGGTGAAAGTGATCATGTTCATCAGCGGTTGCATGGCCTCAACGGCACCGGCCAGTTGGTAGGACAGTACCGGGTTACCTGCGCCGTCAACCAGTGCTCGGTGAAAGGCCACGTCCGAGGCGCAGAACGCCTCATCCGTCAGTCCCGGCTGAGCCTGTCGAAAGATTTCGGCCCGCATGGTTGCCAGTTGATCGGCGGTGCGTCGTTCTGCCGACAGCGCAGCGCAGGCGCGCTCCAGCGCGAAACGTGCCTCGCACGCCGTATCGAAACTGACCGCGTTCATTGACAGCAACAGGGTCGAGGTCGTGATCTGCTGCGAATAGGCGTCCTTGAAGTTCAATCGATTGACAAAAGCGCCGCCGCTTGCCCCGCGCTGGGTGCGGATCAATGATTGTGCTGCCAATCGTTTAAGCGCTTCGCGGACTGTCGGGCGTGAGACCTGAAACTGGTCAGCAAGTTCGGATTCTGATGGCAGGCGTTCATCGACAATCAACCGACCCGAGACAATCGCATCGCGAATGGCCTCGGCGATCTGGGCCGACAGGTCGGCTGGTTTCTGGGGGTCGATTTTCATGTTCGCGAGCCTGGAAGTCAGTTTTTATTTGTCTGACATTTAAAAGTCTGACATTTGAAAAGCAAGGACTGAGTCGGGAGGAGCGCATGAGTCGCGCAGTTCTACGCAACGGATTATGGCTTGGCTTCTACGCCGCGATCCTGTGGGCATGGTGGGTCATGTTCTCTATGAGCCGCGACATGGACCTCGACTGGATCGGCAGGCCCGGACCGATGGGACAGGCCATGGCGGCGATGGATCCGCGCATGGATATGTACATGCCGATGGCCGAGTTCGGACCGTTGTTCTGGATGTGGGCAATTATGATGGCGGCAATGATGTTGCCGACTCTGATCCCGACATTGCGCAGCTATGACGACCTGATCCGCAGTGCAAATGGAACCCGTGCTGGTTGGATCGGCGTTCTAACCGGGTATTTTCTAGTCTGGGTCGGCTTTGCAGCGCTGATTGCCGGTTTGCAACTGGCGCTGCTGTTCGGCGGGGCGGTCGATATGCTTGGTATTGCGAAATCGCCGTATCTGGCCAGTGGCCTGCTGATCGCGGTAGGGGCGTTTCAATTCACCCGCGTGAAAGAGGTGTGTCATGGCGTCTGCCATGCTCCGATGACCTATTTTCTGGGTCATTGGAAAACCGGCTATTCCGGCGGCGTTCGTATGGGTCTTGGACTTGGCGCATTCTGTGTCGGTTGCTGCTGGGGGTTCATGGCGCTGGGGTTTGTCGGCGGCGTCATGAGCTTGCTTTGGATGGGTTTGGCAACCTTGTTCATGGTTCTGGAAAAGCTCCCTCAGATCGGTCACGCGGTGACACGACCGATGGGATTTGCATTAATCGCGGGCGGGATAATCTTGCTCGGGCATCACATTGTCTACGGAGGATAACCCTATGGCTAAAAATAGAAAACCCGAGGCAGACAGATTGCCGATCAGCCAGCGGATCGACAGCCGGATGCCAAACCCAAAACGGCGCGAGATGAGCCCGACAGACTGGGCCGTCAAAGGGGAACTGATCCTTAACTGTTCGTGCGACGTGTTCTGCCCGTGCGTCGTGTCGCTTGGTGCTCATCCCCCAACCGAGGGTCATTGCCACGCCTGGATGGGTGTCATCATCGACGAGGGTCATTATGAAGGCGAAGATCTTTCGGGGCTGAACGTTGGCCTGCTGGTCGACATTCCGGGTCGAATGGGCGAGGGGCAGTGGAAGGTTGCGGCCTATGTTGATGAGCGCGCCAGCGGCAAGGCCTATAACGGGCTTCTTCAGATTTTCAGCGGTCAGGCAGGAGGAACGACGGGCTTGTTCACCATGCTGGTAAGCGAAATCATTGGAGCCGAACGCGCTCCGGTTCAGATCGAACGGGATGGAACCAAGCGCCGGATCATGATCGGCCGCAAGATTCAGGGCGAGATCGAGATGCTGGCAGGGAAAGACCCTGAACATCCCGTGATGGTATCGAACTCAAAATATTGGATGGGCCCCGACATTATCGTCGCCCGAGGCACCAAGTCCAAAGTTCGCGACTATGGTCGGGTTTGGGATTTCGGTGGCAAATCAGCCGAGATTTGCCCGATCGACTGGCACGGACCAAAGTGATGATCATAGGTGGTGCCACAAAGATAATGCTGCCCCAAAGCAGTATCGAAAACAGTCAGTTGGCTGGTTTTCTTGAAGGGCATCATATGGTGTTCCGGCACCACTCGTGTGTAACGGTTCAATTGCTGCAGGAGACTTGAATGCCCCAGATTTCGTTGTCCCGAAGGTTGCGGCGAACCCCGTTTTCGGACGGAGTCGAGGCTGCTGGCGTCAAGGCATACACTGTTTATAACCGCATGTTGTTGCCGACCGTTTTTGAGAGCGTCGAGGCGGATTATCGGCATCTCAAAGAGCATGTTCAGGTCTGGGACGTATCTTGTGAACGACAGGTCGAACTGCGCGGCCCGGATGCCGCGCGTCTGATGCAGATGCTGACCCCCCGCGACCTGCGCGGTATGCTGCCGGGCCAGTGCTACTATGTACCCATTGTGGATGAAACCGGAGGGATGCTGAACGATCCTGTGGCGGTCAAGCTGTCCGAAGACAGATGGTGGGTATCTATTGCCGATAGCGATTTGCTGTTATGGATCAAAGGGTTGGCAAACGGGTACCGGTTGGATGTCTTAGTGGATGAGCCGGATGTGTCGCCTCTGGCGGTACAGGGCCCCAAGTCAGAAACGCTTATGGCCCGTGTGTTCGGAGACCGGGTGCGCGATATCCGGTTCTTCAAATTCGATATGTTCCAGTTCCAGGGACACGATTTGGCGGTCGCACGTTCGGGGTATTCGAAACAGGGCGGTTTCGAGATTTATGTCGAAGGCAGCGAATTGGGTATGCCCTTGTGGAACGCATTGTTTGAGGCCGGGGTCGATCTGAATGTACGGGCGGGTTGCCCGAACCTGATTGAACGGATTGAAGGCGGGTTGTTGTCATTTGGCAACGACATGACCGACGACAATACGCCCCATGAATGCGGGTTGGGCAAGTTCTGTAATACGCATACCGCAATCGGCTGTGTCGGGCGCGATGCCTTGTTGCGAGTCGCCAAGGAAGGTCCTGTTCAGCAGATTCGCCCTATCGCCATTGACGGTGATCCGGTTCCCGCCTGCGACCGGCCTTGGCCGGTCTATTCGGAAGGCAACCGCGTCGGGCAGGTGACATCGGCAGTCTGGTCGCCCGATTTCTGTACTAATGTCTCAATCGGGATGCTGCGGCTAAGCCATTGGGATGCAGGAACTGTGTTGGAGGTTGAAACGCCAGGCGGGACGCGCAGTGCGACGGTGCAGGCGGCGTTCTGGGTTTGAAGGTGGGGCCTGGGGGCTCTGCCTCCGTCGCTGCGCGACTCCCCCGGGATATTTTTGGACAGATGAAGAGCGGATTTGGTCGCTCGAAATGGAAAGGATGATTGGATGTTTAATGCGTTGTTGATGGTCAGAGACGAAGAAAGCGGTTTGGCCAGCCCTGAGATCAGGCAGATATCCGACAGCGATTTGCCGAACGGAGAGGTCACAGTCGCGGTCGAATATTCGACCGTAAACTACAAGGACGGTTTGTGCATATCGCCCAAAGGGGGCGGGTTGGTGCGCAACTATCCGCACGTTCCGGGTGTCGATTACGCAGGAACGGTCGAAGCTTCGTCTGACGCACGTTATAAACCCGGCGACAAAGTTGTTCTGACCGGCTGGCGCGTCGGAGAAGCGCATTGGGGCGGCTATTCGCAAAAGGCAAATGCGCTGGCGGACTGGCTGGTTCCGCTGCCTGACGGATTGACCACGCAGCAGGCCATGGCTGTTGGCACCGCCGGTTTCACGGCGATGCTGGCGGTTATGGCGCTGGAGGATCGAGGGATGGTTCCCGGCCACGGTCCGGTTTTGGTGACGGGGGCCGCGGGCGGCGTTGGTTCGGTAGCGACAGCCATTCTGGCCAATTTGGGGTACGAGGTCGCCGCGGTAACTGGGCGACCAGAAACCGAAGACTACCTGAAATCCCTTGGGGCAACGACGATTGTGCCCCGCGAAGAACTGAACGAAACCACTAAGCGCCCGCTGGAAAGCGAGACCTGGGCAGGGTGCGTCGACGCAGTAGGTGGCGCGATGCTGGCGCGGGTATTAGGGCAGATGAAATATGGCGCATCTGTCGCAGCAGTTGGCTTGGCTGGGGGCGCCGGATTGCCTGCATCTGTCATTCCGTTTCTGCTGCGGGGTGTAAACCTTTTGGGGATCGACAGTGTAATGCAGCCCTATGACAACCGGGTCCGCGCCTGGCAACGGGTGGCGACAGATTTGCCGATGGACAAGCTTGAGGCGATGATTCAGCCCGCAACCTTGCACGATCTGCCAAAACTCGGGGCAGACATTCTGCAAGGTCAGGTCAAGGGCCGGGTTGTTGTTGATGTAAACGCCTGAGACTGCGCAGATTGGCGGTCGGGCAGGACCTGACCGCCGGTCGAAAGCCCGCGACGGGAAAAAAGAGACCTAAGGCTCTGGCATTCGCCACAATTCGCAATCATGATTGCTATACAACCCATTTCCGATGGCTTATGACCCACCGGAACAGCACTTGAAGACGGGGAGTGAGCAGCATGTCTGACGATTTCGAACTGGACACCGACGATCTGAAACGCCGCATGGACGGCGCGATGGCCAATCTCAGAACCGAATTTGCGTCGTTGCGAACAGGTCGGGCGTCGGCTTCTATGTTAGAGCCGGTGATGGTGGATGCCTATGGCTCGATGACACCGATCAACCAGGTTGGCACCGTAAACGTACCCGAGCCGCGAATGGTGACGGTAAATGTTTGGGACAAATCGCTGGTCGGCAAAGTGGAGAAGGCGATTCGCGAGAGCGGGCTGGGGATTAACCCTCAGCTTAATGGCACGATCATCATGCTACCTATCCCTGAACTGAACGAAGAACGCCGCCGCGAATTGGGTAAAGTTGCCGGTCAGTACGCTGAAAGTGCCCGTGTTTCGATCCGAAATGTACGCCGGGACGGGATGGACCAGATCAAGAAGGGCAAGGCGGATGGCCTATCCGAAGACGATCAGAAACTGTGGGAGGCCGAAGTTCAGGACCTGACCGACGCGATGATCAAATCGGTAGACGAGGCGCTTGAAACCAAGCAAGCCGAGATCATGCAGGTCTGAGGACGTCTGATGCCCAAAGATCCCCATAGCGAGGTTACGCACGGCCCGAACCATGTCGCGATCATCATGGATGGCAATGGTCGCTGGGCGCAGGCGCGTGGGCGGCCTCGGTTGTTCGGCCATCATGCCGGTGCACGTAAAGTGCGCGAAGTGGTCGAGGCTTGTCCGAGGCTGGGGATCAAGTACCTGACGATTTTTGCGTTTTCGACCGAGAATTGGAAACGCACACAGGTCGAGGTGGCCGGATTGATGAGCCTGTTCAAGCGCTATATTGTCAAGGAAACCAAGACGTTGAAGGCCAATGGCATTCGGGTTCGGTTCATTGGCGACCGGGTGCGGTTGGACAAAAAGCTGACCGAGTTGATGGATACTCTGGAACAGGAAACCGAAGACAACGATCTGGTACACCTGACCGTGGCCCTGAACTATGGCGGCCGGGATGAGGTTGCGCGGGCCACAAAACGGCTTGCCCGTGATGTGGCCGAGGGGCGCTTGCATCCCGATGACGTGGATGAGGAAACGCTGCCGAAATACCTCGATACTCGTGTCTTGCCTGACCCGGACCTGGTCATTCGAACCAGTGGTGAAGCACGGATTTCGAACTTTCTTTTGTGGCAATCCGCCTATTCCGAATACGAATTCATCGATACGCTCTGGCCTGATTTTACGGCGGCGGAACTGGAGCGTCTGTGCCGCAATTTTGGTGCCCGCGACCGGCGTTTTGGGGCGGTTCCGGCATGAGCGATGGCCGATGGTCTGACCTGACCGCTCGGGTTTTTTCAGCAGCGGTTCTTGTAGTATTGGGCGCGGTCGAGGTCTGGCTGGGTGGACTGTGGTTCGAGGCATTCGTTGCCGCTGCGTGCGCCATCATGACATGGGAACTTGTGCGGATGGTCGACCCGCAGCGCAGCGGGGTTGCGTTGCAGCTGGCCATTCTGACAGGTGTCGCCGTCGTGGTCAGCTATCACTTGCCGCCGCTTTACAAACTACCGTTCCTTTTAGCCCCCGCTTTGGTCGGGGCCGGTCAGATCACCCGGAACCGAGGCCTTTATGTCTGGTTCGTGATCTGGATCGCTGCAGCGGGCCTTGGATTTATCACCATTCGCGAAAACATGGGCTTTGCGTGGATGGTTTGGCTGATCGCAGTCGTCGTGGCCACCGATGTCGCGGGGTATTTTGTCGGTAAATCCATCGGCGGGCCCAAGTTCTGGCCCCGGATCAGCCCCAAGAAAACATGGTCAGGCACTGCCGGTGGGTGGGCCGCCGCCGCTGTAGTTGGTGCGATTTTTGCGTCCTATGTCGGATACGGGGTTCCGTTGGTATTGTTGTCGGTGCTGACTTCAATGGCCAGCCAATTGGGTGACATCGTCGAAAGCGCCACCAAGCGCAAGATGGGTGTAAAGGACAGCTCGGCCCTGATCCCCGGGCATGGTGGCTTTCTTGATCGGTTCGACGGGATGATGGGCGCGGCCTTGTTTGTTCTGATCGCAGGGCTGTTTTTCGCACCCGGAGAGATGTGATGCGTAAGATCTCGGTCTTTGGCGCCACAGGGTCCATTGGACAAAACACAATCGATCTGATCGCACGGGACCCATCTGCATATGACGTTGTGGCACTTACCGGGGGTGCAAACATCGCGCAGTTGGCAAGTGATGCCCGCAAGGTTGGCGCCCAGCTTGCCGTCACCGCGTACGAGGACTGTCTGGAAGACCTGCGCGACGCTCTGTCTAGCAGCGGGATCGAAGTTGCGGCGGGTAAGGCGGCTCTGGTCGAGGCGGCGACGCGGCCTGCCGACTGGGTCATGTCGGCCATTGTCGGTTCAGCAGGGCTTGCGCCGGGGCTCGAAGCGTTGAAACAGGGGGCGACGCTGGCGCTGGCCAACAAGGAAACGCTGGTTTGTGCCGGGCCTTTGGTGCTTGAAACCTCACGAGCGCATAATGCGCAGCTGTTGCCGGTAGACAGTGAACATTCGGCAGTTTTTCAGGCTTTGGTCGGCGAGGACATGGCCGCGGTCGAGCGGATTGTTATCACAGCCAGCGGCGGCGCATTTCGCGACTGGCCGCTACAGGATCTGGCCCGAGCAACGGTCGAACAGGCTTCAAGCCATCCGAACTGGAACATGGGGCAACGGATCACAATCGATAGTGCCTCGATGTTCAACAAAGCTTTGGAACTCATAGAAACAAAAGAGTATTTTGGTGTTGCCCCAGAGCGTATCGAAGTTCTCGTACATCCTGAATCCGTTGTTCATGCGTTGGTCGGGTTCAACGATGGTGCCCTAATGGCGCATCTTGGTGCCCCCGATATGCGGCACGCGATTGGCTATGCGCTGCACTGGCCCGAACGCTGCGATTTACCCGTGCAGCGGCTGGATCTGGCGGCGCTTGGACAATTACGTTTTACCACCCCGGATGAGGCGCGCTATCCCGCGCTGCGACTGGCGCGCGAGGTGATGGAGCGGGGCGGGCTTTCGGGGGCTATTTTCAACGCTGCAAAGGAGCGGGCGCTGGACTTGTTCATCCAGCGCAGGATCGGTTTTCTGGACATGGCCGATATCGTTTCAACGGTTCTTGAACGGTTTGAAGGCACTGATGGCCTTATTGATGCCGCTTTGACCCTTGATAACGTCCAGCAAACGGACCATCTGGCACGTCACTGGGTCGATGAAGTCGTACTGAAACGAGCAGGATAGGTTTTTTGGATATTTTCTCTCTGATCCCACAGTTTGGTGGTCTGCTTTATACCGTGGCCGCATTTGTTGTGGCGCTTTCGGCAATTGTCGCAGTTCATGAATATGGTCATTACATCGTGGGTCGCTTGTCCGGCATTCATGCCGAGGTGTTTTCGATCGGGTTCGGCCCCGTCTTATGGAGCCGTGTCGACAAGTGGGGCACCAAATGGCAAATCGCGCTGTTGCCTTTCGGCGGGTATGTCAAATTCCTTGGCGATGCCAACGCGGCGTCCGGCAAGGACGAAGACGCGATGAATGAAATATCCGAACAGAGCCCGGAAGAGTTGCGTCGCACCATGCATGGGGCACCTCTATGGGCGAGGGCCGCGACGGTGGCTGCCGGGCCCATCTTCAACTTTGTCATGTCAATTCTCGTGTTTGGCCTGATCTTCTGGTCCCAGGGCGTTACCCGAGAGCCTTTGACCGTTGGAGCATTGAACCCGCTGCCCGGGACCGTTCAGGGATTGCAGGATGGTGATGAGATTGTCGCCATCGCGGGCATTCCGACCCCGGACATTGACGACCAACGTACCTGGTCCGAATTCACAGACGCACTGCCGATCGAACCGGTTCTTGACTACACCGTCATCCGTGATGGCCAGACGCTTGATGTTGCAGCGCCTTGGCTGTTTCCACCATTGATCCAGCAGGTCGCTCCGCGCAGTGCTGCGATGGATATTCAGTTGCAGGCGGGCGACGTCATCACCTCGGTGGATGGAGAGCCGATATTTGCCTTTGAACAACTCAAGGAAAAGGTCGAAGGATCAAACGGTCGCGCGCTGTTGTTGAACGTTTGGCGTGATGGCGCGGATCTGGAATTCGCGCTTGCACCGAGGCGGACGGACGAGCCCCAGGCTGACGGTGGCTTTGTTACCCATTGGCGCATCGGGATTGTCGGCGGGATGATGTTGGAACCGGCGACGGTGCCCGCAGGTATCTGGGATTCGTTCACCGGTGGCATCAATCAGACCATCCGCATCATTGATGGCTCACTATCGGGCATGTGGCATATGATCACCGGCGCGATCAGTACCTGCAATATTTCCGGCCCCATCGGCATTGCGGAAACTTCCGGAGCAATGGCAAGCCAAGGTGCACAAAGCTTTGTATTTTTCATCGCAGTGCTGTCTACCGCAGTGGGCCTACTAAACCTGTTCCCAATCCCTGCGCTGGATGGTGGGCATCTGGTGTTCTATGCCTATGAGGCGGTTGCCGGAAAACCTCCCAGTGACAAGGCTCTGCGCGTACTGATGGGGATTGGTGTGACCTTGATCCTGTCGCTTATGGTATTTGCGCTCAGCAATGATCTGTTCTGCTGAATAAGGCAGGGCTGGCACGCCAAGGACGCAAAATCGCCTTATTTCAGGTCTATCATCTTAGGTGAATTCCAAAGATGGACACGCCTGAGATGACCAAAACGCTGCGCAAATCCTATCAGAGTTTCAGCACCCTGTTCGTACTGAACTGGGATACCATGCTTAGCTTTGGGCTTACGGCGCTGGCGCTGGCGCTTGGCGCATATCTGGTTGGTTTGTGATTCTTCCCAACAGCCTTGAGTTTATATCTGGCGGCCCACGTGGCCGCTTTGATGTTTTGGGCTTTTGACATCATCCTCCAATCCCGCTACTCAGCAGCTAAAGTCTGAAAAATCTGGGTAGTGAAAAAATGACTTACAGCAGGGGCACGGGCACATTCTGCGGCTCTGATCGGCGGCAAGCCAATATTTTGTGGCAGGCACTAACGTTCTTTTTTCTCTTTGCAACATTTGGTTTTGTGACGGCACCTCAGGTTGCGCAGGCGCAATCCTACACGATCAACGCGTTCGAAGTTGAGGGTAATCGCCGTATCGAAACATCGACCATCATCGCGCGGACGGGAATCGAACCGGGGCAAACGGTAACCGCTGGTCAGTTGAACGACAGCTTCCAACGTTTGCTTGACAGTGGTGTTTTTGAAACAGTCGAGCTGACACCGCGCGGCAATACCCTTGTCATCTCTGTTGAAGAATACCCGACGATCAACCAGATCAGCATCGAAGGAAACCGTCGCGTCAAGGATGATCTGCTGCTCGAAGCGATCTCATCCCAGCCTCGGCGGGTGTTCACGCCCCAGGTCGCGGAAACGGATGCGGATTTGATCGCAGACATCTATTCAGCGCAAGGCCGTGTCGCGGCGACCGTTATCCCGCGCATCATCCGCCGCAGCGACAATCGCGTCGATCTGGTGTTCGAAGTGGCCGAGGGATCGGTGATCGAGATTGAGCGCGTCAGCTTCGTCGGCAACCGCGCCTATTCGGACCGACGCCTGCGCCGAGTCCTTGAGACCAAGCAAGCCAACATCCTTCGGACCTTCTTGCGAGGCGATACTTTCATCGCCGACCGTATTGAGTTCGACAAGCAGGTGATCCGAGATTTTTACCTGTCGCGTGGTTATGTCGATTTTCGTGTAAATAGCGCCAATGTGGAATTCACCCGGGAAAGGGATGCGTTCTTTCTGGTGATGAACATCACCGAGGGACAGAAGTTCTCGTTCGGCAATATTTCGACCGTAAGCGAAATCCCGGGTGTCAATGCGGCCGAGTATCAGGCGGCCCTAAAGATCAAGCCCGGCGTAACCTACTCACCGTCGCTGGTGGAAAACTCGATCGCGCGATTGGAGCGGTTGGGTGTCCGGCAGGGTGTCGATTTTCTTCGGGTTGAGCCGCGCGTGACGCGAAATGACCGCGATCTGACGCTGGATGTTCAGTTCGTCCTGACCCGCGGCCCCCGCATCTTTGTCGAACGTATCGATATCGAAGGCAACACAACAACGCTGGACCGAGTGATCCGTCGCCAGTTCGATACTGTCGAAGGTGACCCGTTCAACCCGCGCGAAATTCGTCAAAGCGCCGAGCGCATTCGCGCCCTCGGGTTCTTTGCCGTGGCCGATGTCGAGCCACGCGAAGGATCGACGCCCAGTCAGGTCATCGTCGATGTGGATGTTGAAGAACAGCCCACAGGCTCGCTGAACATCGGCGGTAGCTACTCGATCTCGGATGGTTTCGGGGTCGCGATCGGGCTGAGCGAAAGCAACTTTCTGGGTCGGGGTCAGACCCTTGGCCTGTCGCTGTCAACCGCTCAGGATTCCGAGCGGTACACCATCAACTTTACCGAACCCTATCTGCTGGGCCGCCGGTTGCAGTTCGATGTGGGCCTTGGCTTGACCACTACAAACTCGAGCTTTGCCAGCTATGACACCAAAACAGTGTTCTTTAATCCACAGCTGAGCTATCGCATTGGCGAACTGTCGTCGTTGCGCCTGCGCTACGGTTGGGATCGCAGCGAAATGACGCAGCAGAACAACGATGTGAACGGTGCGGTGATTGCCTCGGAAATCGATCAGGGTAAGCGGACGTCAAGCTCGCTTGGGGTGTCATACATCTACGACAGCCGGATCGGAGGTCTGAACCCCAACGCAGGTGTCCTGTTCGAGATTGGCGTCGATGCCGCTGGGCTTGGTGGTGATAACGAGTTCATCAAAACCACCGCGCGCGCCATCGCCCAGCAACGGGTTTGGAACGAAGAAGTTGTTTTGCGCGCGACATTCGAGGCAGGATCGCTCAACTGGACGGGTGATGATTTCAGCCGCACAATTGACCGCTTTGTTCTGGGGCCCAGCACCTTCCGTGGATTTGAACCCGCCGGTCTTGGCCCACGCGACCTGTCCAACGGCCAGAACGACGCGATCGGTGGCAACCTGTACTGGGTTGCAAAGTTCGAATCCGACTTCCCGCTGGGTCTGCCGGAAGAGTTCGGCCTACGTGGCGGCGTGTTCTATGACGTTGGCAACCTCTACAACATCGATAATGTGAATACCGCCGGTGCTGACATTGTGGGTGCCGGAGGTTCGATCCGCCACGTGTTGGGTGTTTCAGTTCTGTGGACCACGCCGTTCGGGCCGCTTCGTTTCAATTTCTCGAAAGCGCTCAAGAAAGAAGATTTCGACCGAGAGCAGAACTTTGACCTGACCATTCAGGCCCGGTTCTGATCCCCTATGGGTGAACGGTTCAAGACTTTGAAACAGGGCCCTTTGTGGGCCCTGTGTGCTTTTCTGGTTCTTTGCGGCGCTTTTCCTGCGGTGGCGCAGCAATTGGGGCTGCCACAGGCAAACATCCTGACCATTTCCAGCGACAGGTTGTTTTCCGAATCCCGATTTGGGCAACGCATTTTTCGTGAGATCGAGGCGGAAAGCACGCTTCTGGCTCAGGAAAATGAGCGCATCGTCGAAGAACTGAGCAATGAAGAAAGAGAACTGACCGAGAAACGGGCCGAGCTTACTGCCGAAGAGTTCCGCCCTTTGGCGGATGCGTTTGATGAAAAGGTGCAATCCCACCGCGAAAGCCAACGCGCCAAACTGGACGCTTTGGCTCGGCGTAGTGAAGAGGCTCAGGCCATATTTACCAAAATGGCCGAACCGGTTCTGATTGATCTACTTCGGGCGTCCGGTGCGTCGATGATCCTCGAGCGGTCCAACGTATTTCTCAGCTCGGACGCGTTGGATATTACCGATGCCGCGATTGCCAGGATCAACGCCGCAATTGGTGACGGGCGTGATCTGCAGGACAAGGGCGGCGACTAGGTTGGCTTGCCCTTGAGAGGCTGTATTGCTAACCACGCCTATAAGAAACATCTGACACAGGACTTCTGACACATGACCACGGAAACCAAGAGTGCCGACATTCAGCTGATTCAGCGGATATTGCCGCATCGCTACCCGTTTCTTCTGGTCGATAAAGTGGTGGATATCACTGGTTATCAATCGGCGGTTGGCATCAAGAATGTCACCATGAATGAGCCTCATTTCCAGGGCCATTTCCCGGGCACGCCGATCATGCCCGGTGTAACCATTGTCGAGGCGATGGCACAGACCGCCGGCGTTATGCTGGGTGTCGGCATGGATGTCATCGACAGTGAGTTGCTGATCTACTTCATGAACATCGACAAGTGCAAATTCCGCCGCAAGGTTGTTCCAGGCGACGTTCTGGAAATGCATGTCGAAACTGTTCGGGGGAAAAAGGGCGGCAAGATTTTCAAATTCAGTGGTCGTGCCACCGTTGATGGAGAGGTTGCCGCCGAAGCCGAGTTTTCGGCCTATGTCGATTGGGACATGGAAAAAACAACATGAGCGACATTCACCCCAGCGCAATTATCGAAGACGGGGCGCAGATCGGAGCGGAATGCAAAATCGGTCCGTTCTGTTATGTCGGACCAAAGGTACGTCTTGCCGATCGGGTAGAGCTGAAATCTCATGTCGTTGTGACCGGTGAAACTTCGATTGACGAAGACAGCGTCGTGTTCAATTTCTCGGTCATTGGTGAGATCCCACAAGACCTGAAATTCGGCGGCGAGAACACTCGGCTTGAGATTGGTAAGCGCAACCGTATTCGTGAGCATGTGACCATCAACACCGGAACCGATGGCGGCGGTGGCGTGACCCGGATCGGGGACGATTGCTTGCTGATGGCTGGCGTTCACGTGGCTCATGATGTGCAGATTGGAAACCGTGTCATCATGGTCAACCATGCTGGTGCTGCGGGTCATTGCATCGTCGAAGACGACGCCATCATTGGCGGTATTTCGGGTCTACATCAATTCGTGCGCGTTGGTCGTGGCGCGATTATCGGCGCGCTGACCATGGTGCCAAAGGATGTCATTCCCTATGGGCTGGTGCAGGCTCCGCGCGGTGAGCTGGACGGGTTGAACCTCGTAGGGCTAAAGCGCCGCGGCGTGTCCCGCGAGGATATCTCGGCCCTGCGGGCTGCGTTCCGGGAATTGTCTGAGGGAGATGGCACATTCATGGATCGCGCCAAACGTCTGGAAAACGACAACAGCGACTATGTGCGCGAAATCATGGAATTTGTCACGGGCAGGTCAGACCGGTCTTTCCTGACACCGGGGAACTGAAGACATGCTGGTCCTGATTGCTGGTACAGGCGTGTTGCCAGATGAAGTGGTGGCGCAGCTTGATACCCCACCGTTGATTTGCGCGCTTGAAGGGTTCGCACCGGACAATTTGACCGTGGATATCGAGTTTCCGCTGGAAAAACTCGGCAGTTTCATTGCCGAGGCCAAAGCCAGGGGCGTTACCGAAATTTGCATGGCGGGCGCCATTCGTCGTCCCCCGGTCGATCCTTCACGCATTGACTCGGAAACGATGCCACTGGTTCCGATCCTGCAAAAAGCTATGACTTCCGGGGATGATGGTGCGCTGCGGGCAGTGATTGGTATTTTTGAACAGGCCGGGTTCACGGTGCGCGCCGCCCATGAGATCGCCCCGAGCATCTTGCCGCCGCTGGGATGCCTGACGCAGGCACATCCATCCGAGGCCGATTTGGCTGACGCTGATCGAGCTGCAGGCATCCTTCGCGCCATGGGGGCTGCGGATATCGGTCAAGCCTGCGCTGTGTCCAAAGGGCAAGCGCTGGCTGTCGAAGGTATTTTCGGCACAGCATGGATGCTGCAATCCCTCACGCAGCGCCCAGATGCGGGTGGGGGTGTTTTGTTCAAAGGTCCAAAGCCTGATCAGGACAGACGGGTGGACCTGCCTGCAATCGGGCCGGATACAATCGCCGCGACAGTCGCAGCTGGTTTGACGGGGATCGTCATAGAAAAAGGCGGTGTCATTGTTCTGAACCGCGCTCGGGTGGTCGAAGAATGTGATCGTTTGGGCATCTTCCTGTTCGTGCGCGAGCGGGCCGTCTGATGCGCGTCTTTCTGGTCGCTGGTGAACCCTCTGGCGACCGGCTGGGTGGCGCACTGATGGAGGGGCTTAAGACACTGCTGCCGAATGTGGAATTCGACGGTGTCGGGGGGCCAATGATGCAGGCGCAGGGTCTGGTCAGCCGATTTCCGATGTCTGAGCTCAGCGTCATGGGGTTGGTCGAGGTTCTGCCCAAGTTCTTTCACCTCAAACGCCGGATTTCGGAAACCGCGCAGGCGGTATTGGAGACTGCACCAGACGTTCTGATCACCATAGACAGTCCGGATTTTTCGTTGCGTGTCGCCAAGCTGGTCAAAGCTGGCAGCGATATTCGCACCGTTCACTATGTCGCCCCCAGCGTTTGGGCGTGGCGGCCGGGCAGGGCGGACAAGATGGCAAAAGTCATTGACCACGTGCTTGCCTTACTGCCATTCGAGCCGCCCTATATGGAGCGTGCCGGGATGGAGTGCGACTTTGTCGGCCACCCGGTCGTGAACGAACCTGTAGCCACAGAACAGGACATTGCACAGTTTCGCAGAGATCACGATTTGGGTGATGCTCCACTTGTGCTTGCTTTGCCCGGTTCCCGGAGGGGAGAGGTCGAACGGTTGGCCCCGATTTTCGGCGCGGCGCTGCGGCGGTTTCTGCAAGACCGCCCCGGTACGCGCGTCGTGGTTCCGGCCGTTGCACATATGGTCGATGCCGTGACCGAGCAGGTCAGGGATTGGCCGGGTCAGCCGGTTGTTGTCGATCCGCGCAAACTCCCCTCGGCTCAGGCGCAGGCGCAGAAAAGGGCTGCGTTTGCCGCAGCAGAACTTGCGCTGGCGGCGTCGGGTACAGTCTCGTTAGAGTTGGCCGCGCAGGCGACACCGATGGTGATCGCCTATAACCTGAACTGGCTCACCACGCTGATCGCGAAGCGGATGGTGAAACTGGACACGGTGACCCTGGTCAATCTGGTTTCGGACACCCGCGCTGTGCCTGAATGTCTACTCGAGGATTGCGAGCCCGGGGAAATTGCTGACGCCTTGCGACAGGTCGCGGCGACACCGGGCACCCAGCAGGACGCCATGCGTCTGACCATGAATCGCTTGGGTCGGGGCGGCGAAGCCCCCGGTCTACGTGCGGCAAAGGTAGTTCTTCAAAGGATGAACGGTTGATGCTGGATCACGTGATTTTTGCGGCTTCGGCCTTCATGGCGCAGGTGCTGACAAATCTCGACAACCTTGCTGCTCTGGTCGCGCTGATGATGGTATCAGGCCCGCGCCGGACCGTGGCTGGGTTTCTGCTGGCGCAGCTATTGGTGATCACCGCCGCGCTGCTGCTGGCAATCGGCGTTGATGACGTGATCCCACATTGGGCCGGGTATCTGGGGGTGATCCCTCTGGCGCTCGGCCTGATTGGAGTCTTTCGGCAGTTCAAAGGGTCACAAAGCAATGAAGCGCCGCGCCTGTCATCCGGTGCATCGACGCTTGTCACTATGATGCTGTTCATCAGCCTGTCGATGGACACTTTTGCCGTGCTTGCCCCATTGCTGGCGGATTCGGCCCCAAGCTATCGGATCGCAGGCTTTGTCGGCGCGATCATGGCTGCGTTCACTCTGACCATATTGGGGCTGTTAGGTGGTCGTGCGCCTATCATGACCGGCGGCTTCGCGCGTCGATTGGAAACCCTGGTACCATATGTGATGGTCTGCGCGGGGCTCTATATCCTCAGCAACTCTTGGACTGACGCGATTTAGTAGCCGCGCCAAATCCAGCCTCCGCCAAAGATGCGACTGCCCTCATTTGCGTAGAACACGCAGGCCTGACCCGGGGAAATCCCTTCCTCGGGCGTTAGCAATTCGACTTCGGCAGTCGTATCCGACAGGGGCCGAACAATCGCTTCGCGCGGCGGACGGGTCGAGCGGACCTTGACGGACAGGTGCCATTCGTCACGAGATGCGAACGGCTCATCCCCTAACCAGTTGATTTCGCGCACCGGAACGGTGCGGGTGGCCAGCAGTTCCTTGGGACCAACAACAACCTGTTTCTTGTCCACATCCAGCTTCACAACATAGAGCGGCTCGCTCAGACCACCGATACCAAGGCCACGGCGCTGTCCGATGGTGTAGTGGATCACGCCGTTATGCTGCGCCAATACGCGACCATCGGCGTGCACGATCTCGCCGGGCTCAGCTGCACCAGGGCGCAGCTTTTCGATGACGCTGGCATAATTGCCATTGGGCACGAAACAGATGTCCTGACTGTCGGGCTTATCCGCCACGGCTAACCCATATTGTGCCGCCATCTCACGCGTGGCGTCTTTCGAGGGCAAATGGCCCAAAGGGAAGCGCAGGTAATCCAACTGCTCGGGCGTGGTCGAGAACAGGAAATAGGACTGGTCGCGGTTGGCATCCTCGGCGCTGTGCAACTCGGGGCCGTTTTCACCCATCTTGCGCTGGATGTAATGGCCGGTTGCCATGCAATCAGCCTCAAGGTCTTTTGCAGTTTCCAGTAGGTCCTTGAACTTCACCCGCTCGTTACAGCGGATACAAGGCACTGGAGTCGCGCCGGCCAGATAGCTGTCGGCGAACTCGTCGATCACCGCGTCCTTAAAGATGTTCTCATAGTCCAGAACATAGTGTGGGAAACCGCGTTCCTCGGCTACACGCCGCGCGTCATGGATGTCGATCCCGGCGCAACATGCACCTTTCTTGGCCAGGGCCGCGCCGTGGTCGTAAAGCTGCAGCGTTACCCCCACCACATCATAGCCTTGATCGGCCAGATAAGCCGCGACAACCGAGCTGTCCACACCGCCGGACATGGCAACAACCACCCGCGTTTCCGAGGGCGGTTTGGCAAAGCCAAGCGAATTGAGTTCGGTCTCGGCAACGAGGGCCATGGCGATTCCAGTCCGGGTTAAGAAAGACCGGCAGAATATAGGAAAATTCTACACACTCTCAAGGGGTGGTTTCACGTCCTTTTAAGTAGGCTGGGGGCAGCTTTGTTGCAGTAAGCAAAGGGGCGAATGATGTATTTGCACAAAGTGGAAGGGCCGCGATCGGTCACTTTGCCGGACGGGACGATTCTGACGCGCGCAGATTTGCCTCCCAACGAAACCACGCGCTGGGTCGCGTCCCGAAAGGCCGTAGTGGTTCGGGGGGTTTTGTACGGGCTCATCAGCCTGTCTGATGCCAAGAAACGCTATGGCATCAGCGATGAGGAGTTCAACTCCTGGGTATCTGCAGTTGCGGAACACGGTTTGGACGCGCTAAAGGTGACGAGCCTAAAAAAATATCGACAACCTAAAGGAGAAAGTGAATAACTGATTCAACGGTAACGTCAGATTAACCATTTTTATTCAGGCTCAAATCAGTTGAAGAATTTGACCTAATTGGAGCAGTTAAATGCGAATACTTCTTGTCGAGGATGATCCGACCACGTCCAAAAGCATCGAATTGATGCTGACACATGCGAATTTGAATGTTTATGCAACGGACCTTGGCGAAGAAGGCATCGATCTGGCCAAACTGTATGACTACGATTTGATCCTTCTGGATCTGAATCTGCCCGATATGAACGGGCATGAGGTACTGCGCCAATTGCGGATTGCACGCGTTGAAACGCCCATCCTGATCCTTTCGGGCGCTGATGACACCGAAAGCAAGATCAAGGGGTTTGGCTTTGGCGCCGATGATTACCTGACCAAACCGTTCCACCGCGAGGAATTGGTGGCGCGAATTCATGCGATCATTCGCCGGTCCAAAGGGCACTCGCAATCGGTCATTCATACAGGTCAGGTTGCCGTCAATCTCGATGCAAAAATCGTTGAGGTCAAAGGAAAGACCGTGCATCTGACTGGCAAGGAATATCAGATGCTAGAGCTTTTGAGTTTGCGCAAGGGAACGACGCTGACCAAAGAAATGTTCCTGAACCATCTATATGGCGGCATGGACGAGCCTGAACTGAAAATCATTGATGTGTTTATCTGCAAGCTGCGCAAAAAACTTAGCAATGCGACGGGCGGAGAGAACTATATCGAAACGGTTTGGGGGCGCGGATATGTCTTGCGGGACCCACAGGCCAGTTCGAATACGGAAACACGTATCGCTGTTGGCGCCTGATTTACCACTGCCGTCGTTGGTCCGGGGCGGCACCCTCACTCACGGCACAGCAGGACACTGGACCTCGCAATGGCCTCGCCCTATCACTGGGTTTCAGAACGACGTGACAGGGCGAGGCCATGAGCGAAACAATTGCCGTATCCAAGCTGACCGAGGCTGAGGCGCGTGAGGAACTGGAGCGACTTGCACGTGAATTGCAACGGGCCAATCAGCTGTATCACGCAGAAGACGCACCTGAGCTTTCTGATGCGGATTACGATGTGCTCAAACGCCGCAACGCCGAGATTGAGGCGCGGTTCCCGGCGTTGAAGCGACCCGACAGCCCGACCGAGCAAGTCGGCGCAAAGCCAGCGGACGGGTTTGCCAAAGTTTCGCACGCGGTGCGGATGATGTCGCTGGGCAACGGGTTCGACGACAGTGATATCACGGACTTTGATCGCTCGATTCGCAAATATTTGGGGCAGAGCGACGACGCCCCTTTAGCATTTACCGCTGAACCTAAGATCGATGGCTTGTCTCTGTCATTACGTTATGAGCGAGGCCAGTTGGTTCAGGCCGCGACCAGAGGCGATGGCGAAGTGGGTGAGAATGTCACAGCCAACGCGCGAACCGTCGGTGACATTCCGCAGCAGATCGAAAGCGCCCCGGATATCCTTGAGGTGCGCGGCGAGATTTACATGTCTCATGCCGATTTCGACGATCTCAACGCGCGGCAAAGGGCGTCGGGAGGCAAGACCTTTGCCAACCCACGCAATGCGGCGGCAGGATCTTTGCGGCAATTGGATCCTGCGATCACGAAATCCCGACCTCTGCGGTTCTTCGCATATGCTTGGGGTGAATTGTCGGAACGCTTGGCAGAAACGCAGATGGGTGCGATCAAGCGTTTGCGGTCCTTCGGGTTTCAAACGAACGATCTGACGCGGCTTTGCGCCTCGGTTTCCGAAATGTTGGATCACTACCGGGATATCGAAACCCAGCGATCTACCTTGGGTTACGATATCGACGGTGTGGTTTACAAAGTGAACGATTTGGCCCTGCAGGCGCGGCTTGGGTTCCGGTCAACCACGCCACGTTGGGCTATCGCACATAAATTTCCGGCTGAGCTTGCCTGGACCCGCCTTGAGGCGATTGACATTCAGGTCGGGCGCACCGGTGCTCTCAGCCCCGTGGCGCGGTTACATCCTGTGACTGTGGGCGGGGTCGTAGTCTCGAACGCGACGCTGCACAACGAAGACTACATCTCTGGTCGCGATGCCAAGGGTGGAGAGATCCGAGGCGGAAAAGATATCCGTATCGGCGATTGGGTGCAGGTTTATCGTGCAGGCGATGTGATTCCGAAAGTGGCCGATGTAGACCTGTCGAAACGACCAGATTGTAGTGTTCCTTATGATTTTCCGACACGATGCCCCGAATGCCAAAGTGCAGCGATCCGCGAAGATGGCGATGCGGTCAGGCGATGCACGGGCGGGTTGATATGTCCGGCGCAAGCCGTTGAAAAACTGAAACACTTTGTATCGCGCAAGGCATTCGATATCGAAGGATTGGGCACCAAGCAGATTGAAATGTTTCATGACGATCCGGATTTGCCGATCAACACTCCAGCAGATATTTTTACGCTACAGGATCGAGACGCGAAGAACCTCGCGCGCCTGAAAAACAGGGATGGATGGGGCGAAACATCGGCCAGCAACCTGTTTGCAGCCATTGATGAAAAACGCAGGATCGAATTGGGTCGTCTGCTGTTTGCTCTGGGCATACGGCATGTCGGAGAGGTCAGCGCACGCGATCTTGCGCTTTATTATCTAGATTGGGACGCGATGGCACAGGCGCTTGATGTCGCGCATCCCGCTGCTCTTGCTCAGCGAAGCGCTGATGAGGCGGAAGAATCTGAACGCCTCGCTGCAGCAGAAGAAGGCCGCCGCGCGCGGGTGAAAGAGGCCCGAGAGGCGGCGATTTCCATCGCTGAAGTTCCCAAGGATGCGGCAGCGGCCTGGTCCGAACTGATCGGCATCGACGGCATCGGCGTGACCCTAGGACTTTCTCTGTCGGATGCCTTTGCGAACACGGATGAGCGGCGGGCGTTTGATGACCTCAGACAGCACCTTACGGTCGTGGCTCCGGACGCACCCGCCTCGGACAGTCCGGTTGCCGGGAAAACCGTTGTTTTCACCGGGACGCTCGAAAAGATGACTCGCGCCGAAGCCAAGGCCCGGGCCGAGGCTTTGGGGGCCAAGGTTTCGGGGTCGGTCAGTCAGAAAACCGATCTGCTGGTTGCGGGACCTGGCGCAGGTTCCAAGGCCAAGAAAGCTGCGGATCTGGGGATCACGACGCTGGACGAAGACGGCTGGTTGCAGCTGATCGGGGATGCATGAGCGGTCGTCCCGAAGTTCTGTTCCCGCTTTTCGCCGGGCTAGAAACGCTTGATGGCGTTGGCCCCAAAACAGCGCAATTGCTGGGGCAGCTTGGGATCGAAACGCCCCGGGACGTACTGTTTGCACTGCCTTACGCGGTAATCGACCGGCGGCGGCGAGGAACGATTCAGGGTGCGAATTTGCCCACGACTCTGACGGTCGAGATTACGGTCGGCGCGCATCGTCCACCGCGAAATCGTGGTGGGGCGTATCGCATTCATGTGGAAGACAGTCAGGCGGACTTCCAACTGGTGTTTTTCCATGCGCGTGGAGATTACCTTAAGAAGATCCTGCCTCAAGGGGCGCGGCGGGTTGTTTCGGGAAAGCTTGAACTATTTGATGGGATGGCGCAGATGGTGCATCCTGATCATGTGGTTGCACCGACGGACGCAAGCGATCTGCCAGAGTTTGAGCCTGTCTATCATTTGACACAAGGCGTGACTCAAAAGACCGCGTATAAGGCTGCACAAAGCGCCTTGGCACGTATACCAGCGCTGAAAGAATGGGCCGATCCAAACCAGATCTCTCAGAAAAGCTGGCCAGATTGGGATGTTGCGATGCGCGCAGCTCATCACCCGCAGGGGACAGATGATGTTGCCGCCTTTGCGCCTGCGCGCGAGAGGCTGGCATACGATGAGTTGCTGGCGCATCAATTGACGTTGGCCCTTGCGCGGCAGCGCGAGAAAAAGGCGCGCGGACTTATCAGCGCGGGCACCGGAGCCCTGCAGAAACGGGTTTTGAACGCTTTGCCGTATCGCCCGACAGACGCGCAGCAAAGGGCGATAGCAGACATTGCCGCCGACATGGCATCAGGCGCGCGCATGAACCGTCTGCTACAGGGCGATGTGGGCGCGGGTAAGACGCTTGTGGCGTTCATGGCGCTATTGATCGCGGTCGAAGCAGGTGGGCAGGGCGTCATGATGGCCCCGACCGAGATCCTGGCGCGGCAACATCTGGAAGGGTTGCGACCGCTGGCCGAAGACGCAGGCGTCGTGCTTGAATTGCTGACCGGTCGCGACAAAGGGGCCGAGCGCAAAGCCAAACTGGCTGCGTTGTCCCGGGGTGACATTCACATACTGGTCGGTACACATGCGGTGTTCCAAAGCGACGTCGCGTTTCATGATTTAAGACTGGCTATTGTTGATGAACAGCACCGGTTCGGCGTGCGGCAAAGGATGGAGCTTTCGGAAAAAGGGCAGGGTGCCGACGTTCTGGTCATGACGGCGACGCCCATTCCGCGCAGCCTTGCTTTGGCGCAGTATGGCGATATGGATGTATCGGTTCTGGATGAAAAGCCGCCAGGGCGCAAACCGATAAAAACCGCGATACTCAGCACGCAGCGCATGGACGAGGTGGTGGATCACCTGCGGCGCGCTATTGATGACGGCAGGCAATGTTATTGGGTCTGCCCATTGGTCGACGAATCCGAAGTCTCTGACCTGACGGCGGCGGAAGAGCGGTTCAAACGGCTGCGAGCATTGCTGGGTGATGGCATTGTCGGGTTGGTCCATGGGCAGATGCCACCAGCCGAGAAAGACGCTGCCATGGCAGCGTTTCAGGTCGGACAAACCAAAGTCCTTGTTGCGACTACCGTCATCGAGGTTGGCGTCAACGTTCCCAATGCCACGATTATGGTAATCGAACGTGCCGAAATCTTCGGCCTCGCGCAACTTCATCAATTGCGAGGGCGCGTTGGGCGGGGTGAAGACGCATCAACTTGTTTGCTGATGTATCAGCCACCCATCAGCGAGGGCGGGCGCAGACGTCTGGAAGTGTTACGTGAAACCGAGGACGGGTTCCGTATCGCGGAAACCGATCTGCAGATGCGTGGGGCGGGCGATCTGATCGGAACCGCTCAATCCGGCTTGCCAAAGTTTCGCATTGCCGATCTGGAACGCCAGGCTGGGTTGATGGCGGTCGCTCAATCAGATGCACGTGCCCTGCTGTCTTCCGATCCGAAACTGTCCTCGGACCGGGGGCAGGCGGCACGCGTTCTTTTGTGGCTCATGAAGCAGGATCAGGCCATCCGTTTGATTTCAGTGGGTTAGATGAGAAATTCCGATTAGTTCACAAATGTTCTCAAAAAGTTCTTTACCGACTCGGCGAAATATGAGAACAAAAGGTCAACAAAGGATTAAGCCCAGACCGGAGGTGAGACCATGCTGACCCAGATTAAGACCGCTTTCAGCCGTTCGCAGGCGACTATTTTGCAGGACGCTGTTGGTGCGGTTTCACTGGTTGTCATGCTGGTCGTTGCCCTTCACCTGCCTATGGGGTTCTAAGCCTTTCTGCCTGCGATCTCGTGCCGTTAACACGCGTATGTCATCCCCATTTCAGTCAAGGGTGACCTGCCTGTCCCAAACCCCTTGAGGGGCCTGCCTCGGCCCCGCGCGGTGTTCCGGATCCCACGCGAGAGACGCAATACCTGCCGCCGCCCTTTCGCCCGGAAGGAGCGGCGGTTTTTTCCCTGAAGACTTTGTAAATCGGCCCGGCAGCCAAGTGGAATAAGAGCGATTAGGCGCAGTGGGCCTGTTCGGCCTGCCCCATCGCCTCGGCTGTTGCTTCAAGTGCAAGCAGGATCGAGGCGTGGCGGTTCTTGTAGTCCCGAGCGGGCATCAGCACTTCGAGTCCGTCAAAAGGTGCGTCCGGTGCGGGGCCGTCTTTCTTGAGCATCTCCGCCAGTTGATCCCGCGCCGTTTCAACCTGCGCCCTCGTGGTTCCGATGATTGCGTCTCCGACAACCGAAGCCGAGGCCTGACCCAAGGCACAGGCTTTTACATCCTGACCAAATTCAGCGACTTTGCCATTGCGTACAACAACATCAACCGTAACGGTAGAGCCGCAAAGCGGTGCGCGTTTCTTGACGGTTGCATCCGGGTTGTCCAGGCGATCCAGATGCGGAATGTCCGCTGCCAGCGCAAGAATTCGGCCGGAGTACAGCTTGATCAGGTCGGTTTCGCCGGACATGGGTTTCCCTCGTAGACTGTTCCTCATACATAGTAGGCAAACCCGGGGATGCAAAAGGTTTTTACCATGGTGCAAACTGTCACCTTCGATCCATCGACGCTCAGATATAACGAGGCCGGATTGATCCCGGCCATTGCTCAGGATGAATCTTCCGGCGAAGTTCTTATGATGGCCTGGATGAATGCCGAGGCCGTCACACGAACTCTGGCAACCCGACGCGTGACGTATTGGTCGCGTTCGAGGCAGTCGTTTTGGATCAAAGGGGAAAGTTCGGGTCATGTGCAGGAACTGGTGGATTTGCGGGTGGATTGCGACCGGGATTGCCTTTTGGTCATAGTACGTCAGACGGGTGCCGCATGTCACACAAACCGGCGGACTTGTTTTTACACCGCCGTACGGGATGGCGAGGAAGTCGAGTTGATGTCACCGATGGAATAATAGTCCCCATGGGGCTATGCCTTCGGCGAGAGTATTTGGGAAAAGATGAAGTTCGGTCAGAGACCGACAATGCGTCGGATATCTGCGGGGGTTGCGCCTTCGCTGCGGTATTTAGTGATGGCGCGGGCATCGTCGCGCTTTGCGAGGCGCTTTCCAGTTTCGTCGCGGATCAGGTGGTGGTGCATATACTGTGGGGTCGGCAGATTCAGCAGGACCTGTAAAAGAACATGTATTCTTGTCGCCTCAAACAGGTCCTGACCGCGTATGACGTGCGTGATGCCTTGGTCGGCATCATCCAGAACTACGGAAAGATGATAAGATGTGCCCATGTCGCGACGCGACAGGACGACATCACCGATTGTTTGCGCTAGTTCCTGCGCTGTAACGGCAAGCAACCCCGCTTCACCGTTTGGTCCCTGGCCGAGTTCGTTGAAGCTGGTGAGGTTCTTGGTTTTCTGCGCTTCCAAAATTTCTCGTGCCGCCTTGGCGATGTCCAGTCTGAGCGGTATGTCCTGCGGCCTGTGTCCGGTGCGCGATGATCGATCGCGGCAGGTTCCGGTGTAGATGAGCCCGTCCGGACCATGCAGTGGTGCGCCTTCCTGCGGGGCGCTGGCAGCGGCGGCAATGTCTTTTCGGTTACATGTGCATGGATACAGCAACCCGCGCGCCCAGAGCTGATCCAGAGCCGCCTGATAGGCGTACAAACGGTCCGATTGGCGCATCACCGGTTCTGGCCAACGCAATCCGAGCCAGCTCAGATCATCGTATATCTGAGCCTCCCAATGCGGCCGGGCGCGGGATTGATCGATGTCTTCGATCCGTAAAAGGAACTCGCCTTCATTCGCCGTTGCCTGACGATAGGCCAGCAACGCGGAATAGGCGTGGCCCAAATGCAGCGGGCCGGTTGGAGATGGGGCGAAACGGGTTTTGAAAGTCACGCTTTTTCAATTACGTAAACGTCAGATTTCATGTCCATGCCCTGCAAATGAGGGCCATTTTCGCGAAACAGTAGACGCGCGTGGCCCATGTCCAGCCAATCGCCGAGGCGGGCGGTATAGTTGCGGTCAGACAATGTCAGATCATTGAACGAAAACGCCAGCAATCCGTTCTTTGGCAGCGCGTTCATCAACATGTCGAAGGTCTCAGGCGGGGCGGCTCCGGTGCTGATCACACCGATGGCGGTGATAACTTGGTAGGCACCAGCCTTCAGCGGATTGGGATCGGTGATCTCGAAATCTGTAAGGGCGCGATAGATGCCTTTGGCACCGGCCTCTTGCAGCATTTCGGGTGTGGGGTCCATGCCGTCGATCACGCGATACCCGGCACTGCGCAAGGCCTCTCCGGACAGGCCGGTACCGCATCCATAGTCCAGTATAGGTGTGTCGGCGTCCGGCCTGATCGACCAGAGCGCATGGGCAACACGCTTTGGTGTCACGTATCCTTGGCCGCCGACCTCATCATCATAAGAGGTTGCCCATTTCTTGTAGTGATCCTGCGTCTCTTGCAAAGAGCCGAGCCCGTAGACGTTTTTGAAGAACTTTTCACTCATGCAAACATGTTAGGCGCTGCGCATGGGCTGCGTCCAGTCAGCAATGTGAAAGCCACTGTGTCCACTCGGCCTTGGCGCGGTCTGTATAGGCCTTGTACCGGTCCTTGCGCCCGCGACGCCCACCTTTGAGACCATCGACAGGGCGGAACAGCCCGAAGTTCACGTTCATCGGCTGAAACGTCTTGGCTTCGGCGCCACCCGTTATGTGATGGATGAGCGCCCCCATCGCGCTGTCTTGCGGCACCGGGGGCAGGGCGCGGTCCAGAATCTCAGCCGCAGCAAGCCGACCCGCCAAAAGACCCATCGCAGCACTTTCCACATAGCCTTCGACGCCGGTGATCTGACCCGCGAAACGGATGTTTGGGCGCGATTTCAAGCGCATCTGCGCATCCAGAAGCGTTGGCGAGTTGATGAACGTATTGCGATGAATACCACCCAATCGCGCAAAGCTGGCATTTTTCAGACCCGGGATCATCCGGAACACATCTGTCTGCGCCCCATACTTCATCTTGGTCTGGAAGCCCACGATGTTGAACAGCGTGCCAAGCGCATTGTCCCGGCGCAATTGCACAACTGCATGGGGTTTGATGTCTGGTTGATGAGGGTTGGTCAGTCCAACGGGTTTCATTGGCCCGTGACGCAATGTTTCGCGCCCGCGCTCGGCCATGATCTCGATAGGAAGACAACCGTCAAAATAGCCTGCGGTCTCACCTTCGTGGAATTCGGTCTTATCAGCTGCCAGCAGGGCATCAATGAATGCCTCGTATTGATCGCGATCCATCGGGCAGTTGAGATAGGCGGTCCGCTCTTCCTCGGTCTCGCCCTTGTCATAGCGCGATTGCATCCAAGCCTGACTCATATCGATGCTATCGGCATAGACAATTGGTGCGATTGCATCGAAGAAAGCCAAGGCTTCTGCGCCGGTTTCGGATTGGATCGCAGCCCCTAAATCGGGCGAGGTCAGCGGGCCCGTGGCAAAGATCCAGTGGCCGTCATCGGGCAGGGCGGTTACCTCTTCTGAGGTGACGGAAACGCGTGGGTGTGCTCGCAGTTTTGAGGTGACGGATTCGGCAAAAGGATCGCGGTCGACCGCCAGCGCCCCACCAGCCGGCAGTCGGTGTGCATCCGCCGTGGACATGATCAAACCATTGGCCGCTCGCATTTCCCAGTGCAGCAGACCGACAGCGTTTTGTTCGTCGTCATCGGAACGGAACGAATTTGAACATACCATCTCGGCCAGATTGCCGGTCTGGTGGGCAAATGTGCCCACTTTGGGCCGCATTTCATGGATAACGACATCCACGCCCATTTCTGCAGCCTGCCAGGCAGCCTCGGACCCGGCCATGCCGCCGCCCACGATATGCAATTTGTGTGTCATGACCAGCCACATAGGGCACTGCATACACATGCGCAACGCGTGATTTGCTGCTATCTTAGAGGGAAAGTCTTGGGGTCGCCGCTGCGGGAATGTCTGCGCCGGTGAGAGAAACCAGCTTGGAGGGACCTTCCGCCCACGGCGACCCAAAAGTGTTCTTCAGGCCACGGCCTTGACCCACCATTGCCACAGTGTCGCCCATTTGAAAAGTGAAAAATTGCGAACAGTCGGTAAAATTGTGTCAAACAATTGCGTTATTGCTGCCAATTTGGGGGGCGTTTTTCGATAAAGGCGTTAATTCCTTCCTCGGTATCCCGATGCAGCATATTCTGCGCCATTACCTCGGCGGCATAGGAATAAGCCTGCTCCGTTGGCATCTGAAGTTGCTGATAAAACGCCTCTTTTCCGATCTTTACAGCTGATCCCAACTTTTCGGCCAGCTGTTCAGCCAGCGCGTTTGTTTCGTGCTCCAACAGCATTTCCGGGACAACACGGTTAATCAGGCCCAAATCAACCGCGCGCTCTGCAGATATGAAATCGCCGGTCGTCAGCATTTCGAACGCCTGTTTCCGCGGGATGTTACGGCTGAGCGCTACCATCGGGGTCGAGCAGAAAAGTCCGATGTTGACACCGTTTACACCGAACCGGGTACCTTCTGCCGCGACCGCCAGATCACATGTGGCAACTAACTGGCATCCTGCAGCGGTCGCGATACCGTGTGTCTGTGCGACGACCGGCTGGGGCAGGGACTGGATCGACATCATCATTCTGGCGCAACGGTCAAAAAGGTACTGGAAATAGGCCAGACCGCCGTCTTCGGCCTGACGGCCCGCAGTCATCTGCTTTAGATCATGACCTGCGCAAAAGGCTTTGCCCGCGCCGGAAAGGATCACAACTCGGATTGTCTGATCTTCACGCAAGGCATCAAACTCGGACTGCAGCGCTGCAAGCATCTCATCGCTCAGGGCATTCAGCCGCTCGGGCGCGTTCATGATCAGCCGCGCGATCGCGCCAGTGTCGTTACGTTCCAGAATTGCCATCTTGCCCTCCCCCAAAGTGTTCGCCAACTCTAGGGCGGCACGGCAAGGAGGGAAAGCATGTCATTGGCGCTGAACAAAAAAGAATTATCTGACTATATGGCGCAGGTTTTCCCGCAGGTTCACAAGGATTTCGTGGTTGAGGATTTGACCGAGACTACGATCACCATGCGTCTTGTCGTGGCCGATCGTCACCTGCGACCGGGCGGAACTGTTTCAGGCCCATCCATGTTCGGGCTGGCTGATGTAAGTGTCTACGCCTTGGTACTTGCGAGGAAAGGGCGGCAATCGTTGGCCGTAACCACCAGCAGCTCGATGGATTTTCTGCGCAAACCTGTCGGAGGTCGGGACATGATAGCCAAATGCAGCTTGCTGAAACTCGGGCGCAGTCTGGCAGTGGGGGATGTCCTTATGTATTCCGAAGGATCTGCCGAGCCGGTTGCCCGCGCCAGCATGACCTATTCGATTCCGCCTGATGGATCGGCTGCTGCGAAGTTTGGATAAAAAAGGGCCGGGGACAAGCCCCGGCCAGGGAAGAGGTCCCATAAAATGGGACTGGGGATAACTCAATTCATCCAGAACTGGCGGTTCGCCTCTTTGCGGGCCTGATACCGCGTCAATCCGACGTCGCGCAGCAAGTGATCATCCAGCTTGCCAAGGTTCAGGCGACTGCGGCGGCGTTGTTCCCATTTTGTGACCGTCGCGGCAAACTGCACGGCCAGCGCTGCGATCAGCGGCAGCCGGGGACTGTCGGTCAGCAAGATCAGGGCGGGTGTGTGCGTTGCGCGTGTCATCTTGGGTATCCTTTCAAATTGTATTGACACAAAGCATAGATGTTCGGTACATATGATTGATACATTCTGGATTGTGTCAAAATCAAAGGAAGAATTGTAATGGATACAATTTGGCCAGAGGCGCTGCCGAAATCAAAGGGGCCAAAGTACACTCTGGTCGCCGATACGATCCGAAAAGCAATTGATAACAAGCTGCTGGAGGTCGGCACAAAACTGCCTCCGGTCCGTGAACTGGCGTATCGGTTACAAATCACACCAGGGACAGTAGCGCGGGCTTATACGATTCTAACGGATGAAGGGTTGTTACAGGCCGAGGTCGGGCGTGGTACATTCGTCGCCCCGCCGAAATCGCCGATACTGGATGACGTATGGGCGCGGCAACTTCACCTGAAGGAAGACGCGCGCAATGCCAATGTCAGTCTGTTCAGTCCGCGATTACCGGATGTGGGGCAGGTGGCGTTGATCCGGGAATGCCTGACAAAGGTGTCTCAATGCGATCCCGGCCTGTTCATGAATTACCCAACCCGCGACGCCTATAGACCGATGCGGCAATCTGTTGTCGATTGGTTGTCTGATCTGCCCCTTGGCCATGTGACCCATGACGATATTGTGTTGACCCATGGGGGCCAGAACGGGCTGTGTCTGGTGTTTCAAACCATCCTACGCGGCCCAAAGCCCGTCGTACTGGTTGAAGACCTGTCATATGCCGGGTTTCGCCGTGCTGGCGAGCTGATGCGCGCCGAGGTGATTGGCATCAAGATGGACAGTTGGGGCGTAGATCCGATGGCGATGGAGCATGTTCTGCGCCAGACACCGGCACAAGCCATTTGTGTCTCGCCCGAAGTGCAGAACCCAACCGGAATGCACACACCGCTGGAGCGCAGAAAAGAGATCGTCGAAGTTGCCCGGCGTTTTGATCTGCAAATCATCGAAGACGATTGTTACCGCATCGGTGACGCACGCGAGCCCAGCTTTCGCGCGCTTGCACCCGAGCGGGGCTGGCACGTGTCCTCAATCTCCAAAATCCTGACGCCTGCGCTGCGTGTTGGGTTCGCTATTGCTCCGCGCGAACGCAGCGTCGATTTGCGCCGATCCGCCGAATATGGGTATTTCGGTCTTGCGCAACCGCTGGCGGAACTGACCCGGTTGCTCTTGACCGACCCCCGAACCCGGCAGGTGACGCGCGATGTCCGAGCGCGAATGCGCGAATACGTGCAGGTGGCGGTTAACGCGCTTGGTGGGTTTGAACTCAACTGGGCGCCGGATGTTCCATTTGTATGGCTCAGCCTGCCATCTGGCTGGCGCGCCGCTGCCTTTAGCCGTGCCGCCGAGCGCGAAGGGATTCAATTGCGATCCGCAGATGAGTTTGCCCTGCGTGACGGGCGCGCACCCAATGCTGTGCGCATCGCGATGAACGGGCACGTATCGTTGGACCGGTTTGAGGATGCCATGCAAAGGCTGCGCGCATTGCTGGACAATCCGCCAGAGCAAATCAGCGTCTGACCCGTTAACTCAAAGCCTCAGGGTCGCCGAAAAATCCGGCCAGATGAGAGATTTTTCCCTCAGCATCTAAGCGAACAAAGTCATGGCCTGCAACATAGACGCTACCTTCCGGGCCAACCATGTGCCAGGTGAAGTGAATGACATCGTGATGATTGGATGGCTTACTGGTCAGTTCAACTTTACCATCCGAGCCTTTCAATACTTCACCGATATGTTCACTCAGCTCCTTGCGACCTGTCACATCCGCCGTTGGATCGACATAGCGCCCGTCTTTGGCAAAACAACTATCCAAGAGTTCAAGTCGTTTGTCTGCATCACGCTCTTGCCAGGCCGCGCCATAATTGGCGATGGTGTTGTGCCACGTCATTGATCCACGCTCCGTCCGGTACGAAATGTTCCTTCAGTATAGCGGATTTATGCGATACGCGTTTGAAAGGGTCGAAATACTTGGGGTAAAATAATACCTATTTTGTAAAGCGTTGTTATTGCAGATATTATTTCACTTTCATGCGCTTGACGCGCATCACGGCTGCCTCTAAATACGCTCCATCGAATTCGGGCCGCCTCGTTGGGGCGGTCTTTCACATCAAACAGGACTATCCTGCCATGAAAACCTTTTCTGCAACACCTGCAGACATCGACAAGAAATGGATCCTGATCGACGCCGAGGGCGTTGTTCTGGGCCGTCTTGCCTCGATCGTCGCCATGCGCCTGCGTGGCAAGCACAAAGCGTCGTTCACCCCGAACATGGACATGGGCGACAATGTCATCGTCATCAACGCTGACAAAATCCAGATGACCGGCAAGAAGCGCGAAGAAAACTTCTACTGGCACACTGGCCACCCGGGCGGCATCAAGTCGCGCACCAAGCAGCAGATCCTGGAAGGTGCACACCCGGAGCGCGTTGTGACCCAAGCGGTCAAGCGCATGCTGCCGGGCAACCGTCTGGCGCGTCAGCAGATGACCAACCTGCGCGTTTACGCCGGTGCCGAGCATCCCCACGAGGCGCAAGCGCCCGAAGTTCTGGACGTGAAGTCCATGAACAAGAAAAACACCCGGAGCTAATGACCGATGGCTGATCAGATCAATACTCTCGAAGAGCTGAGCGCCGTCGCAGGCGTTGAAACCGTGACTGAGGAAGTCGTTGCGCGCGAACCCGTCCGTGACGAACTGGGTCGCTCCTACGCCACCGGCAAGCGTAAAGACGCTGTCGCCCGCGTTTGGATCAAGCCGGGTTCCGGCAAAGTCACCGTAAACGGCAAGGATCAGGACAAGTATTTCGCACGTCCCGTTCTGCAGCTGATCCTGCGCCAGCCGTTCCAGGTTGCGGGCGTTGAAGGTGAGTTTGACGTTGTTGCAACCGTCAAAGGCGGTGGCCTGACCGGTCAGGCCGGTGCGGTCAAGCACGGCATTTCGAAAGCGCTGCAACTCTACGATCCGTCGCTGCGTGGTGCCCTGAAAGCCGCTGGCTTCCTGACCCGCGACAGCCGCGTTGTGGAACGTAAGAAATACGGTAAGCGCAAAGCGCGTCGTTCGTTCCAGTTCTCGAAGCGTTAATCGTGACGGAATACGATCTTCAAAGGGCTCGCACTTGCGAGCCCTTTTTCGTTTTTCTTACTCTTCGTAGACTAGGTTCCAGGCACCGTTCTCGACAACGCTGACGAAAACAGTATCTGCACCCTGATGGTCGTCCGGCCCATAGGTGATGTGATTGCCGACCAGCTCGTCCATGTAATCCAGAGATTCCATTGCAGCGATGAAGCTGTCATGGGTAAGGTCGGGGCCTGCAGCCTCAAGCGCCTTTACCATCATTTCTGCGGCAGAATAGCCCAGCATCGCGAAGCCCACAGGATCTTCTCCGGTGGCTTCTTTGTATTCCGCTATGAAGGCTGCAGGCGCGGGATCTTCGGCGCGTGCCCAAAGGTCCAGCCAGGACGCGGCTGCATAGAATCCGTCAGTCACACCGCCGGGCACCTGGGCGACAACGGTCAGAAAACTGGCCGATGTTCCAAGGAACTTCATGTCGGTCAGGCCCATTTTTTTGGCCGTCCCAACAACAGTAATGGCCTGTCTCACACCCAAAGCGATTGAGACGATGTCGCACCCTTCTTCCTTGAGCTTGCTCAGCGAACCCACAAAATCTGTTTCGTCAGGTTTATGAGTGGTTTCTGCGCCAAAGTTGATCCCAGCCTCTTCTGCACCGGCCTTGGTGCCTTCCAGAATCTCTTCGCCGAAATCGGTGGGCAGATACATCGAACAGACGGTTTGCGAACCGAACTCTCCGGCCAAATACTTCACACCCACGCGTGCCTGATCATAATAGGTCGAGAACGAGGTGAACTTGTTCTTCATCGGCTCTTGCAGCATTTGCCGTGCCGCAGTCAGAGGGGCTACATTTGGAATGCCCTTTGGGTCCAAAAGCTTGAACCCCGCAACGTTCATCGGCGTGCCCAAAGACTGCAACATGGCAAAGACCTTGTCGCGGTTCAGCAGCTTGTTATAGCCCTGCATTGCGCGTGGCATCTGATAACCGTTGTCTTCGACCACATAGCGGATCTTGCGCCCATGCACGCCACCTTCGGCATTCACACGGTCAAACACCACGTTCGCGCCCTTGGTTGCTGGTACGCCAACGGCTGCGAAGATCCCGCTTAGATCGTTAACAGAACCGATGACGATTTCATCGTCCGTGACGCCTTGGGTCTGCGCATTTGTTAGTGTCGCAGATGCTGTCAAAACGCTGGCGGCCAAAAGCCGTCTGATCACGTTGCTCATCTTTCTCCTCCCTATGATCCTTTTCTAATTGTACATATCTTCAATGAGATGCGTGTGTTTTTGTTCTACCAGCCCGCGTTTCAGCTTCATAGTCGCCGTCAGCTCTTCGTCTTCTGCGGTCAACAACACGTCGATCAGTCGAAAATCCTTGATCTGTTCCACCCGCGCAAATTGCTTGTTCGCGGCAGCGACTTCCGCTGCGATCAGGTCTTTGATCTCTTGCGCGGCGCATAGGGATGCAAAATTCGAAAAGGGTACTTTCCTACCTTGCGCAAACTTCTCGACATTTTCCTGATCAATCATAATCAGCGCGGTCAGAAACTTGCGGTTGTCCCCGACAATCACCGCATCCGAGATGTAGCGGCTGAATTTCAACTGGCTTTCGATTTCAGCGGGCGTAACGTTTTTCCCACCTGCGGTGATGATAACATCCTTCAAACGCCCCGTGATTGTGACGAAACCGTCTTCATCGATTTCGCCCATATCTCCGGTCCGCAGCCAGCCATCGGCGGTAAAACTCTCCGCCGTTTTGGCGTTGTTGCGCCAATAGCCCTGAAAGACGTTCAGACCTTTCACCTGAATTTCCCCATCATCCGCGATCCGGATATCGTTTCCCGGCACAGGTTTGCCGATGGTTCCAGCCTTGTTTGCATCCAACGTGTTCAACGCCGCGATACCCGAGGTTTCCGTCATCCCGAACCCTTCGATCAGCGGCACGCCAATCGACCAGTACCATTTCAGTAAATCGGGCGAGATAGGTGCCGCGCCCGAACCACCTCGATACAGTCGATCCAGCCCAAGCATACGGCGCAGATTGCGTAGAACCAATCGGTCCCAAAGCCAGAATCGCGCTGCAAGTATCGGCGGTACCGTTTTGTTATTCATTGCATATTCGGCGCGTTGAAACCCTGCATTCAGTGCACGAGAAAAGGCAATGCGTCCAATGGGCGTCGCCTCTTGCGCCAAGAACTGCACCTGCGAGTAGATCTTTTCCCAGACCCGAGGCACGGCCGTAAAGGTCGCCGGGGACACCTCTTGCAGATTGGCAAAGACCGTTTCAGGGCTTTCGGCAAAATTCACCGTGCAGCGTGCCGCCAGTGGGTAATAGATCGAAACATCACGCTCAAGAATATGACATAGCGGCAGAAAGCAAAGCTGCTCGTCGGTCGCCAGCGCAGGCAGAGCGCGCGCCCCGGCCTCGATCGCGGCAAGGATGTTTTCATTGCTCAACATCGCGCCCTTTGGCTTGCCTGTGGTACCGGAGGTGTAGACCAAAATCGCGGTATCCTGCGGAGAGGTCAGGGCGATTTCGGATTCAAACATGTCGGGGGCTTCTGCTTCGGCTTGCTGACCCATCGCGTACAATTCGTCGATCATCATGCAGCGCGGATGATCCAGATCGTGCAGCCCTTCATCCTCAAGGATAATGACCTTGAGCAGACCGGGTACGTGATCCTCGATCTCAAAAAACTTGTCCAACTGCTCTTCATTCTCGACAATCAGAAAGCGGCTGTCGCTGTCGGAAACGAGATACTGCAGCTGACTAGCGGAATCGGTGGTGTAGACGCCCGAGGCTATGCCACCAACACCCTGAATACCCATGTCGAACCAGGCCCATTCCTTGCGATCCTCGGACAGGATCGAAACGACTTCTCCGCGCTTTAGTCCCAGTTTACGCAGGGCAAGGCCAATCCATTTGGCGTGCTGCCAATAGTCGGACCAGGAATAGGATTTCCAGATCCCCAGGTCTTTTTCCCGATGCGCCGTGCGGTCTTGCAATTCAGCGCATCGTTTCTGAAACAATTCGCCAAGGGTGATGCACCCATCGACGCGCAAAGGCCGCTGGCCAGGTGTTGCATTGAACTGAACGCCATTGATCATGGTCTGAGCGGGCAGGGCGCTGGAATCCATCTGGCTCATCTCCACGTCTTCTTTCGTTTCCAGCGCCGGGTTTCACGCGCGCCTTCCTCTTGCACGCCAAGATAGAAATTCCGGATGTCTTCCGATTGCATCAACACATCCGCCGGGCCGTCCATCACTATGCGCCCAACCTCCATCACATAGCCATGGTGGGCCAGTTCCAACGCTGCATTAGCGTTCTGCTCGACCAACATCATGGTCATGTTCTGTTCGTCATTCAGACGTTGCAGAATGCCGAAGATCTCTTGGACCAGCAAAGGGGAAAGGCCCAAAGACGGCTCATCCAATAGCATAATTTTGGGGTTTGCCATCAGGCCCCGTCCGATCGCCAACATCTGTTGTTGACCACCGGACAGAGTTCCAGCCTCTTGGTTGCGGCGGTCTTTCAGGATGGGAAAATAGGAAAAAACCAGATCACGATCATGATCGATTTGTCCTTTATCCGAAAGACTATAGGCGCCGAGGCTCAGGTTTTCATCAACCGTCATAAGCGGGAACACTTCCCGCCCTTCGGGTACGTGAATGATACCTCTTTGAACAACCTTATGAGGTTCCGAGCCCTGAATGTCATTGCCTTCAAACGTGATGCGCCCTTTTTCCGGGTCCATAACACCGGAAACGGTTTTCATGAGGGTCGTTTTCCCCGCACCGTTCGCACCCAGGATTGAAACGATCTGGCCGGGGTGAACATCCAAAGAAACGCCGCGAATTGCCATGATGGGCCCATAGAAGCTTTCGACATTGCGAATGCTCAAGATGGGTTCGCTCATGAGGCTTTCCCCAAATAGGCTTCAACCACTGCCGGGTGCGATTGCACCTGTGCCGGGGTACCAAGCGCCAGCTTTGCACCATCTGCCATTGCCAAGACCCGATCAGACACGCCCGAGACCAGACCCATATCGTGTTCTACCATCAGAACCGTGATACCCATCTGCCGTCTGATATCGTCGATCCACCACCGCATATCTGCCGTTTCCTCGACCGACAGGCCCGAGGCCGGTTCGTCAAGCAACAGGAACTTGGGGTCAGTGGCCAGCGCCCGCGCAACTTCGACCACCTTACGGACGCCGTAGGGCAACCCCGAGATCATCTTGTCGCGAAACGGCTGCAAATCGAGAAAGTCGATGACTTCTTCAACCTTCTCGCGGTTTTCCAACTCCTGCCGCCGTGCAGACGGCAAGAACAGGATTTCCGACAACACGTGGGTTCGGCGATGTCGATGCCGTCCAACGAGCAGGTTCTGAAGAACGGTGGCGTGTTCAAACAGTTCGATATTCTGGAATGTTCGTGCGACACCGTAGGCTGCAACTCCGGATGGTTTGACCTGCAACAGATCATGCCCATCGAAACGTATAGAGCCAGCGAATGGATCATAAAATCGCGATATCAGATTGAAAACTGTCGACTTTCCAGCGCCATTGGGGCCAACGATCGCAAAAACCTCGCCCTCCTGAACTTCGAATGACAGATTGTCGACCGCCGTTAGCCCGCCGAATTTAAGGGTGACGTTTTCAAACTCCAGCAAACTCATCTCAGACGCTCCGTCTTGAGATAGGATTTCTGGCGCTTGAACATGTCTTTACGGTAGAAGGGGAACAGTTCGAACCAGGTTCGGATTTTCAACCAGCGTCCGTACATGCCCATCGGTTCCAGCAGGATGAAACCGATGAGGATCATGCCGAAGATACCAAACTCCAGCCCGGGAATGGCAACGGTATTGCCGCCAAACAATGCCCCAGCGTATTCCTTTGAAATTGAAAGAAATTGGGGCAGGAAGCCGATCACAATGGCCCCCAGAAATGCACCATGGATTGAGCCCAAACCGCCGATCACAATCATCATCAACAGCTGGATCGAAATCAGAACGCTGAACGTTTCATTGTTGAATGCCCCGGCATAAAGTCCCATCAAAGCGCCTGCCCATCCCGTGATCGCGCAAGACAGCGCGAATGAGATCATTTTGGTTCGGGCAATGTCCACTCCCATCGCTTGCGCAGACACTTCTGAATCGCGGATCGCAATAAAGCTGCGGCCCAAAGACGCGCGCAGCAGGTTGATATAGCCCAGCGTCACCAGCACGGCGACCCCGAGAACAAGCCAAAAGAACTGTGCCGGCGTTCCCCAGCGGTCAACAAGATGGCCGAAAATCTCTATTCCACCCATGTACTTACCGGCGACACCTCCGGTAATTGGTTCGGCCAGAACAATGATGTCGTCCATCAGGACCGACAGTGCCAATGTGAAGATCGCCAGATAGATGCCGTGCAGTCTCAACGCTGGGATGGCGACTGTCACCCCGGCAATACCTGTCAAAACGCCCGCCAGCGGGAAGGCGATCAGAAAGGGCACTCCGGCCTCGATCAGTGCAACGTTGGCATAGCAACCAAACGCTAGAAAGGCCGCATGTCCCAAACTGACCTGACCGGTGTGACCGGTCAACAGCATGAGGCCAAGCCCTGCGATGGCCCAGATCAGAACGTTGGTCAGTTCGCCCAGATAAAAGTCATCCAGCCACCACGGCGCGGCAAAGACCACGGCCAGCAGGATGAGATATAGGTAAAGCTGGTAGGTGTCCTTCCAGGGTCGAATGTCCTGCATATAGTCGGTTTTGAACACGATTCTCATGACTTATCAGACCTTCTTGACCCGAACCTGACTGAACAACCCATGAGGGCGAAAGATCAAAACGGCCAGCAGCAGGGCATAGGGTGCGATCTGGCTGTAGCCCGCTGCGATATACCGGCTTGCAAAGGGTTCGATCACGCCTACGATCAGCCCTCCGGCCAGTGCGCCGGGCAGGCTGCCAAACCCTCCGATGACGGCGGCGGCGAAGGCCTTGATGCCCAATAGCCCCGTTGTTGGGTCGACCGAACCTTTGGCGGCAAACAGAATGCCGGCAATGCCTGCGACAACGCCAGCCAACGCCCAGATAAAGCTTTGGACCCGTTTGACCGGGATACCCATGTAGTAAGCAGCCAACTGGTTTTGCGAGGCTCCCTGCATCGCGAGACCGAGCTTTGTTCGACTGAAGAACACATACAGCCCCCAGGTCAGAAGGATTGTGACCACGATAACTGCGACATCTTCCATCCCAAGAACCAGCCCGCCAAAGCGGATGTCCTTGCCAGCCAGCGGATTTTGCAGTGTTTGAGGTTCATGCCCCCAGATCAATCCGGCGAAGAAGCGGATTACAAAGCCTAAAGCGATAGTCAGAATGACAACCGCCGTCTGACTTTCGCCGAATAATCTGCGGATGATCAGCCGATCTACCAGATATCCGATCCCCCCCATGATCCCCAGTGATATTGGCAAGGCCAGCCAAAAAGGAAGCCCCATATACTCGGTGTTCGTCAGCCCGATGGTGACAAAGGCACCCAGCATCATGAAATCACCCTGAGCAAAGTTCACGGCCTCGGTTGCTTTGTAGATCAACACAAATCCAAGCGCGATCAGGCCGTACACACAGCCATTCGCCAGCCCGCTGATCAGCAGCTGAGCGTTATCCAAACTCTCCCTCCCATCGCCGGCTAATCCGGCTTGATCGTCGCCTGACCTTGGTCCGGCGTCCTTCTACTATGGCGTGAGAATGACCTTGCCGTCACTCTTTTTCAGGGCATCCGCCAGACTTGGGATCACATCCCGCAGCGCAAGCCGTTCCGATACGTCGGTTTTCCAGCGTCCATCCGCAAATCGCGCCTGAACCTCGGCGACGACGCGCATCTGATCGGCAGGCGGCGTTGTCATCATCCAGTTCGTCAGCCAGAAGCCTTCGATGCGTTTCCCCATAAAGATCAATTGCCCTGTCTGGGTTAGCTTGGGCAGGTCGTTGCTGAGCTTTCCATAGATGATCCAACGGGCACGTTTTGGCATCGAACAGAAAATCCGCTCAGAAAGTTGGTCGGCGACAGCATCCAGAAAAACGCGTGGTTTCAACTCGGCACTGACCGCAGCAAAGCGTTGCCCGACGTCCCCGTCAGTTGTCACCAGCACTTCGGCCGCACCCAGCTCTTTTAGCGGCTCAACCATTTCGCCGCGTCGTACCAAAGCAATCGGCTTCAATCCAAGATCACGTCCCAGGCTGCACATCAGTTTGCCCAACTGACTTGTGGCGGCTGAGACGACAAACGCATCCCCATCTGAACGCGCGACATCAACCATGGCCATCGCGGTCAGTGGGTTCACGATTTGAGCCGCTCCATCGTCGTCATTGATATCGGGCCTTAGCGGGATGCACATTTGCGCCTGCGTGACCACGTATTCCGCCCATGCGCCCGTGGCGACAAAGGCGACCCTCTGATCCTGCAGTGCCTCGGCGCCCGTGCCAGTGCTGACCACATCGCCACAGCCTTCAAAGCCCGCAGGAGCCCCCTTGACCCGGGGCTGGCCGTATTCGCCCTTGATAAAGTGAATGTCCGATGGATTGACCGACGCTGCCCTGAGACGGATCAAAACTTCTCCGGGCCCGGGTGAGGGCACAGGTATTTCAGCCTCGGTCAGCCATTCGCCCGCATCGTCCAACAAAGGCCCCGAGGCCGAGGCAGAATATCCGTCCTGCGTTTGAAGGAGAGCGAACATCGTTGCTGGTAAATCCGTCATTTTCTCACCCGTTCAGAATGCTCACCAAGTCCTGAGGCCGGAACTCAGGCCCGGGCAAGAAAGTGTTGAGCGCATTTTCTTTTTGATAATCAAGCAAAAGCAGGATCAGCCGTCAATCGGGCAGGGGGCTGACGTCACGAAACGGGCCGACCCACTAAGGGATCGGCCCGTGCGAACTTATTGCTGCGTCAGCAGTGTCCGCAGTTCCTGAACTTTTTGAACCACAAGTTCCGGAGAAGCTTTGATTTCATCCAGAATGGTAACGGCCTGCTCTTTGATTGTTTCGGTCAGGGTGCTTTCTTGTACCGCTGCGACCATGCCGTCATAGTCGAAATTCTGGGCCGTCAGCTTGCCCTCGGCAATCCATGAATTGAACAGATCCTGACCCTGATCAACCAGCGAAGCGACCTGGTCTCCGGCCTGTGACGCAACTTCGTTGGCTTGTTCGGACACAGATGAGGCCGCATCGGCGGCTTGCTCGGTCAAAGACGAGGCGGCGTCTGACGCCTGCTCCGCGACGGCCCCGGCTGCATCGCTTGCCGCCTCTTGCACGGCGCTTGCTGCTTCGCTGACAGCGTCGCCTGCATCTTGTGCGGCAGACTCCAATTGCTCGGAAGGGGTCGGTTCAGGCTTGGTTATATAGTAATATGCACCGGCACCCGCCAGCGCGATGACTACGATAAGTATGATACGGGACATGAGCGTCTCCTTTGAAATAGTGATGCCACCGAGATGGGCCACATCGCCCAAACCGCAAAGGGGAAAACCACGAAGTTCCGGTCATTTAACAGATTTGAGCCACACCACGCTGATCAAGACGTGCCTGGGCGGCGGGTTCACGCCGGTTTGTGCATCAGAAACAAAAAAAGGATCGAAATGCTGAGATTTTATCGGTGTCCAAGCTGGGCAGAGGCCGGTAATACCGGCCCCCGCTTTCATCGAAACTTAATGCAGTTTAAAGGCACTCGGCCAGTGTTTGAGCCATGTTCCGGATTACCTGCGGATAAAGTTCGGCCCCCGGTTCCAGACCCGAGCCAAGCGGATCGATCACGCCGGTATTGGCGTCGGTGCCATCCAGAACGGTTGCAACAATTCCGGCGTTGAATTGCGGTTCAGCCAATACGCAATCGATGCCTTCTTCGCGGATACGGCCCTGAACCTCAGCGATCCGCGCCGGGCTGGGGTCTGTTGCGTCGCTTAGGGAAATCGCACCCGAAGCCGGGAAGCCATATGCATCCTCGAAATACTGATAGGCATCGTGGAACACCATGAAGCTGCCGCCGCGCACCGGTTCCAGAATCTCGGACACTTCGGCAGACAGAGCGGCCAAGTTTTCGCGCGCCGCTGCCGCATTCGCAAAATAAGAACCCGCGTTGTCAGGGTCCGCCGCCGACAGTTGCGCGGCAATTACGTTCAGCCAGATTTCAGCGTTCGCAGGGGAAAGCCACGCATGGGGATCATGTTCATCATGCGCATGGGCGTCGTTGTCATGATCATCATGATCCGCATGGTCTTCATGATCGTGATCATCATGTTTGTCATGATCATCGTGGTCATGTTCGTCGGAATGAGCGTGGTCTTCGTCATGTTTGTGATCGTCATGCTCGTCACCATGATCATCGTGGTCGTGTGCTTCGAACAAAGCCCCTTCGCGGAAATCCAGCAGAACGGTTCCATCCGCCTCAAGCAATGATGTGACCGTAGCGCCATCGGCAAGATTTTCGACGGCGCTTTCCATCCACGGTGTCAGATCCTTGCCGATCCAGAACACCAGATCGGCCTTCTGCAGCGCGGCGGCCTCGGACGGGCGCAGGTTGTATTCATGCGGCGAAGCGCCCGGTTGCACGATCAGATCAGGCGTTCCGACACCTTCCATGACCTGCACCACCAGTGAATGAACCGGCGCAATGTCCACCGCCACACTGGGAACTTCAGCCATGGCTGTTCCCCCCATGAGCGCTGCAGAAATCGATAGTGGAAGAAGCTTTCTGGACATCGGACCCTCTGTGTGATTTTATAACGTTACGAGCGGCATATATGATATGGAATAACATGACAAGTGAGACTCAGCCCAATCCGGTCGCGGATGCGGCCCCTGTCGGCTTCCAGGAACACGACCATGAAAATTGCGTCGAAACTGCACTGGTAACGGCTGAGGCCCGGTGCAAGGAAAACGGACTGCGCCTGACACCTGTTCGGCGCAAAGTTCTGGAAATGTTGCTGCAGGAACACCGGGCGCTTGGGGCCTATGCCATCCTCGACAGGCTGCGGGACGAAGGTTTTGGCTCGCAACCTCCGGTGGCCTATCGTGCTCTGGATTTCCTTGTGGCAAACGGCTTTGTGCACAAGATCGAGCGGTTGAATGCCTTTGTCGCCTGTTCCCACCCGGGTGCAACACATTCGCCCGCCTTCATGATTTGCCGGAAATGCGACGCCGTAGCCGAGGCGCAATCGACCCCGGCAAAGGGCGTACTGGGAGCTGCCGCGCGCGCGGCAGGTTTCGAGATTGAGCGAACGGTTGTAGAAGCCGAAGGACTCTGCCCCGATTGCACGAAAAAGTCCTAGAAATGAGCCTTGTTACCGTCGAAAATCTTAGCCTGAGCTATGGTGCCAACACCGTATTGCACCATGTGAACATGGATATCGAACCCGGAGAGATTGTTACGATTGTAGGTCCGAACGGATCAGGCAAAACCAGTTTGTTGCGGGCGATCATCGGCGCGGTAAAGCCATCGGTGGGGCAGGTGTCTCTGAAACCCGGCCTGAAAATCGGCTACGTCCCACAAAAACTGCATATCGACCCGACTTTGCCGATATCTGTCGAACGCTTTATGCGTCTGACCCATAACGTGCCGCGCCGCGACTGTGTGGCAGCGCTTGAAACTGCTGGCGTTCCCGATCTTTTGAGGCGTCAGATGTCGCAGTTGTCGGGTGGACAGTTTCAGCGCGTGCTGCTTGCCCGCGCGCTTATCAACCGCCCAGACGTTCTGCTGCTGGACGAGGCTACGCAAGGGCTGGATCAACCCGGATCCGCATCGTTTTATCGTCAGATCGAAGATGTAAGGCGCGAGACCGGTTGCGCCATTTTGATGATCAGTCACGAACTGCATGTGGTCATGAGTGCCTCTGACCGTGTGATCTGCCTGAATGGCCATGTCTGTTGCGAAGGGTCGCCGGCCGTCGTGGCCTCGGCCCCGGAATATCGTGCGCTGTTCGGATCAGGAACCGGCGGCGCGCTGGCGCTTTATCGTCATGACCACGATCATGACCATGATCACTGTGATCACTCTCAGGAAGCCGCAGAATAATGTTTGACGACTTTATGACCCGCGCGACGCTGGCAGGCGTAGGCGTCGCATTAGCCGCCGCACCGCTTGGATGTTTCGTCGTCTGGCGCCGGATGGCCTATTTCGGGGACGCCACGGCTCATGCGGCGATTCTCGGTGTCGCGCTGTCTCTGACGTTCAAAATGTCCATTTTCGCCGGTGCCTTGGTCGTAGCCCTTGTCATGGCACTGACAGTCACGCTGTTGTCGGGGCGGGGTTATGCTATGGATACGCTGCTGGGCGTTCTGGCCCATTCCGCGCTTGCATTCGGTCTTGTTGCGGTCTCGTTTCTGTCAGGCGTTCGGATCGATCTGATGGCCTATCTCTTCGGTGATATCCTTGCCGTCTCGCGTTCGGATCTATTGGTGATCTGGGGCGGAGCCGCGCTGGTCGTGGCCCTGATCGCATGGCGATGGTCACAGTTACTGACAGCAACCTTGAACGAGGAACTGGCCTATGCCAGCGGGTTTGATCCTAAACGCGAGCAATTGATCCTGACTCTGTCGCTTGCTGTAACCGTAGCCGTTGCGATCAAGGTAGTAGGCGTTTTGCTGATTGCAGCGATGCTGATCATCCCGGCGGCTGCAGCACGCAGTCTGGCAAGATCTCCTGAAACGATGGCTTTGATCGCAGCAGCGATTGGCTCGTTTTCCGCCGTCGCAGGGTTGCGGGCGGCATATGTGTTCGACACCCCGGCTGGTCCGTCGATCGTCTGCTTCGCGGCAATTCTGTTTGCATGTCTAAGCCTTCTTGGGTGGCAGACAAGACGAGGAGCTTGACAAATCCCGCGGTTCATCGAGGGTGCGATAGCCGGGTCATCATCCAATGCCACCATTCTTCGCAGGACGGATGCACAAATCTGGTGAATAGTGGCGGAGAGACAGGGATTCGAACCCTGGGTGGGCTTGCACCCACAACGGTTTTCGAGACCGCCCCGTTCGACCACTCCGGCACCTCTCCGCGGGGGTCTGTGGAAGCGGGATTTAGTGAGGAACGCGCAGCGGTGCAAGCAGAAAATTCCCGATTTTCAGGATACCGGGTTTTTCCATTGCCAGCAGTGGGAAAACGCCTAGGCTAAGGTGCATGATTTACGCACGACCACGCCTGATCCTGCAGGGACTTCTGTTTCTGGTTTTTGTCGGCTTGTCGGCCACCTCGCCAACTGCTGCCAACCGCGACCGGATCGAGGCGTTTTTGACCACCACCGGATTTGACGTGGCGCTGGAAAGCATTGCGCTGGCCTCGGCTTCGGCACCGCTTATGTTAGGGGTCGATCCCGAGGGGTTCGGCGCAGACTGGACTCGACTGACAGAAGAAGTGTTCGACACCCGTGAAATGCACGAAACGGCCGTGTCCATTCTGGAAGAAACCCTGAGCGATGAGGCACTGACTCATGCGGTGGAGTTCTATGCCACAGACCTTGGCCAGCGATTGGTCGAGGCCGAAAACACAGCTCATATGGATGAGGATGATGCTGCAAAGCAAGAGCAGGGACAGAGGATTATCTCAGATCTGATCAAGGACGGGTCCGGACGTGTTGAGAGCCTGAAACGTATGAATCGGGCGGTTGATGCCAGCGGTACATCGCTGCGCGCGCTGCAGGAAATCCAGGTGCGGTTTTTGCTGGCTGCAAGCGCCTCGGGTGTCATCGAATTACGTCTGGACGCAGACGGGTTGCGCGAGATGATGAAGCGGCAAGAACCAGCGATGCGCCGGTCACTGCAACTGTCCGCGCTGGCGGGTGCAGCGCATACATACAAGGATTTTTCGGACGCGGATGTCGATGCCTATGTCGACGCGCTGGAGCAACCGTTGATGCAGGAAGTGTACGAGTTGCTGAACGCCATCCAGTACGAGATCATGGCGATGCGGTTCGAGGTACTGGCGGCCCGTATGGCCGAGTTGCGGCCAGCTCAGGACATTTGATGAAACCTTTGGCCACGATATTAACCAGCCTTTGGTTGTGGATCACTCCCGTAGCCGCAGATGAGCGGGCCGAGAGGTTAATGCGGGCCATGCACGTTACCGACATCGTCGAGATTATGGGCCAGGAAGGGCTTGAACAGGGCAGGGAACTGGACAAAGCCATGCTGGATGGCGCAGGGGGCACCTATTTCCAGGCTCAAATCGAAGAAATTTACGACGCGGATTGGATGCGGGAAAAACTGACGCGATCCGTGGATGACAACCTCAGCGACGCGCAGCTCGAGCAGGCGGCGCTATTCTTCGAAAGCAAGCTGGGGCAGACGATTGTCTCGCTGGAAAACTCTGCGCGTTTGGCCATGATGGATGATGCGATCGACGAGGTCGCGCGCCAAATTTACCGACAAGCTGATCGCGACACTGCGTTTTACAAGCTTGTAGACGAGTATGTGCAGGTCAACGATCTGATCGAACAGAACGTTCGCGGTTCGTTAAGCGCTGATCTCAACTTCTTTTTAGGTATGTCAGACAATCGCGGCGTGCAATTGGATGCAGATTCTATGCTCAGCCAGCTGCTGGACAACACCGAAGAGGTAACGGCAGAAACCGAAGCCTGGATTTACTCGTTTCTATTGATGGCCTATCAACCGCTGAGCGAAGCGCAAATGCGCGAGAATATCGCCTTTTCCCGGACGGAAACCGGACGGGCTTTGAACGAGGCCCTTTTCCGTGGTTTCGATGAGATGATCGATGCGATTTCTTATCGTCTGGGTGAAGCAGTCGGACGTGCCATGAGTGCATCGGATCTTTGAACTCAAAAGCGGTTGACTTTCGCCAGCATTCTATGGATAAGCGCGCATCCCGGCCGGAATCTCCGCGCCGGGTATCGTTATTATTGATCCATCGGGCATTGCCCTTGGGTCGTCACACAGCCCGAAAAGGGCGCGCTGTTCGAGGTGGCGAAAGCCAGCAACGCCCATACGGGGACCACAGAACGCGGTTGGAAAAGGAAAGACGCATGTTTGCGGTCCTCAAGACTGGCGGCAAGCAGTACAAGGTTCAGGCGGGCGACGTGCTCCGTGTTGAAAAACTGGCTGCTGACGCAGGTGAAAAAGTTCAATTCAACGATGTTCTGATGCTGGGCGGCGACGCTCCGGTTGTTGGCGCACCTTTCGTTGAAGGCGCAGGCGTACAGGCCGAAGTGATCGAACAGATCAAAGGTGACAAGGTCATCAAATTCGTCAAGCGCCGTCGTAAGCACAGCTCGAAGCGTACCGTTGGCCACCGTCAGAAGCTGACTCTGGTCAAAATCACCGACATCCTGTCGTCGGGCGCTGACAAGTCGGGCATCAAAGCTGCAACCGGTTCGGCACCGGCTGGCACCGCAGCACCTGCTGCAAAGCCTGCCAAGAAAGCTGCCGCCAAGGCAGAAGCACCCGCCGCTGCGGCTGCGGCCGACGATCTGACAAAGCTGAACGGTGTCGGCCCTGCCGCTGCCAAGAAGCTGGCAGAAGCCGGTATCGAAAGCTTTGCCGCTCTGGCCGCCTTGTCGGATGAGCAGATTGCTGCTATCGACACCGTCAAAGTGAAACCCGAATGGGTTGAGCAAGCCAAAGAGCTGGCTCAGGGCTAAGGAGAGAGAGAATGGCACATAAGAAAGCTGGCGGTTCCTCCCGTAACGGTCGCGACTCAGCGGGTCGTCGCCTTGGCGTGAAACTGTATGGTGGCCAGGCGGCCATCGCAGGCAACATCATCGTACGTCAGCGCGGCACCAAGTTTTGGCCGGGCGAAGGCGTGGGCATGGGCAAAGATCACACCATCTTTGCAACTGTCGATGGCGCTGTGAAGTTCCACAAAGGCCTCAAAAATCGCACCTTTATTTCGGTTCTGCCAGTGGCGGAGGCCGCAGAGTAAGCCGAAACCCATAAAGGTTTGAAAAATCAGGGGATCGGTAGAAATACCGGTCCCCTTTCTCGTTTTAGGAGCGGTCTCATGACCGAAGTGATCAAAACAGAACGTCTGATCTTGCGCCGGTTCCGGCGCGAGGACGCGTCGCGTTTGGTTGCTCTGTTGAACGATCTGGACGTGGTACGTTGGTTGACAGTTGTTCCGCATCCTTATCGCCCTGAAAATTCCGAAGATTTCATCAAGGTGATATCTATTGAGCACGATGCCTTTGCCATCACAAAAGACGAAGACTTGATTGGCTGCATCTCGACCGGTTCCCAGTTGGGATATTGGATCGAGAAAGGATCCTGGGGGCAGGGCTATGTCACCGAGGCTTGCCGTGCGATGATTGCGCGGTTTTTCCGGTCCGAACGACAAAAACTGACTTCGGGGTATCATCTTGGCAATGATCGCTCCAAGGCAGTCTTGTTCAAACTCGGGTTCAAACCAGTCGGACAACACGCTGCGATGGTGCGTTCAACCAACGAAGAAGTGATCATTAAGGACGTGCTACTGACACGAGCAGACTGGAGCGCGATGCAATGACCGTCGCGACCACCAGCTTCCTGATCTTTGCCGCCAGTCAGGTCGGCACGCCGGGACCAGCCAATATGGTCCTGTTAGGGACGGGTGCGCGCTATGGTTTTCGGGCGGCGCTGCCGTTTGTTGCGGGCGTCATTCTGGGCAAGCAGTTGATCATCTGGCCGGTTGGTTTCGGATTGATGCAGGTGGCCGAACAGGCTCCGATGGTGTTTACCGTTCTGAAATATGCCTCAGCCGCTTATATTTTCTGGCTCGCATGGAAGATCGCCAATCTGAGGCTGTCGCGGGGAGAAGCGGACGAGCAGGTACCGGGCTTCTGGGCGGGACTTATTGTTCACCCGCTTAACCCAAAGGCTTGGGCGATGATCATTGCAGGCTTTACCGGCTTTGTCGCTGCAGGCACGTCCAGCTTTAACGCAACGTTAACTATCGCTCTCTGTTTATTGTTTTGCCAACTGATTCTGCATCCAATCTGGACATTTGCGGGGGATAGAATTGCCCATGCGGTTGAAGGTCGGCCTGCGGAAAAATATCTGATGTGGACGTTAGCGAGTGTCACTGTTGCGTCCGTACTTTTTGTGTTGTTCGGAGGAGGAACGCACTCATGAAACTTGAGACAATAATAAATCAGCCGGTCATCGAAACCGAGCGGTTCGATCTGCGCCCTTTGCGCCGGTCGGATATGGGTCTCATTGAACATTACGCAGGCGATGAGCGCGTGGCGCGTATGACCACGTCAATCCCGCATCCGATCCCACCGGGTTCGGTCGAGGCGTTTGTGACGCGCTCGATGTCGGATGAGCGTACCGAGGATGTTTGGGCGCTGGATGCGACCAAGGATGGCGGGCCAGAGCTGATCGGGTTGATCTCGCTTGAAAAGCTGGATCGCAATCAGTCCGAAGTGGGCTATTGGGTTGCGCCGGTCTATTGGAACACGGGCGTCGCATCGGCGGCGGTCGAGGCGCTGGTTCTTGCGAACCCACTGGAAAACTCGACCATGTTTGCCAGCGTGTTTCAGGACAATCCGGCCTCGGCGCGGGTTCTGACCCATTGCGGATTTCAGTATCTTGGCGATGCAGAAAACTATTCGGTGGCGCGCGACGCGAATGTGCCCACCTGGACATATAGCAAAAAACTCTGACTTGTGGCCGATGGGGCCTTTGCAGTAGGGGACAGTCATGAAATTTCTCGATCTTGCAAAGGTCTACATCCGGTCCGGGGCCGGAGGTAACGGCTGCGTCAGTTTCCGGCGCGAAAAATACATCGAATACGGCGGCCCCGATGGTGGGGACGGTGGCAAAGGCGGGTCTGTTTGGGCCGAGGTTGTGGATGGGCTGAACACCCTGATCGACTTCCGCTATCAGCAGCATTTCTTTGCCAAGAACGGCCAGCCCGGCCGTGGTCAGCAGCGCACCGGTAAGGATGGTGATGACATCATTCTGCGCGTGCCCGTCGGCACCGAGATTCTGGACGAGGACGAAGAGACCGTCATTTGTGATCTGACCGAGGTTGGGCAACGGTTTCTGCTAGCCAAGGGCGGCAATGGCGGCTTTGGCAACCTGCACTTCAAATCGGCCACCAATCAGGCCCCGCGTCGCGCCAATCCGGGGCAGGCCGGGATCGACCGCACGATTTGGTTGCGCCTGAAACTGATCGCAGACGTTGGTCTGCTAGGCCTGCCCAACGCAGGCAAGTCAACCTTTCTGGCAGCGACCTCAAATGCACGCCCTAAGATCGCAGATTATCCGTTTACCACTCTGCACCCCAATCTGGGCGTTGTCGGGGTTGATAACGTTGAATTTGTCGTCGCCGACATTCCCGGCCTGATCGAAGGCGCGCATGAAGGGCGCGGGATCGGAGATCGTTTTCTGGGCCATGTCGAACGCTGCGCCGTCTTGTTACATCTGGTGGATGGTACATCAGAAACCGTGGCCGAGGACTACCGGACCATCATCACAGAGCTTGAAGCCTATGGCGGTGCGCTGGCGGAGAAACCTCGGATCACAGTGCTCAACAAAGTTGATGCGCTGGATGACGAGGAACGCGCACTGGCCAAAGCCCAATTGGAAGAGGCCGTAGGCGGCCCCGTTATGACCATGTCTGGCGTCGCGCACCTTGGCGTTACCGAAGTTCTGCGGGCCTTGCGGGCTCAGATCGATGAGGACCGGTTACGCCAGAAACCTTCAGCGGAGGCTGAGCCTTGGCAGCCCTGACACAGGCCCGCCGTTTGGTGGTCAAAATCGGCTCTGCCTTGCTGGTGGACCGCGAAACCGGACTGCTGCGTGGCGAATGGTTGCATTCGCTGGCGCAGGATGTGACCTGGCTCAAAGGGCAGGGGGCTGACGTTATACTGGTGTCGTCCGGGTCCATCGCTTTGGGTCGTGGCGTTTTGGGTCTTTCCGCAGACACCCTGCTGCTAGAGCAATCACAAGCCGCCGCTGCTGTCGGGCAAATCCGCCTTGCGCGGGCCTACGAAGAAGCCCTGACACCTTACGGGATCACAACCGCGCAGGTTCTGGTCACACTGGAAGACAGCGAAGATCGCAGACGCTATCTGAACTCACGCGCTACGTTGGAAACACTTTTGGGTCTTGGCGTCGTTCCAATCGTCAACGAAAACGACACGGTTGCGACGGACGAGATTCGCTATGGTGACAATGACCGGCTGGCAGCCCAGATCGCGGTGACTGTTGGGGCGGATCAATTGGTCCTGCTGTCGGATGTAGACGGGTTCTATACCGGAAATCCAAACGAAGATGCATCAGCCACGCGATACGACGTCATTGATCAGATCACGCCCGAAATTGAGGCGATGGCAGGCGATGCCGGATCGGGCCTGTCAAAAGGTGGAATGAAGACCAAGCTGCTTGCGGCCAAAATGGCGACCGCTGCGGGCTGCGCCATGGCGATTACCGAAGGCTCGACTCTGAACCCTTTGAAATCTTTGAGCAATGGCGCCAACAGCACCTGGTTCACTGCAACGCTGGACCCGCACGCCGCGCGCAAACGCTGGATATCGGCCATGAAACCACGCGGAGAGATCGTGATCGACGACGGTGCGGCCAAGGCTCTGGCGAATGGTAAAAGCCTGCTTCCCGCAGGGATTGTCGCGGTTGCTGGCGAATTTGGGCGCGGCGATCCGGTGGCCATTCTGGACACCAAGGCCGGGCGTCTCGCACAAGGGCTTAGCCGCTATACCGCGCAAGAGGCGGACGCGATCAAGGGGCGGCGATCTTCGGAAATTGAAGCAACGCTTGGCTATCCCGGTCGCGCCGTTCTGGTGCACCGAGACGATCTGGCTTTGTGATGGAACCCACTGATAGACTGACGCATCAGATGATTTGAAAGGCACGTGAGATGAAGGATTTCGACACTATTCCCGCGCTGATGGCCGATCTTGGAAAACGCGCAAAAGCCGCGTCTCAGGACCTTGCCTTTGCCACTGCCGAGCGCAAACACGCGGCGCTTATTGCCGCAGCTGATGCCGTCTGGGCAAATCGTGATCAGATCATCGAGGCCAACAAGAAAGATCTTGAGTTTGGCCGCGACAAGGGACTGAGCCCGGCGATGATGGATCGCCTGATGCTGGATGAATCGCGGGTTCAGGGCATGGTCGATGGATTGCGCACCGTGGCTGATCAACCTGATCCTGTCGGAGAAATCCTGGAAGAATGGGATATGCCATCGGGCCTCAACATTCAGCGTGTGCGGACACCTTTAGGTGTGATCGGCGTGATCTATGAAAGCCGCCCCAATGTAACCGCTGATGCAGGGGCGCTGTGCCTGAAGTCAGGTAATGCTGTGATACTGCGCGGCGGATCCGAGAGTTTTCATTCCTCAATTGCCATCCACGCCTGTCTTGTCGAAGGGCTGAAAGCCGCGAACCTGCCAGAGGACGCCATACAACTCGTGCCCACGCGGGATCGCGCCGCGGTTCAGGAACTTCTGACCATGACCGACTATGTCGATGTCATCGTCCCGCGCGGCGGCAAGGGTCTGGTCGGCTTGGTGCAGCGCGAGGCCCGCGTGCCCGTTTTCGCGCATCTCGAAGGGATCGTGCATATCTATGTCGACAAAGCGGCTGATCCTCAGAAAACACTGGATGTGGTGTTGAACGCCAAGACCCGTCGTACCGGTATCTGCGGCGCCGCTGAATGCCTGTTGATCCATCAAGACGTCGCCGAAACACTGGGCCGCGATCTGATTACGGCTTTGATCGCAGCCGGTGTCGAGGTTCATGCGGACGGTGTTTTGGCAGTGGAAAACAGCCTTGCCGCCACTGATGCGGATTGGGGCAAGGAATTCCTCGACAGCATCATCGCGGCGAAGCCCGTAACCGATATCGACGCCGCAATTACGCATATTCGGCAATACGGGTCCAACCATACAGATTGCATCATGACCGAGGATACTGCGGCGGCTGAACGGTTCTTTGAACGGTTGGACAGCGCGATCCTGATGCACAACGCCTCAACCCAGTTCGCCGATGGTGGTGAGTTCGGTATGGGAGCCGAGATTGGCATCGCGACGGGCAAGATGCACGCCCGCGGCCCGGTGGGAGCTGCTCAGCTGACCAGCTTCAAATACCTCGTGCGTGGAAATGGAACGATCCGCGCCTAGAACCGAATGACGACGCGGGTCGAGGCAGTCTCGGTCACGATCCGCCGCCCTTGTTCCGATGCGGCTTGTGGAAGCAGAGCGAACTGTACCTGCGCCGGAGAGATCTTTGTGGCAAAGCGCCCGGTTGCAGTGTTTTTCCACAAATCTCCATCAATGTTCAGTTTATCGGCTGTTCCGGTTACAGACCATGAGTTTCCGATTTGCTCGACGGTGGCTTCGCCACCCAGCGGCATGGCGCTTTCGCAGCACAACAAGGACAGGAAAATCAGCTTTACTTGATCGCGAGGAACCGCTTCACCAAGGGACCAGTGGACCCTCAATCGCCCGGATTTTTCAACGTCTTTCAACAGGCTCGTCACCTCGGCCCGGCCAAGCGGTTGATCACTGGCTGCACCAAACGCCACCCGAAAAAAGCGTATCTTGGCCGCAGCAGTCCCAACGCTGCCCGAAATAAGGTCCATCTCGGGGCCCTGCATCGAGCCGACCATCTCAAGCAGCTCAAGACCGTTGGTTATGGCCCCGACCGGGCTGATCAGATCATGGCAGATCCGGGAACCGACAAGTTCGGCCAGGTTGACGTCTGATGCGGTCATGCGTACCTCCTGTAAGACCCGCCATTGCCGGACCGAGGCCAGCGCATGACAGATCTTAATGCAATTCTTGCACCGGGCATGTATGTCCGCCACCCGGATTTCCCCGAATGGGGGGTCGGACAGGTTCAGTCCAACATCGCAGGCAAGATCACCGTTAACTTTCGCGAGCAGGGGAAAGTGGTAATCGACGGAACACGCATCGCCCTGATGCCGGTCTTTGATCCGTGAAACTGGTTTAGGAAAGGTTAACAACCTTGACCAGAGGTGCATGAGTTGCCATCGCCCTGAAAATCGCGGTATCAGCGCGCAACACGAATTATGGACGCTCCCATGGCTGAAACAGGCCCCACTTTCACCGTCAAACTTGCCGAGTCCGAGGCCGAGTTAAAAGCCGCCCAGCGGCTACGCTACGACGTTTTTGTACGCGAGTTGGGCGGCGGCGGCGATCTGGTCGACCACGATGCCGGTCTGGAACAAGACCGCTTTGATCCGTATTTCGACCACATGCTGGCCTATGATGATGCAACCGGCGAAGTTGTAGGCGTTTACAGGCTGTTACCAGGCGAACGTGCCACGGAAATTGGGCAGTTTTATTCCGAGGATGAGTACGATCTGACGGTTCTCAAACAGTCGGGCCGCAAGTTGTTGGAACTAGGCCGGTCCTGTCTGCATCCCGATTATCGCGGCGGCACGGCCATGTACCACCTGTGGAATGGGCTGGCGGCTTATGTGAACGAACGCGGTATCGAAGTGCTGTTTGGCGTCGCGAGTTTTCACGGCACAGATGTGCAGGCATTGGCGCAGCCTTTGTCGATGTTGCACCACAACCATCTTGCCCCGCCCGAGCTACGTGTTCGAGCGCAACCAAATGTGTATCAAAACATGAATATTGTTGCCGCCGATGCACTAGATCGAAAGGCGGCTATGGTAGAGGTTCCTGCTCTGATCAAAGCGTATCTGCGGCTGGGTGGCTTTGTGGGCGAGGGGGCGTTTATTGACCGCGCGTTCAACACCACTGATGTGTGTCTGATTCTGGATACGGCACGCATGAATGAACGCCAGAAACGTATTTATGGCGGAGCCTAAGCAGGTGAGCGCCCCATTATGGAACAGCGACGAAGCACCAGAGGCCAATAATCTTGGCGTTCTTGGTTGGGTATTGGTTATTTTGCGTGGATTTCCGCTGGCAGTTCTTGTCTTCGGAGGGTTGATCATCCTTCTGCTGGTTCGGCTAATCGAGCGGCCGCTTTTCGGGGTTCGTAGGCCCGTCACGCCTTACATAACGCAATTCGTCTGTAGAAATGCGTTTCGAATACTCGGTATCGGCTTTCACAGCACCGGCGAATTGATGCGGGAACGCGGGGCGGTGGTCGCCAACCATACCTCGTGGCTGGACATTTTTGCGCTGAATGCACGCAAACGCGTTTACTTTGTCTCCAAGGCAGAGGTCGCGAAATGGCCCGGGATCGGCTGGCTCGCGCGCGCCACAGGAACGGTATTTATCGAGCGAAACCCCAAGAAAGCACGTGAACAGACGCGTGTTTTTGAAGAACGCTTGAAAGCAGGGCACAAACTGCTGTTTTTTCCCGAAGGAACATCCACCGATGGATTGAGGGTTTTGCCTTTCAAAACAACACTTTTCGCGGCTTTCTTCACAGAAGAAATGCGCGATTTTATGTATGTGCAACCAGTTTCGGTCGTCTTTCACGCACCCCCTGGGCAACCCGACCGATTTTATGGCTGGTGGGGCGAAATGGAGTTCGGGCCACATCTGCTCAAAACATTGGGTGCGCTGAAACAAGGTTCGGTCGAACTGATTTATCACGCTCCGGCCAAGGTCAGCGATTTTCCCAACCGCAAGGCGCTGGCGGCACATTGCGAACAGGCCGTGCGTCACGCGCATTCCTTGGCGCGGCTTGAAAATAAGGGCAATTGACCCTTGCGCCCCATCCAAACCTGCCGTATATGCGCGCCATTCAAACCCGCAGGCGGGGTTTGGGCTTTGTAGGGGAGACATCCCTATCTGGCCCGCCGGTTGGAGCATCCGCTTCTTTCACCCCCGCCGAGGCGTAAACCGGAAAAGGAAATACAGCATGGCTCTTCCCGAGTTCACCATGCGTCAGCTGTTGGAAGCTGGCGTTCACTTTGGTCACCAGACACAGCGTTGGAATCCCCGCATGGGCCCGTTCATTTACGGCTCGCGCAATGGTATCCACATCATGGACCTGACCCAGACTGTTCCGATGCTGGATCAGGCGCTGCAGGCCGTTCGTGACACCGTCGCCAAAGGTGGCCGCGTTCTGTTCGTCGGCACCAAGCGTCAGGCAGCGCAGCCAATCGCAGAAGCCGCTGAAAAATCGGCTCAGTACTACATGAACCACCGCTGGCTGGGCGGCACGCTGACCAACTGGAAAACCGTTTCCCAGTCGATCAACCGTTTGAACCAGATCGACGAAGCGATGGAATCGGGCGCTGAAGGCCTAACCAAAAAAGAGCGTCTGGGCATGGAACGTGACCAGGCCAAGCTGCAGGCGTCGCTGGGTGGTATCCGCGAGATGGGCGGCGTTCCTGACCTGCTGTTCGTCATCGACGTCAAGAAAGAAGCACTGGCCATCGCCGAAGCCAACAAACTGGGTATCCCGGTTGTGGCTGTTGTCGACACCAACTGCTCGCCCGATGGTGTAGATTACATCATCCCCGGCAACGACGACGCGGCCCGCGCAATCGCGCTGTATTGCGATCTGGCCGCACGTGCCGCTCTGGACGGTATGACCGCTCAGATGGGTGCTGCAGGCGTTGACATCGGCGCATTCGAAGAAGCTCCGGCTGAGGAAGCCGTTGCAGAAGAAGCCCCCGCCGAAGCAGAAACACCTGCCGAAGCGTAAGCTGCCCGTCACGTAAATGACATATGGGGCAGGGTAGACCTGCCCCAATTCCGTTTGAATTGAGGAGAGCCTAAAGATGGCAATCACAGCAGCAATGGTTAAAGAACTGCGCGACTCGACCGGCGCAGGCATGATGGACGCAAAAAAAGCGCTGACCGAAACCGGCGGCAACATGGACGAAGCTGTTGACTGGCTGCGTACCAAAGGTCTGGCCAAGGCGGCCAAGAAATCGGGCCGTACCGCAGCAGAAGGTCTGGTTGCTGTTCACGTCAACGGTGGCAACGGTGTTGCCGTCGAAGTGAACTCGGAAACCGACTTTGTTGCAAAGAACGGCGAGTTCCAGGAAATGGTCGGCAAGATCACCTACGCAGCCGAAGGCGTTGACGACGTTGATGCACTGCTTGCGGCTGACCTGGGTGGCAAGACCGTTGCCGACACCCTGACCGACAAGATCGCCACCATCGGTGAGAACATGTCGGTGCGCCGCATGTCCAAGCTGTCGGGCGACACCGTTGTGTCTTATGTCCACAACGCTGCCACCAACGGCATGGGCAAGATCGGCGTTCTGGTTGCTCTGTCGGGTGGCGATGAAGCGATCGGCAAGCAGGTTGCAATGCACATCGCAGCCGTGAATCCTGCGGCTCTGTCCGAGGCAGATATGGACCCGGCGGTTGTCGAGAAGGAAAAGCAGGTTCAGATGGATATCGCCCGCGAATCCGGCAAGCCGGAGCAGGTGATCGAAAAGATGATCGAAGGCCGTATGAAGAAATTCGTCGCCGAATCGACCCTGTTGAACCAGCAATTCGTAGTGAACCCTGACCTGACCGTCGAAGCGGCGGCCAAGGAAGCGGGTGCAACCATCACCGGCTTTATCCGTATGGAAGTTGGCGAAGGCATCGTGGTCGAAAAAGAAGACTTCGCAGCCGAAGTTGCCAAGGCCGCACAAGGCTAAGCGCTGCGTAGAAAACTAAGTCACGACCCCACCGTGGGTCGTGAATACCAATAACCGGCCACGGAAACGCGGTCGGTTTTTTCTTTGGCCACAAATGGTTACCAGATGGATCTGAGGTTTAGGTATGAGGGACCCCGCATGATGGGGATGGACAGGGTCCCTCAAAATTCCGACTGATAGACGCGGACGAATAGGCGCCTTTCATTCAGAGTGACCAGAGAGCTTTGATATTGCAAAGATCCGATCAAATCGTTCCCTGGCTAAAGCCACCACTCACGGAACAGTATCAAAGTGCAATTTTTCGGAAAGATTGGGAAGTCATGTTTTCCTTACCTAGGGTAAACTGACGCAGTTTGTTAACGGAGAGCCGTCAGACTTCCATGACGAACATCTGATTCTGCAGCGACGCCTTCAAAACAGCCTGGGCTGTGGTTTCAACGCTCAGCGCCTCGCGCGCTAGACGCAGGTGTTTTTCGACCGTGGCCGACGTCAACCCCATCAGCAGTGCGATGTCCTGCGTGGTTTTGCCATCGCCAACCCATTGCAGAGCCTCGCGCTGTCGTTTCGTCAGAACCCGGTTCGGCGCGCTGTAGGGTAGGGTGAGAATCTTGAGATGCGCCATATTGTTCATCAACAGGATGTCATCTCCATGCTCATCCCAGATGGCATCAACATCATCCTGCGTGCGGTCCCCGTAGGAGGCCATAGAAATTGCCCCCTTTGATCGCATGGACACGGAATTGAAACTGATCGTGAAGCCAACGGTCACGCCTTTGGACTTGTTGAACTCATAGACCTGACGTTCCCGTTCGGTCATGTTGCCGCTGGACATCATTTCGGAGATCATACGCCAACTGGCCGCACCCTCGTTTTCCAACGCCCATTTCAGCATGGGAGCGTGAAAATAAAGGCCGGAATGCAGGAAACCGTCCAGATAATCGTTGCAGTGGTTTGACAGGATCACAAAATCCTCTGGATCGCCCAGGGACGTCTCGGTTCGAAACCGGGTATATCCGTACAAAAGCCGGTCAAACCCATATTCTGCCATCTGCCGGCAATGCGCATCCCATAGCTCTTCCAAAGTCTTGGTGTAACTTAAGAAATTGAGATACTCACTCAGTTTCAAACCGCATCCTCCTTAGAAAGATGTGCCGCAAGCGCGTCCAAAGCAAGGACATAGCCTTGCGCCCCAAACCCGCAAATCTGCCCGATCGCAACGCGCGCGATATAGGATTTGTGCCTGAACACTTCGCGGGCATGAATGTTGGATAGGTGAACTTCGACCACCGGAACCTGAGCCGACGAGATCGCGTCCATCAATGCAATTGAAGTGTGGGTATAGCCACCGGCATTCAGAACGATGCCGTCATGAACACCGCGGGCCTCATGAATCGCATCGATAAGCCCGCCTTCGTGATTGGTCTGAACATGGGTAACGGACAGGCCCAGCTTTGCGCCGTGCGAGACACACCGATCCTCAATCATATTCAACGTTGTGTGGCCGTAGACTTCGGGCTGTCTGGTGCCCAGCAGATTCAAATTCGGCCCGTTTAAAACGAGTATGTTCGTCATTTCAATTCATCCCCATGCCCTTGTGATAAACGCGAAATAACAAGGCGTCCAGCAGGCTCTTTGATCCTAGGGCGGGTTGCCGCCGTTTGTGATCCCAAACCAACGGGTTCAGTCATGCATCATCCATCGTGATTACGACTTTTCCCAAGGCGGATCTTTGGTCCAGCAGCGTCAGCGCCTCGCTCGCGCGCGCCAGCGGGAAGGTCGCACTGATACGCGGTTTGATCTTTCCCGCGTTGTACATCGCGAACAGGTCCTTCATGTTTTCAGCGTGCCCCTTAGGGTCGCGAAATACGGAAGCCCCCCAGAAAACACCGACAATCTGGCAGGATTTGAGCAAAGGCAGATTCAGTGGAATCTTCGGAATACCGGCGGGGAAGCCAACCACAAGATAACGCCCGTTCCATGCCATCGCCCGTAACGCGGGTTCGGCATAGTCGCCACCCACGGCGTCGTACACCACATCCACACCTTTGCCATCCGCCAGAGCCTTTATGTCGGACGACAGGGTCTTCTGCGCCGCCCGATCCATCTCGCGCGCGTAGACCAGGGTCTCATCTGCCCCAATATCCTTGCAGAAATCCGCTTTTTTCGGTGTGGATACTGCGGCGATCACGCGCGCACCTGATGCCTTGGCCAACTCTATCGCCGCAGACCCGACACCGCCTGCCGCACCCAGTATCAATACGGTTTCCCCGGCCTTCATTTCCGCACGATCTTTCAGCGCATGATGTGATGTGCCGTAGGTAAAGATGAAACAGGCCGCATCTTCATAGGGCATATCGGGTGGGATCTTCACCGCCGTCTCAGCCTTCAGCGTCAATCGAGTTGCGAACCCGCCATGACCGGTCAGCGCCAGAACGCGGTCTCCGGGTGCAAATCCCGTAACGCCTTCGCCAATTTCCAACACTTCGCCGGCGACCTCGCCGCCGGGAGAAAAAGGGCGGGGTGGTTTTATCTGATAGAGATCACGGATCATCAGGCTGTCGGGGAAATTCACCCCAGCGGCGTGAACGCGGAGCAAAAGCTCTCCTTTTGCAGGCGTAGGATCGGGCAGGGTGGTCAGTTCCAATGTCTCGGGACCACCCGGTGTGACGCTCAGTAATGCACGCATTTGCCTGTCTTGCCTCTTGCTTAGCCGGATTTGAAATCGTTGGATTACAAGCAAGCGTTGTCAAGAGGATAGGCAGACGCGATCCAGCACGTAGGAGGAAAAATGACGCCCGATACCCTGTTTTCACTGACCGGAAAAACCGCCCTTGTAACGGGTGGAGCAACGGGTATCGGCAGAATGGCGGCCGAAGCCCTTGTTCGTGCCGGGGCGCATGTCCTAATTGCTTCGCGTAAGGGGGATGCTTGTCAGGCCGTTGCAACCGAATTGAACGCGTTGGATGCACCCGGTTCCGCCGAAGGCTTTGCCGCTGATCTCAGCACCGAAACTGGCGTGAAAGCTCTGGCTGATGAGGTCAACAACAGAACGCAACAACTTGATATACTTATGAACAATGCCGGTATCTCCTGGGGTGCTCCATTAGGGCAGTTCCCCTATTCCGCATGGGACAAAGTGATGTCGGTCAATGTTGCTGGTATCTTTGAACTGACGCAAAAATTGTTGCCGCTGTTGATGAAAACAGCCTCGGACGATGATCCTGCCCGCGTGGTCAATGTCGGCTCGGTCATGGGAGAGGTTCCGATGGGCGACGGGGCTTACAGCTATTCCGCGTCCAAAGCGGCGGTACTGCATCTGACCAAGATCATGGCCAAGGAACTGGCGCCCTACCGTGTGACCGTCAACGCGCTGGCGCCGGGGCCATTTGTGTCTCGGATGACTGAATTTGCAACTGGCGACGAAGCCACCCGCGACAAGGTCGGTCAGGCGGTTCCGCTTGGCCGCGTTGGGCAACCAGACGATATCGCGGGCTGTATGCTGTTTCTGTGCGGTCGGGCAGGCAGCTATGTGACAGGCGCAGTCATTCCCGTATCGGGTGGTATCAACGTACAGACCGGCGGCAATATATTCGCCGCGGCGATGTGAAATCCGGAATTGACCTACAGGCACTGAGGGTAGCATGGAAAATTCTGAAACCGGGCTTAATATCAAGGCAGTAGACAGCTTTCTTGCAACGCGTCTTGAAGGGTATCGCGGCCCGCTTGAAGTTGAGAAATTCGCAGTTGGTCAATCGAACCCGACCTATCTGCTGCGCACACCCAACAAGTCATATGTTCTGCGCCGCAAGCCACCGGGGGTCTTGCTGAAATCTGCCCATGCGGTTGACCGAGAATTTCGCGTTCAGTCGGCTTTGGCAGGCAGCAATGTTCCGGTGCCAGGAATGCATCTCCTGTGCGAGGATGAAACGGTCATCGGCTCGGCGTTTTACATCATGGATTTCATTCCTGGCCGCAGCTTTGTAGATCCGACGATGGAAGGCGAGGACAACGCGACGCGCACAGGCGTTCTGGATGAAATGAACCGGGTGCTGGCCGAGTTGCACATGGTGGACATCGACGCGGCCGGATTGGCGGATTACGGCCCGCCGGGGAATTACTTTGAACGCCAGATCACGCGCTGGACCCAGCAATACCGCGCCTCGGAAACCTCACATATTGCAGATATGGAGAAATTGATTTCGGGGCTCGAACAGCGGATGCCCGACGATGACGGGCAGCGCACACTCGTCCATGGCGACTATCGGATCGACAACCTTTTGTTCGAACAGGACGGAACAGGCTGCGTTGCGGTTCTGGATTGGGAATTATCCACTATCGGTCATCCTTATGCCGACCTGGCTGCGGTTATTATGCAATGGCAACTCCCTCCGGGCCGGGACGGGCGCGGTCTGGCAGGCGTGGATCGCGGGGCATTGGGGCTACCTTCGGACGAAGCGTTCATCGCAGCCTATTGCGACCGCACAGGTCGTCCGCAAATCAGGGATTTCGGGTTCTACCTTGCCTTCAACTTTTTCCGAATGGCAGGGATATTGCAGGGGGTCTACAAACGTTCGCTGGACGGTAATGCCTCGGACCCGGTCAGGGCTCAGGCATTTGGAGCTTATGTTCCGGTTTTTGCGCAGCACGGGCTGGCAGCACTCGATGGGGCTTAGGTGTTCATTTTGACAAAAAGGCAGGACTAAAAAATGGACACATCGGGACTGAACCACATTCGCAACTGGATGCAACGCTATGTGGATCAAAGAAAATATGCCGGATGCTCTTTGTTGATCCACCAACATGGGCAAGAGGCCTTTTTTCACTCCTGCGGTCTGCGTGACGTGGAAAACAACTTTCCGTTTGAGCGCGACACGCTGGTTCGCATCTATTCAATGACCAAGCCCATTACCTCGGTCGCGCTTATGATGCTGGTTGAGCGGGGCCTGCTGCATCTGGCAGCTCCGGTGTCGGATTTCCTGCCCGAGTTTCAATCCATGCAAGCGCTTGTTCCGGGCGCAGAGAACATCGACCAGACCGAGCCCGCGCCGACGCCTAGCTTGCATCAATTGCTGACCCATACCAGTGGCCTCAGCTATCCGTTCAATCCTGGCATTCTGCCCAAGGCGATGGAGGCGCAGGACCTGATCTTCGCACCCGATCAGGGGTCACTGGCGGACCGCGTCGCCGAACTGGCCAAGCTACCACTGGCATTTCAACCGGGAACGCGTTGGGAATATTCGGTTGGTATCGACGTCATAGGCCGCGTGATCGAGGTTGTTTCAGGTCAAACCCTTAACAATTTCCTCAAGGACCAGATCTTCGAACCGCTTAAGATGCGCGACACCGGGTTTATGGTGCCAACAGGGGCAGGGGTGCGCTTTGCATCGCTTTATACCCCGTTGGAAGGTGACGCGATGGCACTGAACGCCGCCCGTACAGGCACGGAAACGCTCAGGCTGGTAGATGCCGCCGGCGCGTCACCATTCGAGCGCACAACGACCTATTCCGGTGGAGGAGGGCTTGTCAGCACAATTGACGATTTTGATACCTTCGCCGAAATGCTGCGTAACAAGGGTATGGCTGGCAAAACTCGGCTGCTCGGGCCGTCGACGGTTGACTTCATGATGTGCAACCACCTGCGCGGCGATATCGCGTCAATGGGGCCGCAAAGCTTTGCGGAACAGCCAATGGAAGGCACCGGGTTCGGAATTGGAGGTGCGGTTGTGCTGAACCCGGCCCGGGTTGGCGTGCCGGGATCGGCAGGTGACTTTGGCTGGGGAGGAATGGCATCGACCTACTTCTGGATTGACCGAAAACACGACCTGAGCGCTGTTTTCTTCACGCAGCTTTCGCCATCCAGCTCTTACCCCTCACGGGCAGAATTGAAAGCATTGGTCCACGCCGCGTTGATTGAATGATCGCAGTTCCGGTGATACCCGAACGTTTGAACACTCCGGAGGCGCAAACATGACCGAAGCGGAACGTATCCTGCTGGATCTGCTCAATATCGAAGCACTTGAGGTCGATTTGTTCCGGGGAACCGGCTCGGGCGGTGAAACGCCGACAAGGATATTCGGCGGGCAGGTGATCGCACAGGCGCTGGCGGCCGCTTACAGAACTGTCGAAGATAGGTCGTGTCATTCGCTGCACGCCTACTTCATCCGACCCGGAGACCCGTCGATTCCCGTTATTTATCAAGTTGATAGAGCCCGTGATGGAGGTTCGTTCACAACCCGCCGCGTCGTTGCAATTCAGCATGGCAGACAAATTCTGAACTTGTCTGCATCGTTTCACCGTCAAGATGAAGGATGGGATCATCAGCATCCGATGCCAAACGTCGGCGCGGCGGAACATCAAATCCCTCGCTCGGAATTGCGGCGTCAGTACCTGAATCGAGTGCCAAAGAACTATCACGCAGAACTGATGCGCGAACGTCCTATTGAAGTAAGTGATATCGAACCGCTGGATATACTTGCTCCAGAAAAAGCTGATGATCGCCACCAACTGTGGTTCAGAATGTCCGCAGCTGCCAAGGCTGATCCGGTGACTCAGCACCTTTTGCTGGCCTACGCATCAGATATGGGCCTGCTGGGATCGGGTCTTCGGCCACATGGGCTCAGCTGGTTTTCGGGCGAGGTTGATGCGGCAAGCCTGGATCACGCCATCTGGTTTCACGCGCCAATTCAGTTTCAAAACTGGCACCTGTATTCGATGGAGGCACCATGGACAGGGCAGGGGCGCAGTTTCAATCGTGGGTCGATCTTTGCTGAGGATGGAACGCTGGTGGCATCTGTCGCTCAGGAAGGCCTGATGCGAAAGCGGAAACAAAAGCCTTAACTTTGACCACTAAATTGCTGATTAAGCTTAGACATTCCATCCAGCCATCGGTCATAGTCTGATGCTTTGAATTGGATATAGTCCAGCACATTTTCATGTGGCAGGACCAAAAACCTTTCTTCGCGAATAGCTTCGACACAGGCTTCGGCCACATCTTCAGGCTCAAGCAAACCATCAATTGCGGCCACAGACTCTTCGTGGCCGCGTGTCATTTCAGTTCGTACAGCTTGCGGACACAAAGCTGATACGCGAATGCCTTGGTGCCTGTATGTCAACGCGAGCCATTCGGCAAGTCCAACGGCGGCGTGTTTCGAAACACCATATGGTGCCGCACCTGGTTGATTCAGCAAACCCGCGGCCGAGGCTGTGATCAACATGTAACCACCATCGCGTGCGATCATACGCGGGATCAAATGGCGTGCCGTCCATACGTGCGACATGACATTGATCTTCCAGATCCGATCCCATTCTGCATCGGGCACATCCAATCCACCCAGCGTCAGGATGCCAGCATTCGCGCAAAACAGATCAATGGCGCCGATTTCATCTTCAACAGTATTGATCAACGCCTCGATCGAGCTTTCGTCAGATACATCGCAGGAAACAGCATAACCGCCAATGCCATCGGCAACGCGGCGTATGTTTGCTTCGTCGATATCAGCGCAGACGACTTTTGCACCTTCGACGGCAAAGCGACGGGCTAGTCCTTCGCCAATTCCTTTGGCCGCGCCCGTAACCACAACAGTTTTGCCGCTCAACTGCATATAAAGACGTCCTTTTATCCATGTCGAATGTGGCTTTAACCGTGCCTGAGGCGATTGTCGTGCAATATGTTATTTACATAATACCGATTACACGACTAATGGGCCAACTCAATAGAACGCCTGCAGCCCGGTCTGCGCACGCCCGAGGATCAGCGCGTGAACGTCATGGGTCCCCTCATAGGTGTTCACAGTTTCCAGGTTGACCATGTGTCGAATAACCTGAAACTCCAGTGAGATACCATTGCCGCCATGCATGTCCCGCGACATACGCGCAATGTCCAAAGCTTTGCCACAGTTGTTACGCTTGATCATCGAAATCATTTCGGGCGCGGCTTCGGCTTGGTCCATCAGTCGGCCAACGCGAAGGCTTGCTTGTAGACCCAGTGCGATCTCGGTCTGCATATCGGACAGTTTTCGCTGGAAAAGCTGAGTTTGCGCCAACGGTTTGTTAAACTGCTTACGATCCAGCCCGTATTGCCGTGCGGCGTGCCAGCAGCATTCGGCGGCCCCCATCACGCCCCAGCTGATCCCATAGCGCGCCCGGTTCAGACACCCGAACGGACCTTTGAGACCCTGAACATTCGGCAACAGTACATCGTCGCCAACCTCGACATTGTCCAGAACCACTTCGCCGGTGATCGACGCACGCAGACTTAGCTTATTCTCGATCTTCGGGGCGCTTAGACCTTTTGTTCCTTTGTCCAAAACAAAACCACGGATCTTGCCGTCATGCGCATCGGACTTGGCCCAGACCACGAACACATCCGCAATCGGAGAGTTCGAGATCCACATTTTGCTACCATTCAGACGATAACCGCCATCAATTTTTTCAGCACGGGTTTTCATACCTGCCGGGTCTGATCCCGCGTCAGGTTCGGTAAGACCAAAACACCCGATCCATTCACCACTCGCCAATTTTGGTAGATATTTGCGCCGCTGATCTTCGCTGCCATACGCATAGATCGGGTACATCACCAGCGAGCTTTGCACCGACATCATCGAGCGATACCCGGAATCCACCCGCTCGATCTCGCGCGCGACAAGGCCATAGCTCACATAATTCGCTCCAACCCCGCCGTATTCTTCGGGAATTGTGGTGCCGAGCAAACCCATTTCGCCCATTTCGCGGAAAATCTCGGGATCGGTTGCCTCGTTTTGAAACGCCTCTGTTACGCGCGGCTGCAGTTTTTCCTGTGCATATGCCCGTGCACTGTCTGCAATAAGGCGTTCTTCTTCGTTCAATTGATCGGCCAGCCGGAATGGATCATCCCATGTAAACTTACCCAATTCCGGGGCGTCTTTGGCACGTAGTGTGGGCTTAGGATCGGGCGCGTTCATGACAATTCTCCGAAGGTCGATATGTTTGCAGCACCCTACCCTGACTAAACCGCAAAAAATAGCGAGACATTTTCAAGTTTTCATGACTAAAACGCATACATGAGGCCAAACAATCGTCCAATCCTACCACCCATCACTGCGCTTCGCACACTGGAAGCGTTGGACAGGCTGGGATCAGCCTCGGCCGTTGCCGAAGAGATGGCGCTGACGCAAAGCGCAATCAGCCGGCAATTACAGACGCTCGAGGCGCAGCTGGGTGCGGATATTGTGGATCGGGACCGCAAACGCCTGTCGCTTACGCAGGCAGGTCAGGAATATGTCCAGCAGATCAGGCCTGCCTTGTCCCAAATCGCTCAAGCCGCTGTAAAGTTGCACGTAGCACCTGTTGGAGGCACGCTGAATCTGGCGATTCTACCGACATTCGGAATGCGTTGGCTGGTTCCCAGATTGCCCGATTTTGCGCGGCTATATCCGGATATCACGATCAACATGTCGACACGATTGCGTCCGTTCAACTTTGCATCCGAAGGTTTTGATGCAGCATTGCATTTCGGCGAACCGGACTGGCCGGGCACCGATCGTTTGTTGCTGCGAATGGAACGGGTCTTGCCTGTCTGCGCGCCCGAATTGCTACCCGGCGGAGCACCCGGCTCACCCCAGGCACTGCTGAAACTGCCATTGCTGCACATTCAGACTCGCCCACAGGCATGGTCCGAGTGGTTTCGTCAGATGGGCGTTGATGCTCCGCACCCCCTGCCCGGCACCGTTCATGATCAATTTGCGACGATCAATCAGGCCGCGCTGCACGGCTTGGGCATCGCATTGATGCCCAATTATGTTGTCGAGCAGGATCTGGCGACCGGTAAACTGGTCGCCGCGTTTCCCGAAGCGATCGAGACAGTGGGCGCGTATTATCTGGTCTGGCCACGCGAGAAATCCGATGATCCTTCGCTGCGTCAGTTTCGACATTGGCTTGCCTCGCAGGCGCAGACCGAAGAGGCCCTGCCCCGCTGACATTCAGCCAAGCGCGTAGCCTGCTCCGCGAACAGTGCGAACCGGATCTTTTCCGCCATGCTGTGTCAACGCTTTGCGCAGGCGTCCGATATGGACGTCAACGGTGCGTGTATCCACATAGATATCGCGCCCCCAGACTCGGTCCAGCAATTGCTCGCGGCTCCAGACGCGACCCGGCTTCTCCATAAACGTGCTGAGCAGGCGAAATTCGGTCGGCCCCAGCTTGAGAGGTTTTTCATCGCGGCTGACTTTATGGGTCTCTGAATCCAGAATAATGTCTTCATACTCCAGACGAAGACCCACCGTAGCAGGGCGCACGCGCCGCAGTTGCGAGCGCACACGTGCCATGAGTTCAACTACTGAATAGGGTTTGACAACATAGTCATCCGCACCCGTTTCCAGCCCCCGAACCTTATCGACTTCCTCAGATCGGGCTGACAACATGATGATCGGGATCGCACGGGTTTCTGGCCGGGTTTTCAACCGGCGACACACTTCAATTCCGCTCAGATTGGGCATCATCCAGTCCAGTACAATGATATCCGGACAGTCTTCATCCACCAGCATCAGGGCTTCGTCCCCGTTGGCGGCCTTGGACACGCTAAACCCCTCTGCTTCGAGGTTATAAGCCAGCACTTCACGTTGCGCCGGTTCATCCTCGACAACCAGAACTGTCGGTTGATCCGCAGACATTCTTACGCCCTCCTAGGCGGTTTGCGATGTGACGTCGGCTTTGGGGCGCGACTCGGTGGGCCGCTCTCCGGTTACAAGATAGACGACCTGTTCGGCGATCGCGGTCACGTGGTCGCCCATACGTTCGATATTCTTGGCGATGAAATGCAGATGCATACAGGCCGAGATATTGCGGGGGTCTTCGGCCATGAAGGTCAAGAACTCGCGAAACAGACCGTTATACATCTGGTCGACATCTTCGTCACGCTCGATCACGTCGGTCGCCAGTTCCGCATCGCGCTGGATATAGGCGTCCAGAGCGTCACGCAGCATCCGCTCAACCTCGCGCGCCATACGACGCAGTGCGGCGGCGCTGCCGTTCACTTCTCCCGCATTGACCAGAACCTTGGTGCGCTTGGCGATGTTCTTGGAATAATCCCCGATCCGTTCAAGGTTTGCAGACACTTTCAGCACCGAAAGGACCAGACGCAGATCGCCGGCCGTTGGTGCACGGAGTGCTATCAAACGAGCGGTTTCCTCGTTGATCAGATCCTCAAGCGCGTCGATGGCCTTGTCGCCCTGACGGACCTCTTGCGCCAATTCCTCGTCGCGGGTTTCAAGCGCGCGGGCGGCCCCCATGATGGCAGCTTCGACCAGCCCGCCCATCTTCATGATATGGGCCTGAATGGCTTCTAGGTCGCGGTCGAAGGCGGATGCAATATGTTGTTCGCTCATGTCCATGTTCCTGTCCTCAGCCGATCCGACCAGTGATATAGCTTTCGGTGCGGGGATCTTCTGGGTTGGTAAAGATTTGCCCGGTCTCGCCGAACTCGACCAGATTTCCGAGGTGGAAGAACGCCGTCTTTTGGCTGACGCGTGCGGCCTGCTGCATCGAGTGGGTCACGATCACCACCGAATAGCGCGAGCGCAGTTCATCAATCAGTTCTTCGACCTGCGCGGTGGCAATCGGGTCCAGCGCCGAGCAAGGTTCGTCCATCAAAAGAACCTCGGGCGCCGTAGCAATAGCCCGGGCGATGCACAGTCGCTGTTGCTGACCACCAGACAACCCGGTGCCCGGGGCGTCCAGTCGGTCCTTCACCTCATCCCAGATCGCGCCGCGACGCAGGGATTTTTCAACGATTTCATCCAGTTCCGCCTTGTTCTTGGCAAGGCCATGAATGCGCGGGCCATAGGCCACATTGTCATAGATCGACTTTGGGAACGGGTTCGGCTTCTGGAACACCATCCCAACCTTGGCGCGCAATTCCACGGGATCGACGCGCTTGTCATAAATATCTTCGCCATCCAGCAGGATATCGCCTTTTACCCGGCAGATATCGATGGTGTCGTTCATCCGGTTCAGGCAGCGCAAGAACGTGGACTTACCGCATCCCGAAGGGCCGATGAACGCGGTCACAGTCTTGTCTTCAATCGCGACATCCACATCTTTGATGGCGTGGGTGTCGCCGTAGTAGACCTGAACATTCTTGGCACTGATCTTGATTTTCTTGGAGTCCACGTCTCTCTCCACTCGTGTCATGTCGTTCATTTCAGCCCCCTCTTACCAGCGGCGTTCAAAGCGGCGGCGCAGGATGATAGCAATTATGTTCATGCTGAGCAGGAAGATCAAAAGGATGATGATCCCGCCCCAGGCTTTTTCGTAGAACCCGACATCGGCGCGTGCAGCCCAGGTATAGATCTGCGCAGGCATGGCCGAGTTGGCTTCGGTAAAGCCTGCCAGAAACCCGTCGGGATATCCCCTCGCAACAAAGCCAACCATGCCGATCAGCAGCAGCGGTGCGGTTTCTCCCAACGCCTGCGCAAGACCGATGATGGTTCCGGTCAGGATGCCGGGCGCGGCCAGCGGCAGCACATGATGGAACACCGCCTGCATTTTCGAGGCCCCTACCCCCAGTGCCGCATCACGGATCGATGGTGGCACTGCTTTCAGAGATGCGCGGGTCGAGATGATGATCGTCGGCAGCGTCATCAGGGTCAGCACCAGACCACCAACAAGCGGGGCTGATTGCGGCAGGTGCATGAACTGGATGAAAACGGCAAGACCGAGGATGCCGAACACGATCGAAGGAACGGCTGCGAGGTTCGAGATATTCACTTCGATCAGGTCGGTGAATTTATTCTGCGGTGCGAATTCTTCAAGATAGATCGACGCGGCAACGCCAATGGGCAAGGAAAGGGCCAGCACGACCAACATCATGAAGAACGAGCCGACAACCGAGGCGCCAATACCTGCACCTCCGGGGTTATCGACACCCGAATCCGCGCCGGTGATAAACGGCCAGTTGAATGCTTGTTTGATGATCCCCGCCTCATTGAGAGCGTCCACCAAATCAAGATCGCTTTTCTGCAGGAACCGGCTGTCCTGCATGGTGTCGCGCGACACTCGGCCTTTGAAATAACCATCCACCCGGCTGGACGCAGCGAGATCGAACTCGACGGGCTGCCCGATCATCCCTGGATTGTTCTGATAGAAGGCGCGGATCGTACCGCCGACCTTTCCCAGCAGCCGTTCGATGGCGGCCTCGTCAAAGTTGATCTCCAGCCCTCTTTCGTCAAGCTCCTGCTTCAACTCAGCGATAAACAGGTTTGAATAGGCTTTGGTCTTGAATAGCCCACCCTCGGCTTCCTCGCGCTGCTGTTCGGTCAGGGTAAACTCGACGCTGACTACTGTGCGGGTAAAGGCAGGTATCCCCTGCGACAGGATCGATGTGAACAGAACCACCAGAAAGAACAACCCTGTGGCAATGGCCACGATCCCATAGGTGCGAAACCGCTTTTCGGCGTTCGCCCGTTTGCGCGTGCGCACATCTGTAGCCATCAAAGAGCCAGAGCGGTGATCAGAAGCGGGGGTTGGCATGCTTGCGTCGGTCATTCGTATTGCTCCCGATACTTACGCACGATGTAGAGGGCAAAGATGTTCAGCCCCAATGTCAGGATGAAAAGCGTCATGCCAAGCGCAAAGGCCACCAGCGCCTCGGGCGAGGCGAAATCCGCGTCTCCGGTCAACTGGCTGACGATTTTGGCGGTGACAGTGGTCATTGCCTCGAACGGATTCAGGCTAAGCCGTGCTGCGGCCCCTGCCCCAAGCACAACGATCATGGTTTCACCAATGGCACGGGATGCCGCCAACAAGATGGCCCCGACGATGCCCGGCAGCGCTGCTGGCAACACGACCTGACGAATGGTTTCCGACTGTGTCGCGCCCAGGCCATAAGATCCGTCGCGTAGCGCTTGCGGCACCGCGTTGATGATGTCGTCTGACAAAGACGACACAAACGGGATCAGCATAATGCCCATAACCAGACCGGCAGTCATCACCGCAGTGCCGGCTTTCATCCAGCCCAGACCGTCATTGCCGAATACGCTCAGCAACATCGGGCCTACGGTCAAAAGGGCAAAAAGACCGTAAACGATGGTCGGAATACCCGCCAGAACTTCTAGCATCGGCTTGGCGATCGAACGCACCTTAGGGGATGCATATTCGCTGAGGTAAATCGCAGCAAACAGCCCGATAGGCACCGCCACCAGCAAGGCCACCAGCGAGATATATAGGGTTCCCCAAAGCAGCGGTATGATACCCAGTGCAGACGAACCACCTCGTCCGGAAAAACTGGGCGCCCAAGTCGTGCCGAAAAAGAACTCGGATGCGGGATAGAGTTTGAAGAACTCCCAAGTATTGAACACCAGCGAAAGCACGATGCCAACTGTTGTCAGAACCGCAACTGACGCAGCCGCAAGCAACAGGACGCGTACGCCCTGCTCAACCACGTTGCGGGCACGGTATTCGGAATGTGTCTGTCGCCAGCTGATCACTGCCCCTGCCAAGGCGACAAGAATAACCGCGACCGACATGAACGCGTACCCGGTTGCATTCATCTCGCGATAGGTTTGCGCCGCGTTCAGAACCGGTTGCGTGATGTCCGACGTCACGACCTGACCGGCATCTTTGAGCAATTGGGTTACTTCGGCGATGTCTGCGTTGGGGTCTGCGGCCGCGACCTCGGTCAATTGTCCCTGCGCCACCGCGTTGTCCAAACCGCTGGCGGTGCGGCGCACCTCTGCCATCACCAGACTGCGCGAAGACCCTTCTTTGACGGCCGTATCAGGCACCATACCCGAGACCTGAGAATTCACGTAGAGTGGTTGCACCAGCAACCAGACAATCAAGAGACCGATCGCCGGAACTACCGCCTTGAGGGCCACGTTTGCGCCGTAGAATGTCGGCAGCGAATGAAGATTTCGGCTGTCACCACCGGCACTTTGCAGGGCACGTGTGCGCCCAAGCAAAAATCCGACTGCTGAGATCGCGATGACGATCAGGAAAAGCCAAATTATCGGCATAGCACCCCCAGGGGTCTCGATTGGGAATTCAAAAGATGCCTGAGGGCGACGATATCCGCCGCCCTCAGATCGTTAGTTCAATTCAGGATTAGCTGCCCGAACCCATGGTCACTTCGTTGGCAATCGCGTCCTGCGTTTTGGCCAGCTCAGGGTCTGCCACCAGGCCATAGTTGGCCAGCGGACCCGAACCACCTGCGATTTCGTCGTGTGTGAAGAACTGAGCGTATTCTTTCAGGCCAGGAATAACGCCGATATGCGCTTTCTTGACGTAGAAGAACAGCGGGCGCGAAACAGGGTATTCGCCCGACGCGATGGTCTCAGTCGACGGAGCGATACCGCCCATGGTCGCGACTTTCAGCTTGTCGGTGTTGTTCTCATAGAACGCCAGACCAAACACGCCGATGCCGTTGGGGTTGGTGTCGATACGGGCCAGAGTTTCCGTGTAGTCGCCGTCGATGTCGACCGATTTGCCATCCGCGCGCACATCCAGGCATGCGTCTTCGGCGTCATCTTCGCTCATGCCGCCTGCGATCATGGCTTCCATGGCACCTGTTGCTTCGCAGCCTGCCAGCAGAACCTTGTCTTCGAACACTTCGCGGGTGCCGTGCTTGGTACCGGGGATGAACATCGCAATTTCTACGTCCGGCAGATCGGCGTTGAACTCGGCCCAGCTGTTAAAGCTGTTGTCGACCAACGCGCCGTCTTTCATGACTTTCGAGCCGATGGCGTTGTAGATGTCAGCCGGCTGGAACGCAGTGAAGGCCGGACCCGACTGCTGGCTTGCAAAGACGATGCCGTCATAACCGATGCGGACTTCCATGATGTCGGTCACGCCGTTTTCAGCGCAGGCTTTGATCTCTTTTTCGCGGATGGCGCGGGAGGCGTTTGCGACGTCGATGGTGTTTTCGCCAACACCTTCACAGAAACGCTTCAGACCGGCCGAAGAGCCGCCCGATTCCACAACCGGTGTCGGGAAGTCGGTGTTTTCGCCGAACAGTTCGGCAACGATGGACGCATAAGGCAGAACAGTCGACGAGCCAGCAACCTGAACGTTGTCACGAGCGGCAGCAGCAGTGGCCGAAACGGCAGCAATCGCCAGAGCAGAAGCCGACAGTTTTACAAAGGACATTTCAGTCTCCCTGAAATAGATAGGTTCCGATCATCCCCATGATGACCTTGCGCGAACCCCTACGAGTCGCTGGTAAGGCTTTTGTGACACTTACGTAACGGTTTTATGACAAGGTAAGTTTTTCTTCAGATTCTTTAACTTGACCAAGTGTCATTGCGTCAGGACGACCTAGCTTCAGCGGAGGCCGCATCGGCCTAAACCGGCAATATCACCGTGAAAACAGACCCTTTTCCTAGATCGCTTTCCACGCGCAACCGGCCGCGGTGGCGATTCACAATATGCTTAACAATTGCCAAACCCAGCCCCGTTCCGCCCAGTTCGCGGGATCTGTGGCTGTCGGCGCGATAGAATCGTTCCGTCAATCTGGGCAGGTGCACGGCATCAATGCCCGGCCCATTGTCCACGACCTGAACCCGGACCGCTGGGCCTCGCATTGCCGTATCGCGCTCGGACGGAAGGACATTTACCGCGACGCTGCCACCGCTTCCGCCATATTTGATCGCGTTCTCGATCAAATTGGTGAAGACCTGACGCAGTTGATCGCTGTCGCCGGATAAGTCCACTGGATCTTCGGGCGCATTCAGAGACAGAATGACCGAAGCGTCCTCGGCCAACGGGCGCAGCGAGTTCAACGTCGATTGCAGCAGGCCCGTCAGTTCAACCTGTTCAGTGGGCCGGACGCGCTCTTCGCTTTCGACCCGGTTCAGCGATAGCAAATCACCGACCAGACGGTTCATCCGGTTGGCTTCACCCGCCATGATGGCCAGAAACCGCTCGCGCGCGGCAGTGTCATCGCGGGCCGGACCACGCAGGGTTTCGATAAACCCCATCAGCGCGGTCAATGGCGTGCGCAGTTCGTGGCTGACATTGGCGACAAAATCGCGGCGCATATCGTTGGCCGTTTCCAGATGAGTCACATCCTGAAACACCACCAACACTGCCTTGGCCCCATCCATGTAGCGACACTCGACGTCAAAGGTCGTATCTCGCGCACCATCGCTGGACAAATGCCGGGTTTTGGCAGGCAATTTGTTTCGCAAGCTTTGCTCGATGGTTCCGATCACCTGAGGTTGACGCAGGAAGGTGGCAAAGTGACGACCGAGAATGTTCTGGCCCAAGAGGGTCCTGGCATCCGAATTTGCCGCAATCATTCGCTCGTCTTGATCGACGAGAACAGCGGGCAACGGAATCGCCGAGATGAACTCATCGATCAATTCGTTTGACATAAATGGGCCCTTGTCAGTTAGTCTTCTGTCGAGACTGGCACCAGATTATCCCGGAACCTGCGCATGTTGTCCTGATAGTACAGCGCGCTCAGCTTCAGCTTTTTGACGGTGGCTTCATCAATCTGCCGCACCACCTTGCCCGGCGATCCCATGACCAGTGAGTTGTCAGGGATTTCCTTGCCCTCAGTAATCAGTGCTCCGGCGCCGATCAGACAGTTCTTGCCGATTTTCGCGCCATTCAACACAATCGCCCCCATACCGATCAGGCTGTTTTCAGCAATCGTACAACCGTGCAGCATGACCTTGTGGCCGATGGTACAGTTTGGCCCAATCGTCAACGGATAACCCGCGTCAATATGCATGACGCAATTTTCCTGCACGTTACTGCCCGCGCCGACCCTGATCTCTTCGTGATCCGCGCGGATGGTGCAGCCAAACCAGACCGAAGCACCCTGCTCGACCACCACTTTGCCGATCAGATTGGCGTCCGGAGCAATCCATGTGTCTTCATGAATCTGCGGGGCGTCATCACCCAGAGCGTAGAGGGTCATGACAGGGCCTCGAATTCGCTTTGCAACTGGCGGACATGATCCTGAAGCTTCGGTTGCTGAATGCGGCGCATCCGTTCGGCGCTGACGATTGCCTTCAGTTTCTCTTCGGTCGTATCGAGATCGTCATTGACCAGCACGTAATCGTAATACCCCCAATGGCTGATCTCATCCCAGCTTTTCTGCATCCGCTTGGCGATCACGTCGGCGCTGTCCTGCCCGCGGCTTTCCAGTCTGCGGCGCAATTCGGGGATCGACGGCGGCAGAATGAAGATCGATAAAGCGTGTTTGCCAAGGTCGGAATTGCGAATTTGCAGATCACCTTGCCAATCCACGTCGAACAGGACGTCGCGACCATCGTTGATCGACTCGCGCACGGGTGCGATTGGCGAACCGTAAAAGTTTCCGAACACATGTGCGTGTTCCAGCATTTGACCGTCTGCAACCTGTTGCTTGAAGGCGTCTTCGGACAGGAAAAAATACTCTCGTCCGTGTTCCTCACCCGGACGCGGTGCACGGGTAGTCGCCGAGACCGAGAACTCCAATCCGCTGTCCCATTGCATCAACCGTCGGGCCAGCGTGGATTTCCCGGCACCCGATGGCGAGGACAAAATGATAAGTAGGCCACGACGATCCGCCATAGTGATATTCCCGCTATTATTCCACGTTATGCACTTGCTCGCGCATCTGATCTATTACAGCCTTCAACTCAAGCCCAACGGATGTCAGATCGGCGTTTTGCGATTTTGAGCATAGCGTGTTGGCTTCGCGATTGAACTCTTGCGTCAGAAAGTCGAATTTGCGCCCGACCGGCCCATCCTGCTGCAGCAGCGCACGAGCCGCAGCAACATGTGCAGTCAACCGATCCAGTTCTTCCGTGATATCGGCTTTGACCGCTATCAACGCAAGTTCCTGAGCCACACGGTCGGCATCCGCGCCCTCGGCATTGTCCAGAACACGCGCCAGATTGTCCCGCACCGATTGGGCCATGGCATCGCGACGCTTCTCGGCCAACTCGGTCGCCTGCCGGGTCAGCAGCTCGATACTATCAAGCTGAGCTTCAAGGATCTTCGAAAGGGCCTGTCCTTCGGCGGCGCGCATATCAAGAAAATCTGACAATACGCCCGAAAACCCGGACCTGAGTCGTTCTACGAGCGGTGCCGCGTCATCGGCATCGGCGCTCACCTCAAGCATTCCTTTGAGGGCCAGCAAATCACTGGCCCGGGACTGCGCCAAAGTTACGCCACGCTCAGAAGCCATCGCCTCGACCTGCGCAACAGCTTCTATTGCGGCTGTAATAGCGGCACTATTCAATCTCAGATCTGATGCCGTTTCCTCGCGGCTGAGACGTAGCGAGAGGGTAACGTTACCTCGGCTAAGTGCTTTGGATAAATCCGATCTCAACGCTGCTTCAAGTCCGGTCAACCAATCTGGCACCCGCAAACGTAGATCCAGCCCCTTGCCGTTGACGCTGCGCAGTTCCCAACTCCAGCTATGGGGACCAAAAGCCCCTTTTCCAGAGGCGAACCCGGTCATGGATTTTGTCATGTCTGCCCTTTCAAACCTGCCTGCAGCACCTAATGCCATCCGCCGCATGGGGGCAAGACCCTGCTTATTTGCGGGTTCATACCGGCGAGTTAACCAATCGTTAAAGAATTACTCCAAAATTGTATTAACCCATGCCAATCTTTCAGAAGAATGACTGGCAGACCGGTGATCTGCCCAGTAAATGGCATTTTACGAAAATCCTGGATGATCGGTGTTAGGGTGATGAAATGAAAACCTTTTTTGGAACGGGTTCCAATTCGAGTTTTGGAAAGATCGTCGCTATGGACCGCTTTGACAGTGGGCGCAGCCTGTCCCCCATCCGGCAGGCCGAGGCATATTGGACGGCATTGCTAAGCAGTGGCGACGTTCCGACGCGGTCACAGGTCGATCCGCGCGGGCTGGAAAACGTTCTCGAATACACATTTATCCTTGAACGGATCGCACCCGGGTTGGCGCGGTTTCGTCTGGCAGGCAGTCATTTGACCAAAATCGCGGGTATGGAAGTCCGGGGAATGCCGCTGACGGCATTCTTTCAGCATGACGCGCGTGAGGCTGTGACACGACATTTGGATCGGGTATTTTCGGACCCCGCGATTGCCGAACTGGGATTGGAATCCAAAGGCAAACTCGGACAATCGAGATTGCAGGCGCGTATGATCCTCTTGCCCCTGAAAAGTGATCTGGGCGATGTCAGCCGCGCGCTGGGTGTTTTGGTGAGCGATGGAACGATCGGAACCACCCCACGTCGGTTTGTCATTGCCGATAGCCGCATCAAACCGGTGAAAGAGGTTCAGATGGCAACTCCGCAACCCAAGCGTCAATCGGCGGGGTTTGCCGAGGATCAGACAGGTTTCAAATCAGCAGCACCCCATTTGCGACTGGTTTCGTCCCGCGACGATTGAAACAAATCTGCTCGCGAAACAAAAAAAGGCGGGCACAAGGCCCGCCTTTTTGTTCTTATCGCGCCGACATTAGCTTGCGGCGCGCTTGGATCCGTTGCGACGCAGGTTGGTCAACTCCTCTGCGACAAGGAAAGCCAGCTCCAACGATTGCGACGCGTTCAGGCGCGGGTCGCAGGCTGTGTGGTAGCGGTCAGACAGATCTTCTTCTGTCACAGCACGTACACCGCCAGTACATTCGGTCACGTCCAGACCCGTCATCTCAAAATGCACACCTCCGGGGATCGTGCCTTCGGCCTGATGTACACCAAAGAAGTCGCGCACCTCGCGCAGGACCGAATCGAACGGACGTGTTTTATAACCCGTTGCCGACTTGATCGTGTTGCCATGCATCGGATCGCAAACCCAAGTGACCTTGGCGCCCTCTTCCTTGACGGCCTTGATCAGGCGCGGCAGATGCTCGCCCGCCTTACCGGCCCCGAAACGCGCAATCAGGGTCAGGCGACCCTCTTCGTTTTCAGGGTTCAGTTTGGCCATAAGCACCTTGAGGTCTTCGGCGCTGGTGGTCGGTCCGCATTTCAGACCGATCGGGTTCAGCACGCCCCGGCAGAATTCAACATGCGCGCCGTCGGGTTGACGGGTGCGATCGCCGATCCAGATCATGTGGCCTGACCCAGCCAGCCAGTTGCCGGAAGTGGAATCCAGACGCGTCAGCGCCTCTTCATATTCCAGAAGTAGGCCTTCGTGGCTGGTGTAGAACTCAACAGTCGAAAACTCATGTGTTGTGTCCGCCGTGATCCCGGCTGCCTCCATGAAGTCGATCGTGTCCTGAATGCGATCGGCAATCTCGGAATACTTGCTGACGTCCTGTTCGTCAGTAAAGCCCAAGGTCCACGAATGCACCATGCTCATATCCGCGAAACCACCAGTCGAAAACGCGCGCAACAGGTTCAGCGTTGCAGCGGCCTGCGTGTAGGCCTGCAACATTTTGGATGGGTTCGGAATGCGCGCTTCGGGCGTGAAGGCCAGTTCGTTGATGATGTCGCCGCGATAGCTGGGCAGTTCCACACCATCCACAACCTCGGTCGGGGCACTGCGCGGCTTGGCAAACTGGCCCGCCATGCGGCCCACCTTGACCACCGGAACCTTGGCACCATAGGTCAGAACCATCGCCATCTGCAGCATCACCTTAAACGTGTCGCGAATCCCGTCCGCACTGAACTGTTCAAAGCTTTCGGCACAATCTCCGCCCTGCAGCAGGAAGGCCTCGCCGCGACCGGCTGCCCCCAGATGCTGCTTGAGACGCCGCGCCTCACCGGCAAAGACCAGCGGGGGATACTGCGAAAGCTGAGCCTCGACCTTGGCCAGCGCGGCCGCGTCGGTATAGTCGGGCATCTGAACTCGGGGCTTGTTGCGCCAGTTCGTTTTTTGCCACTCGGTCATAGCTTTGATCTCCGCTGAAGTAATCAGGGTGTCTCTATACAAAAAGCATTGAAGAGTGGCCATATCCCATTTGCGCCTCTTGACGCCGCAAATAAGCTTTGAGCATGGTGACAGACAATCCAGCCACCCGCAAATTCGCGGAAAGCACCGAATCAAGGACAGTTCGCCATGCAAGAGCAACGCCAAGTTGTCACTGTGGACAGCAATTCAACCAAGCCAAATCATTACGTTTTTGTGCTACTCGATAAGTTTTCTCTGCTGTCCTTCGCGTCGGCACTGGACAGCCTGCGCATCGCGAACCGCATGGCCAATCGCGAGCTTTACACTTGGACCCTGGCTGGCGAAGGTGGTGAGCTTGTTCATTGCTCGGCCGGAACAACATTCAAGCTGGACTGCGACATGGGCGACCTGCAGCGGGATGACGTTGTTCTGCTATGTGGCGGCGTCGATGTGCAGGCCGCGACTACCAAGCGGGTTCTGAACTGGGTTCGGCGCGAAGCCCGCAAGGGGCTGAGGATCGGCGGTCTGTGCACTGCTGCCTATACTCTGGCCAAAGCAGGATTGCTGGATGGAAAGCGGGCCACGATCCATTGGGAAAATTCGGACAGTTTCATTGAAGAGTTCGATTCGGTCGAACTGACAAAGGCGGTGTTCCAGATCGACGGCAATCGGATGACGACGGCGGGCGGCACCTCGTCGATCGACCTGATGCTCAAGCTGATTGCTGATGACTATGGCGAGGATCTGGCCAATGCTGTGGCGGATCAGATGATCTATTCGTCAATCCGCACAGATCAGGACACCCAACGCCTGTCGACGCCCACCCGAATTGGAGTGCGGCATCCCAAGCTGAGTCAGGTCATCCTGATGATGGAAAAGAACATCGAAGAGCCGATCTCGCCATCGATCCTGGCCAAGGACGTCGGCATGTCGACCCGTCAGCTTGAACGCCTGTTCCGCCGCTATCTCAGCCGCTCACCCAAGCGCTATTATATGGAGTTGCGTCTGCACAAGGCCCGCAACCTGCTGATGCAGACGGATATGAGCGTGATCAATGTGGCACTGGCCTGTGGCTTTGCTTCACCCAGCCATTTCTCGAAATGCTATCGGGCACATTACAACACCACGCCCTATCGCGAGCGTGGTGCTCAAAGCGGGCGGTTGTCGGTCTAACCCGGTGTCATCCGGTAGACTGCGCCCCCTCCAACCGAAATAAACCAAATCGACCCATCCGGTGACCCGACAATGTCGCGGACCCGCTCGGTTTCAGGGCCCTTGATCTGTTCAACTTCGCGCAGAGGTTGACCAGACAATCTGGCGATGTAGTCAAACTTAAGCGAACCGACAAACAAGTCGCCTTTCCATTCAGGCCATAGCTTACCGGAATAAGCCAGCAAGCCCGATGGCGCGATGGAAGGATCCCAATAATGCTCGGGTTGCTGCATTCCGGGCTTTGACGTGCCTTCGCCAATCTTACCGCCCGAGTAATGAACTCCGAAGGAGATCACAGGCCAGCCATAGTTCGCACCGGGTTGAACCAGATTAACTTCGTCGCCGCCCCTTGCGCCATGTTCTGACACCCAAAGCCTTCCCTGCGCATCCAGCCCTGCGCCTTGTGGATTACGATGCCCATAGCTCCAGATTTCGGGGCGCTTATTGGCCTGACCTGCAAAAGGATTGTCCACAGGGACCGAGCCATCGCGGTTGATCCGGATCACAGTACCCATGTGGTTCGACAGATCCTGCGCCAATAGCCGGTCGCCTCGATCCCCGATGGTGACGAATAGTCGCCCATCCGATGCCTCGACCACGCGCGAGCCAAAATGCCGCCCGCCATTGCCCCCCGGGTCGGCCTCGAAAATCACTCGAAGGTTGGTCAAACGATCCCCCGATTCGGACAGACGCGCGACAGCAAGCGCTGTTCCGGCCCCACCCTTTTGCGGCTTAGAGAAGGTCAGGAAGATCTCGCGGCTTTGCTTGAAATCTCGCGCGATGGTCACGTCCAGCAGCCCGCCCTGCCCGTTTGCAGACACTTTGGGCACCCCTTTGACACGTCGGCTTTTTCCATCGCTGACATATAACAATGCGCCGTCACGTTCGGTTACGAGGAAGTCTCCATCGGGCAGAATACCAATGGCCCATGGCGTATCCAGCCCGCCAACCATTTTCGTTACCTGTATCGGTCCGGCAGAACTTGGAAGGGTATCTGCCTGGACGAATCCGGCCCCCAAAAACAAAATTGCAGTGACCCAGGCTCTCAACATCATGGCAGTCCTCCTTCGGTCGCACGACGTTTTCATGCGCGACAAAGCCAATAAATCAAATAGGATTGTCGCCAACAAAAACACGTTTGCGTTAGCACTTTTCTTTTTCGGACAGCTTGCCTAGGGTCATGCCCAGAACGAAGACGTTCATAATACAATAGGGAGTTACCAAATGAAAAAGCTGCTAACTGCAACCGCAGCATCCGCGTTGCTGGCAGGCACCGCAATGGCCGAAGACGTCACTCTGGGTGTGCTGTTCGGCTTCACCGGGCCAATTGAATCTCTGGCTCCGGCGATGGGTTCGGGCGCAGAGATGGCAATGGCCGAAGTGACCGAATCCGGCAAACTGCTGGACGGTGCCAAAGTGACTGCATCGCGCGCCGATACAGGCTGTATCGACAACGGTCTGGCCACCTCGAACGGTGAGCGCATGATCGCAGACGGCGTAGCCGGCATCATCGGCGGCGACTGCTCGGGCGTGACCGGCGCGATCCTGCAGAACGTCGCGATTCCGAACGGCATGGTCATGATCTCCCCTTCGGCCACTTCGCCGGGTCTGTCGACCATGGAAGATAACGGCCTGTTCTTCCGCACTGCCCCGTCGGATGCACGTGAAGGTCAGGTGATGGCAGACATCCTGAACGATCGTGGCATTAGCTCGATCGCTTTGACTTATACGAACAACGACTACGGCAAGGGTTTGGCGGACGCGATCCAATCCTCGTTCGAGGCGTCGGGTGGCGAAGTAACCATCGTCGCCGCGCATGAAGATGGCAAGGCTGACTACTCAGCCGAAGTGGGCGCGCTGGCCTCTGCCGGTGGCGACATTCTGGTGGTTGCGGGTTATCTGGACCAGGGCGGTTTGGGCATCATCCAATCCGCACTGGACAGCGGCGCATTTGACACTTTTGGTCTGCCCGGCGGCATGATCGGTGACTCGCTGCCCAACAACGTCGGCCCCGACCTGAACGGCTCGTTCGGTCAGATTGCTGGCTCGGGTGGCGAAGGTGCCGAGAAGTACTTTGCCATGGCCGAGGCCGCCGGTTTTGACGGCTCGTCGCCCTATTCGCCCGAGGCTTATGACGCCGCCGCTCTGTTCATGCTGGCGATGCAGGCCGCAGGTTCGACCAGCCCCGCCGAATATGGCGCAAAGATCATGGACGTTGCCAACGCCCCGGGCGAAAAAATCTATCCCGGTGAGCTGGCCAAAGGTCTGGAACTGCTGGCAGCAGGTCAGGACATTGACTATGTCGGCGCATCGGGCGTTGAGCTGATCGGCCCCGGCGAAAGCGCGGGTTCGTATCGCGAGATCGAAGTGACCGACGGCGAGAACAAGACCGTCAACTTCCGTTGATCCGAGGTTAACAGTCATAAAAACAAACAGCCCGGGCCTTGTGTCCGGGCTGTTTCAATGACAAAAACCCGCACCTCTGACGTGGGGATGGGACAATAACGCCGATTAACGGCGGCTAGGGGAAAAGATGATCGTCGTCGAAGACGTGCACAAGCATTTCGGCGGGTTTCATGCGGTGGACGGGGCATCGCTGGAAATCCAAAAGGGCTCGATCACCGGTCTGATTGGGCCGAACGGGGCCGGAAAAACCACTCTGTTCAATGTGATCGCGGGCGTTCTGCCGCCGACCAGCGGCAAGGTCTTCATGGATGGTGAGGATATCACCGGCCTGCCCCCGCATGAGCTGTTCCACAAGGGCCTGCTGCGCACCTTCCAGATTGCGCATGAATTTTCATCGATGTCTTGCCGCGAGAACCTGATGATGGTGCCGGGTGCACAATCGGGTGAATCGCTTTGGAACACGTGGTTCGGGCGCAAACGCATCGCCGATGAAGAACGCGCGCTGAAGGCCAAGGCCGACGAAGTGCTGGAATTCCTGACCATCGAACATTTGGCCGATCACAAGGCCGGTCAGGTTTCGGGCGGTCAAAAAAAGCTTCTGGAACTGGGCCGCACCATGATGGTCGACGCCAAGATCGTGTTTCTGGACGAGGTCGGCGCAGGCGTGAACCGTACCCTGCTGATGACCATCGGCGACACGATCCTGCGGCTGAACAAAGAACGCGGCTACACCTTCGTTGTCATCGAGCATGACATGGATTTCATCGGCAAGATTTGTGACCCGGTCATCTGCATGGCCGAAGGCAAGGTTCTAGCCGAGGGTACTCTGGACGAGATCAAGGCCAATGAGCACGTGATCGAAGCCTATCTCGGCACCGGCCTCAAGAACAAAGACAAGCTGGAGGCCGGGGCATGAGTGATAACCCTTATCACGACGACAAGGGCAACAAGGACGCCTCGATCACCAATACACATGGGGTCGGTACCATGACCCCCGCCCACCGCAAAAGCGGTGAGACGCATCGGGTCGAAGGCGGACCGTTCCTGATCGGCGACACCATGACTGGTGGTTACGGCAAGGGTCCGGACATCCTGCACGACTGCACCATTGCGGTCGACAAAGGTGAAATCGCGGTGATCGTCGGCCCGAATGGTGCTGGTAAATCCACCGCGATGAAGGCGGTTTTCGGGATGCTGGACGTGCGCTCGGGCGCGGTGCGGCTGGACGGAGAGGATATTACCTCACTCACCCCGCAGGACCGCGTGATGCGCGGTATGGGATTTGTGCCGCAGACTTCGAACATCTTCACCTCGATGACGGTAGAAGAAAACCTTGAAATGGGTGCTTTCATCCGCCGCGACGATATTTCGGGAACGATGGCGCAGGTCTATGACCTCTTCCCCATCCTGCGCGACAAACGCAACCAAGCCGCCGGAGAGCTGTCGGGCGGCCAACGCCAACAGGTCGCCGTGGGCCGCGCTTTGATGACCCAGCCCAAAGTGCTGATGCTGGACGAACCCACCGCTGGTGTCTCGCCCATCGTGATGGATGAGCTGTTCGACCGGATCATTGAGGTTTCCCGCACGGGGTTGCCAATCCTGATGGTCGAACAGAACGCCCGTCAGGCACTGGAGATTGCGGATAAGGGGTATGTGCTTGTTCAGGGGCGGAACGCTTATACCGGCACGGGCAAGGAACTGCTGGCCGATCCCGAAGTCCGTAAGAGCTTCTTGGGGGGGTGAGGTGAGAACCGTATTGATTGTCGCATTTACCGCTTTTTGTAGTTCAGCATGGGCAGCCCCCTGCATACTTCAAGAAATCTGCACAAACGTGGAGAACTGTGAGGGCGATGAGTTCACGCTTGAACTATTGGGCACACCTCCCGAGCGTATAAAAAGTAGCTTCGGAGATTTTTCAGTCGATAGGATCGCCAAAGCCGGCGAGATCACCTCGAAAATTCGCTTGTCCGATGGGCAAGAGTGGACAGCCACTTCACAAAACGACTTGCTGACGGCGTCCCGGGTCGAAGGTGATAAACACGAGTATATGTATGTGACAAAGACTTCGACTACCGAACTATCAGTGACATTTCTAACCCAACCGCTGCGCTATGCCGACTACACGAAAGCTAACAACGGACGACGCGCATTCTCAGGCAAATGCGAGCAGGAGTTTTAATGGACTTCCTCAACGCCCTTGTGGCGCTCTCCAACTTCGTTCTTGTTCCCGCAATCGCCTATGGCAGCCAGTTGGCGCTGGGTGCTTTGGGCGTGACGCTGATCTATGGCATTCTGCGGTTTTCGAACTTTGCGCATGGCGACACGATGGCCTTTGGCGCGATGATTGCCGTGCTGGTCACGTGGGGATTGCAAGCCGCCGGGGTCAGCTTCGGGCCGCTGCCGACCGCTCTGCTTGCCCTGCCCTTTGCCATTCTGGGCTGTATCGTGCTGGTGCTGATCACCGACCGGTTGGTCTACAGGTTCTACCGCGAACAAAAGGCCAAACCGGTCATACTAGTAATCGTGTCGATGGGCGTGATGTTCATCATGAACGGCATTGTTCGGTTTATCATCGGACCGGATGATCAACGCTTTTCGGACGGGGCGCGCTTTATTGTCTCGGCACGTGATTTTAAAGCGATGACAGGACTGCGTGAGGGGCTGGCGATCAAGACCTCGCAGGGCATTACCGTGATCGTGGCCGTCGTCGCCGTGGCGCTGCTGTTCTGGTTTCTGAACAAAACGCGCACCGGTAAATCGATGCGCGCCTATTCGGATAACGAGGATCTGGCGCTGCTGTCCGGCATTAACCCCGAGCGCGTGGTGATGATCACTTGGATCATCGTTGCCGCGCTGGCCACCACGGCAGGGGTGCTGTACGGCCTCGACAAAAGTTTCAAACCCTTCGTCTATTTCCAGCTACTGCTGCCGATCTTTGCCTCGGCCATCGTAGGTGGCTTGGGCAATCCAATCGGGGCGATTGCAGGCGGGTTCATCATCGCGTTATCCGAGGTGACAATCACCTATGCGTGGAAAAAGGTGCTGACCTATCTGGCACCCGAAAGCCTCGAACCCTCAGGATTGGTCCAGTTCCTGTCCACCGATTACAAATTCGCCGTCAGCTTCGTCATCCTGCTGATTGTGCTTCTGTTTAAGCCCACGGGCCTGTTCAAGGGGAAAGCGGTATGAGCGAGACGGTTAAGAACACGCTGCTTTTCGTTGTCGTTGGCGCGCTGATCCTGCTGACCGGCTTCACACAAAGCTGGAACGCTGCGATCCTGATCCTGAACATGGGGCTGATCTCGGCCATCATGTCGATCGGCGTGAACCTGCAATGGGGCTTTGCGGGGTTGTTTAACGTCGGCGTCATGGGCTTTGTCGCGCTAGGCGGGCTGGCGGTTGTACTGGTTTCGACCCCGCCAACGCCCGGAGCGTGGTCGGCGGGCGGCTATGGCGTGGTGCTGGCGCTGCTGCTAGGTGCGGCAACGGTCGTCGCTGCGGTGATGGTGGCAAAGAAGATGCCCAAAGGGCGCGTGCAGACGCTGGCAATCATCGGCATCCTTGTTGTTGGTTTCTTCGTTTACCGCGCGATCTTTGATCCCAACATTGCCGCGATTGAGGCCATTGATCCCGCCGTCGCAGGAAATATCGGTGGTCTGAACCTGCCGGTTCTGCTGGCATGGCCCGCCGGAGGATTGCTGGCCGCAGGTGCCGCTTGGCTGATCGGCAAAACCGCCTTGGGTCTTCGCTCAGACTATCTGGCAATCGCCACCCTAGGGATTGCCGAGATCATCATTGCAATTATGAAGAACGAGGATTGGCTCGCCCGGGGTGTCAAGAATGTCTACGGCATCCCGCGCCCTTCGCCCGTCGTGGGGTACGAGGTCGAACTTCAGCAAGATCCCGCGTTCCTCGCCCGTGCTGAGTGGTTCGGGATTGATCCGGTTACGGCCTCGACCCTTTCGGTCAAGCTGGGGTATTCGCTGCTGTTCATGATTGTTTTGCTGGCGCTGTTGTGGATGGCGCAAATGGCGCTGAAAAGCCCGTGGGGCCGCATGATGCGTGCCATTCGCGATAATGAAGTCGCGGCCGAAGCGATGGGCAAGGACGTCACCCGCCGACATCTGCAAATCTTTGTTCTGGGCTCGGCCATTTGTGGCATTGCCGGTGCGATGATGACCACGCTGGACGGACAGCTGACGCCGGGCACTTATAATCCGCTGCGCTTTACTTTCCTTGTCTGGGTGATGGTGATCGTCGGCGGATCAGGTAACAACTTCGGAGCTGTTCTGGGCGCGTTCCTGATTTGGTTCCTGTGGGTTCAGGTCGAACCCATCGGGTTGTGGCTGATGAACCTCATCACCGCCGGAATGCCTGATGGCAGTGCGCTCAAGACGCATCTGATCGATAGCGCGGCCCATATGCGACTGTTCACCATGGGCTTGATCCTGCTGATTGTTCTCAGGTTCAGCCCAAGGGGGCTCATCCCCGAGAAATAGCTTCGATTCAGTGGAAATTAAACAAACCGCGCCTTAATACAGGCGCGGTTTCTTGTCTGACGGGGTAAAATTCTGTAAATGCAGAGATTACCACTCACCAATCTGGCAATCTCTGATCAGCGTCGGTCAGGCAGGCCCCGAGCAATGTTCACACCGCCCCTACAGAAAGTTCGAAATCCTCATGAAATACCCAATCAGAAACGCCCTGGTCCTGATCCCTGTGGCCGCACTGCTGGCCGGTTGTATCCCCACACCCGAAGACCTTGAGACCACTCCGGTCAAGGTGCAGACGCCCAAAGGTGTAGTGACGTGCCAACTGTACCGTCACGACCGCGTAACCTGGGATCGGGCAATCGATTTCCCGGCAACCAAGATGAAGGTGCCCGAGGCTGATGCGTATTGCCGGCAAGAAGGCCAACGCCGCCTCAAAGGCTGATCTGTATTGCGCCTTGCGGTCCGTTGGCCGCAAGGCGCCCCCCTCTGTATCAGCGGTTCTTGAACAGGCTGCCCAGAATACCCCGCACCATCCGGCGACCCGTGGTGCCTTTTAGTTCCTTGATCACTGCTTCGCTCATCGCGGATGCAAAGGTGTCCTTTTTCCGCGCGATCCGAGCTGACGATCTGCCAACCCGGCTGCCGGAATACCTCCGGGCCGCGCTGAACTCCCGCTCCATCGGGCTTTGACTGGAGACGACCTCTTCCGCTTCGGCTTGTTCGGCTGCACTTGCAGCAGCCGCGGCACGCGCCTGCAGGATTTCGTAGGCCGATTTGCGATCCACTGCGGTGCTGTATTTCGCGGCCATATCGGAGGTGGCCATCAAAGCCTTGCGCTCGGAAGCGTCAATCGGACCGAGTTGCGAGCCCGGAGGACGGATCAGAGTGCGTTCGACCACACCCGGTATGCCCTTTTTCTCAAGCATCGACGTGACGGCCTCACCCACGCCAACCTCTCGGATCGCTGTTTCCGTATCAAAGGCGGGGTTCTCGCGATAGGTTTCGGCCGCCAGCCGCAGTTTCTTGCGGTCTTTGGCGGTGAAGGCACGCAGGGCGTGTTGAATGCGGTTGCCAAGCTGACCCAGAATATCCTCAGGCACATCGGCAGGATTTTGGGTGATGAAATATACCCCAACTCCCTTTGATCGGATCAGACGTGCAACCTGTTCCACCTTGTCCACCAGAACTTTGGGGGCATCGTCAAACAGAAGATGCGCCTCGTCAAAAAAGAACACAAGCTTTGGTTTATCCGGGTCGCCAACCTCTGGTAGCTCCTCGAACAATTCGCTGAGCAGCCAGAGCAAAAAGGTTGCGTACAGCCTTGGCGCACCCATCAACTTATCCGACGCCAGTATATTAACCATCCCCTGCCCGTTTTCATCGACGCGCATAAGGTCCGACAGATCCAGCGCAGGCTCACCGAACAGGTTGGTACCGCCCTGATTTTCCAGCACAAGCAGGCGCCTCTGGATCGCCCCGATCGACGAGGTCGACACATTGCCGTAGCGCAGCGAAAGCTGTTCGCGGTTCTCGCCGATCCAGACCAGCAACGCCTGCATGTCCTTGAGATCCAGCAACGGCATCCCTTCTTCGTCTGCGACGCGGAAAGCGATGTTCAGGATACCTTCCTGCGCTTCGCTCAACTCCAGCAGTCGGGACAGCAGCAGTGGGCCCATTTCGGTCACCGTCGTGCGAACCGGATGGCCCTGCTGACCGAACAGATCCCAGAATGTCACCGGACAAGCGGCATAAGAAAACGCGTCAAATCCAATCCGTTTGGCCCGGTCTTCAAACGCCTGATGCAGTTTGTGCTGATCACTGCCAGGCAAAGCGAGACCCGACAGGTCGCCTTTGACATCCGAAAGAAACACCGGGACCCCAGCTTGCGAGAAGCCCTCGGCCAGAATTTGCAGCGTAACGGTCTTGCCTGTCCCGGTTGCCCCCGCGATCAAACCATGCCGGTTCGCATAATCCAGTGCCAAACCCTGTGGTTGACCATAGTCCGGTCCGCCGCCCCCGATAAATATCCTGTCGCTCATCAGATAACTGTCCCAACTTTTACCGATCTGCCTGAAGCATACAAAGTTAACGATTGGGTGCGATAGTCAATCTGCATACCGCGCGGGTGTTCCGTGTGGGTGCAAACTTCCTCCCTGTCGACTGGTCGTGCCTTAGGGCACGGCCTTTTTTTAATCGTTTCAGAATTTATCAACAGATTGGCATCACTTTTTCAGGTTAGCAGTTGACCACCGGGTTCCCCTTTCGTAACGTCGCGCCATAACTAAGTCGGCCAGTCCGACGGGGAGAAACATAATGCGAAGGGAGCCGCTCCACCGGCTCCCTTTTCTGTCGATCTCAGGCACCGAAATTCAACCCAACCGGCGGATTTTCGTTAATTTGAAGGTCACTGCGTCGGTTTGATCCTGACAGCCTCAAGTAGGGATGATAGACGGGACAAAAAGCTGGATCAGCAACATGAGGCAACTATGATCAGGAATCTTCTGACCTTTGGCGTAGCAACCGCTGCGTTGTTCTGTGGTGCGGCCTTCGCGCAAGAAAGCCAACCCCAGACGGAAACTGAACAGACCGAGCTCGGATCCGAGCTTGACCTGGGTGAAAGCGGTCCGCGCGTTGGCGAGCAATATGCCAAAGAAGAAAGCGGTGACTGGACCATCACCTGTCTGAAGACCGAAGACGGGAATGACCCCTGCCTTCTGCAGCAGATACTGTCAGGCGAAGAAGGCCAGCCGATTGCGAACGTGTCCATCAACAAGCTGCCGGAAGGTTCTGCTGCTGTTGCAGGTGCAAGCCTGACTGTACCGCTGGAAACGATGCTGCAGGCTCAGGTTGCACTATCGATCGATGGTGCCCCGGGCAAGCGCTATAACTATCATCATTGCAACCCAATCGGTTGCGTCGCGCAGTTGGGGTTCACCCAAAGCGATATTGACGCGATGAAGGCTGGCACCAAGGCGACCATCTCGCTGGTATCGATCCTGGCACCCACTCAGTTGCTTGAGATCGAAATGTCCCTGGCAGGTTTCACCAGCGGCTTTGACAAGTTGGAGCCGCGGCAAAACTGATCCGTGCTGAAACAAAACGCCGCTGGTTCTGTTCAGCGGCGTTTGCTTTGTATGATTTCAGAAGTTCAGGCCCGCTTTAGTGCCAGAACCGCGTTCAGCCCGCCAAAGGCAAACGCGTTACTAAGCGCCACCTCGACCTTTGCCTCGCGTGCCTCATTCGGCACCACGTCCAGGGCACATTCTGGATCGGGCTCTTCGTAACCGATTGTTGGTGCAATGACGCCGTCGCGCAACGCCATGATACAGGCCAACAGTTCGACCGCGCCAGTTCCCCCGATCAGATGACCATGCATCGATTTGGTCGACGAGATCATCAGGTCATCGGCATGTTTTCCGAATACATCCGCAACAGCCGCACATTCGGTTTTGTCATTGGCTGCCGTCCCGGTGCCGTGCGCATTGATATACCCGACATCGCCAGCATTCAGACTGGCGTCTGCCAAAGCCCCTGCCATCGCCCGTGACGCACCCTGTTTGCTGGGCATGACAATGTCGGACGCATCCGAGGACATGGCAAACCCGACTACCTCGCACAGGATATCCGCGCCCCGAGCTCGCGCATGTTCGTATTCTTCAAAGACAAAGATCCCCGCGCCTTCGCCCTGCACCATGCCATTGCGATTGGCGCTAAACGGGCGGCACGCGTCCTTGGACATAACGCGCAGCCCTTCCCAGGCCTTCACACCGCCAAAACACAACATCGACTCGGACCCGCCGGTCAACATCGCTGGTGCTGCACCACTGCGCACCATCTGAAAGGCCAGCGCCATCGCGTGGTTCGAGGACGCACAAGCTGTCGAAACCGTGAAACTGGGGCCTTTTAGGTTATGCTCCATCGATACATGGCTGGCAGCCGCGTTGTTCATCAACTTGGGCACCACAAAGGGGTGCACGCGGTTCTTTCCGTCCTCATAGACCGAGCGGTAATTGTCGTCCCATGTGGAAACGCCGCCCCCTGCAGTACCCAGCACAACACCGGACCGCGCCGCAGTTTCGCCTGAAAATACGATCCCGGATTGTTCAATCGCCTCTTTTGCAGCTGTCAAAGTGAATTGGGTGAACCGATCATAAAGGCTCATTTGCTGACGATTGAACCGGCCTTCGGCCTCAAACCCGCGCACCTGCCCACCGATCTTGATGGCCAGCCGCTCGACATCCCGAAACTCAAGCTCGGAAATGCCACAACGACCTTCGCGCATGGCGTCCATCGTGTCGGGCACCGAATGGCCCAACGAGTTGATTGTACCGGCCCCGGTGATGACGACGCGCTTCATGAGATTATGTCAGACCTTTTCCGACACCAGCTTTTCGATGCCCGCGATGATTTTCGCGACGTTCGAGATGTCAAAATCACTGGCAGTTGGCTCATTCGCGTTGAATGGAACCGAGATATCGAACTCTTCTTCGATGGCAAAGATGCTTTCGACCAGACCTAAGCTATCGATGCCCAGATCTTCGAGGGTGCTGTCGGGCGTTACATCCGATGGCTCCAGCACGGCCTGCTCTGCAATGATTGCGATGACGCGGTCGCTGATGCTCATGTCGTTCCCCTGATTGTCGCGTTGGGGATGATTTAATCGCTCTGGGGCTGTTTGAAAACAGCCTTTTTCAGCGCCGCAACGTCGTTGGCCAGACGTGGCAGACGGCGCTGAGCTTTGTAAATCTCGGTATGCGAGTCCATCTTGATGCCGGGGTAACCCATGATCACGCGGCCTGCTGGAACGTTGGACAGAATTTTTGTTCCGCCGCCCGCGATCACTCCGTCGCCTATAAAGATATTGTCCACCACGCCCGTCTGGCCACCAAGCACCACGTTATTGCCGATCTCAACTGAGCCGGACACGCCGGTCTGACCACATAGCAGACAATCGCGCCCAACACGCGTGTTATGACCGACATGAACAAGGTTATCAAGTTTGGACCCGCTGCCGATCACCGTATTGCGGATCGTGCCGTTATCGACGGTGCAATTGGCCCCGACCTCGACATCGTCACCAATTTCAACCGCGCCAAGCGAATGGATACGCAGCCAGCTTTGGGCCTTGGCCTCGCCCTGATCGCCCATGGTTTTCCGCGCATTTTCCGCGCCCGAGACCTCAGGTGTCACAAAGCTAAAACCGTCACCGCCAATGCGGGCACCGGGTTGTGCTATGAACCTGTCGCCGATCCGCGATCGCGCGCCGATGCTGACCATTTCGCGCAGAACGGCATTCTCTCCGATTGTGGCGTCCATACCGATGACGCAATGCGATCCAATCACCGAGCCCGCGCCAATCCGTGCCCGCGCGCCGATTACAGCCAGCGGGCCGACTGAAACATTAGCCCCCAATTCGGCGGTCGGATCGATAACAGCGGACGGGTGAACACCGGCAATCACGCCCTGCCCGCGATCCAGCATGGCGGTGATACCCGCCATCGCCATACGCGGTCGCCCAACGAAAATTGCGGCATCAAGTCCAAGTTTTTGCCAATCCGCCCCTTCCCACAAGACCGCCGCCCGTGCGTCGCCTTTAGCAAGCGCCTCGGCGTATTTTGGAGCCATAGCCATCGCCAGATCCGTGGGTCCTGCGTCCTGTGGTTCAGCCGCGCGCAGAATGGTCAGATCAATTTGCCCCTTGGCCTCGGCACCAAGCGACTGGGCGATTTGTTGAATTGTGAACTGCATGGCGGGCTTTCTTATTGCAGGGTTTGCCCCGTGATTACCCCTGAACGTCTGGCAGGACCACCCCCGCCTTTTGGAGCGCATCCCAGATTTTCCGATCCCGATCGTAAACGTCACGGCGGTACTGAACCTCACCTTTTGGACCGACATAGGCCGTGCGATAGATCAGATGCACCGGCACCGGCTTTTCGAGATCAACCTTGGTCTCTTTCCCGGTGTTCAGAACCCGGTGAAAGAACGCCTTGGGATTTTCCTCCTGCCGCGCCAGCAGCGCATAGGCAAATTCGAACGGTTGCGCCAGTCGGATACAGCCATGAGAGAACGCCCGCACTTCGCGCGCAAACAGAGATTTCTGAGGCGTATCATGCAGATAGATGTTATACTTGTTGGGGAACATGAATTTTACCAGCCCCAGCGCGTTGCTGTTGCTGGGCGGTTGACGCATCGAAAACGGGAAGTTCCGTGCGGTGAACTGCGTAAAGTCGACAGCGCCACGATTGACCTGCCGCCCACTGCGATCAGTGATCTGGATATGCCCCACCGCATTCGGGTTCGATTGCAGCTTCGGAAGATACTCTTTGGTGATGATCGAGCGTGGTACATACCAACTTGGGTTGATCACCATGTGCTCCATCTCGTCCGAGAACTCGGGGCTGCGGCGATCATGTACGTTCTTTCCGATAACCGCGCGGGTTTCGAACGTGACCTGGCCATCATCGACAATCTTGGCCGAGAAATCGGCCTGGTTCACCAGAATATGACGCTCACCCCGTTCTTCAGGCAACCAGCGTTCACGCTCCAATGCGACCATCACTGCCTTGAGGCGATCCGATGCCGAGCGGTTTAATTCAGTGATCGTCCCTTTTCCGGCAACACCATCTGCTTCAAGTCCATGAGCTGTCTGAAACGCCTGTACGGCTGCCATCAGATCATCGTCAAAGACCGGGCTCGCCGTTGGTTTGAGATACCCCATTGAAACCAGCCGATTGCGCAGCTTGATCACATTCGGTCCGGAATCGCCCCGCTCCAGTTTGGTCACAGGTACCGTTGCACCCCACCCGCCCTGGGCAATCAACTCTTGCAACAGCATCTTTTGTTTCATCAAAGCGCGATACTGCGAAGAGTCAGGGCCAAGTTGCCGGATATACTCGGCGGATTGACCGGTAACGAGTCGCCGCAAATGCTCAGAAGCCGGTTGCCGGTCGACCTTGCGCACCAAGCCATCATCAATCTTCGACGGCGTGACAATGCCAGCCTCCAGATCAGTCGCGTATTTGATAAATACCCGACTCAACTCGGCTTCGACCGCACCCAGATCGCGGGTGGTTCGGGCAGTTTCCATTTTTTCCAGCAAAGCCCGAACGTTGTAGCGGCCAGTTGGCAGCCCGTGCCGATCCGCATTGGAGAGCACCTTGACCAGAGCTGCCCGGCGCGCCTTGTGATCAGGCCCGGTTCCAACCCAAATGGGGTCATATCCGTTCTGCCGATAATACGCTGAAAGCGCAGAGTTCGATGCCGCGTTTTCCGCCAGCGCCATCTGAAACGCAGTTGAGCTAGTATCTGCATTGGCAACGCTCGCAGACAGCGCAAGGCTTAGGGCAAACAGGAAACGGGTACTGGTACGGGCAACGGATTGCATAGGATGACCTTGATTATTCAATAACTTGGACGCGCCATTCAGAGCGTAGGAAAAATAATGTTACGTGACTATGAACTTGTCTATTCACAAATGTATCACCAAACTGCATCTTTTGCATCCTGATGCGCGTTTGCATCTTGGTCTTTGGTCGCCGTCTGAAAACGCGGCGCAACCGCATCAATTGCGCAAAAAACTGCCGAAAATTCCCCCTTGAAATCAGCTAGGCGAAAGACTGCTTGGCTCGCGAATCCGAGTGTGCCATAAAATCCGCATCTGGGATGGGAAAAAATTAAGACAGCGCGCGTAACATCGTGCGCAGGCAGGAACAGTACGGGACGAAACAAAAATGACCAAGAGCAGTACCTCGGGCTTGACCCGGCGTGCCCTATTGGGCGCATTCGCCGCAACGGCAGTGGTCGCGGCACCGACTTATTCCAATGCAGCAGGATTCCTTCGTGGTGGCGGCGACATTCGCCGTATTCGCATGTATTCGGGTCGTACCGGCGAGCGCATCGACATGGTTTATTGGGTCGATGGAAAATACATCAAGGACGCCGTTAAGGAAGTGAACCACTTCATGCGTGATTGGCGTAATGATCAGGTCATGAAGATGGATCTGCGGACTATCGACATCATGGCCGCCTCGCACAACCTTCTGGATGCCAGCGAACCCTACATGCTTCTGTCAGGTTACCGTTCACCCAAGACCAACGCGATGTTGCGATCTCGGTCGCGCGGTGTGGCCCGCAATTCGCTGCACATGAAAGGTCAGGCGGCGGATCTTCGGCTAGCCTCGCGCTCCGTTTCACAAATGGCCAAGGCGGCGATGTCGTGTCGGGCGGGTGGCGTTGGCCAATACTACCGCTCGAACTTTGTTCACATGGACTGCGGCGATATCCGCACGTGGCGCGGTTAAGCTACCAAGCAACACTATTCGCTTGCTCCTCTTCGTCAATTTTCACTGGCGGCGTGCAAGACCCAAAAACCGTCTCATTTGATCGCTAAGGGAATCCGATGCGGATGCCCCGACATGTCAGAAAATGGACCACGTTACTCTTGTTTGGTGGCTTCGGAACCTTCCTTCTGCTTGGTGGGGAATTTAGCGGTGACCATAGCGCGTGCAGATTGAAATGTTTTTCATTGACGCTTCAGGAATGGGTGGATGACGGTCATCGAGTTTACGTAATCATCGGCCTCTATTTGACCGCGATATTCGGCTTTCTTTGGGACCATCTTTGACGGTCACATAACTTTATAGCGAGTTTACCTATCCGTCATTTCCCAAACTATGGGCCTTTGAACGCTCAGATCTTAGTCAAACCTGTGTTTCCAACCCAAAGTTCATGAAGGAACCACGGATCAGCGTAAGCTACGGAATTTCTGTTGGAAATGGCGCACCTGAGAGGATTCGAACCTCTGGCCTCTGCCTTCGGAGGGCAGCGCTCTATCCAGCTGAGCTACAGGTGCGTTGGAGGTTAGCTACCCTTGTTCCGGACGGGGTGCAACTGGAAATGCGCATCCCTCGCCATGGTTTCTGGGCTCGATCAGGCGAACAGATCATGCGCCAGTTCAAGTGCCTCGATCAATGTGTCAACCTCATCGGTCGTGTTATAAAGCCCAAAACTTGCGCGGCATGTCGCCGTTACGCCGAGATGATCCATAAGGGGTCCGGCGCAGTGATGACCGGCGCGAACGGCGACACCCTTTTTGTCCAGAATGGTCGACACGTCATGCGCATGTCCGGCCCCATCCAGCGTAAAGCTGAAAATCGCGGCCTTGTCGGCAGTTGTCCCCTGCACCTGAAGCCAATTCAAGCCGGTCAGGCGTTGCATCGCATAGTCGCGAAGCCCGGCTTCATGGGCAGCGATGCTTTCCATGCCCAGGTTCATAATATAGTCCAGCGCAGCACCCATACCGATGGTCTGAACAATTCCGGGGGTGCCAGCCTCGAACTTCATCGGCGGATCGTTGTAGATCACCTCATCCTTCGAGACTTCTTTGATCATGTCGCCGCCGCCGATGAATGGACGCATCTCGTTCATGCGGTCAGACTTAATGTAGATCGCGCCAGACCCTGAAGGACCATAGAGCTTGTGCCCGGTGATCGCATAGAAATCGCAGCCGATGTCCTGCACATTGACCGGCATGTGAACCGCGCCCTGACTGCCGTCGACCAGCACCGGCACGCCTTTGGCATGTGCCCCCTGCGTGATCGCCTTTACATCGACCACCGTACCCAGCACGTTCGAGCAATGCGTGACCGCGACAAGCTTGGTCTTCGGCCCGATCGCATCAATCACTGCCTGAGGATCCAAATGACCCGTCGTATCCACATCGATCCATTTGAGCACGACACCCTGTCGTTCGCGCAGGAAATGCCAGGGTACGATATTGGCGTGATGCTCCATCACGCTTAGGACGATCTCATCCCCGGCTCGCAGGCGTGGCATGGCCCAACCGTAGGCAACCAGATTGATCCCCTCGGTCGTACCGGAGTTCAGGACAATTTCATCCTCATCCGCGATACCCAAAAACCGCGCGACTGTACCACGAACGGACTCGTATTTTTCTGTTGCGAGATTAGAAAGATAGTGCAACCCTCTGTGAACATTTGAATATTCATGCGCGTAAGCCTGCGTGACCGCATCAATCACCACCTGTGGCTTTTGCGCCGAGGCGCCATTGTCCAGATAGGTCAGCGGCTTGCCGTTCACCTGCCGAGACAGGATCGGAAAGTCAGCGCGGATTTTCTGCACGTCGTACATGGACAGAGTTTCCCTATACAGGCCCGCCGGGGGTCAACCAAAGAACAAATGGCAGGGCCAGAACACCCGAGATAAGCATCACCAGAAACGATTTGCCAATCGAGGCGAACTTATGTGCCTCATTCAGGAAATGTAGAGTGATGTAAAGGCTTAGACCCAGCATCACCAAACTGGCGGGCAGAAACAGGAACGGGGTAAAGGCAACCGCCAGGATCACGATCGCCTGCCCTGAGATCTGCAATATCTGCAGCCAGACCACCAGCGTCATGATCTCAAAAAAAGATGCGGTGCCCCCCAAGAACCTGCCAACAAACAGAAATGTCACAACGCTGATCAGTATTGCGCTGACCGAAACGAACAACGTACGCGACATCGGCTCGGCCAGTTGCTGCGCACCGGATGAGTCCAGCGGCAGCACGAATCCCGAAGCGGATTGCACCAGCGCGTTCAGTATCACGGCAAGAAAGAAAGCCAACCAAAGCACATCGCCACCCAAGCGCATCGCCAACAGGCGCCGCGCAGCCTCAGCCGGGTTCGACAAGGTCAAAACGACCATATTCATCAATGTGGCGGAACTCATCCAGACGCCCCTTGCGCTTGCCTCAACCCCGAGAACCAGAACCAGAGGAAAATCGCAACCCATAACAGGCCAATCAGTGTTTGCGCAGCACCCGGGCCGATGAATCCTGCCACCAGACCGTTCAATAGTACCAGCGGTGCCGAAGCCAGCAGCGCCCAGAATAATGCAAGCCGCGCGCCATAGCTGGAACCTTTACCACCAAATGCCCGTGCGGCCAGATGCGAGACCCAGGCCAGTCCGTAGATCAGAAGCGGAAGGATAAAGACTGATCCCAGCAGAGCGCCGCCCATCAGCATGTTAAGTTCGGATCCTTCAAGGTGGGCCTGCCGCGCTAGGCCGGGCAACTGCGCGATAAAGCCGATCACGCAGAAGGCCATCACAAAGGCCAGCGCACGATCTTCGCGCGGGCCCATGTCCAGAAGGCGGCGCACAACCCGACCGGGGCCGCGATATGTGGCCACGATATCGCTTGTGACAGGCATCAGCGGCGGCGAGCCAGCCAGTCTTGCAGGCGGGATACGATGACAGATGCCAGTTCTTCGTCCTCGATTTCGTCGACAGCTTCGGCCAGAAAGGCCAGCGTCAGCATATCGGTCGCATCTTCGGTCGGCACACCACGCGAACGCAGATAGAACAAGGCCGTTTCATCGATCGCGCCCGATGTTGAGCCGTGCGAACACGCAACGTCATCGGCATAGATCTCAAGCTCGGGCTTGGCCAGAAACTGGCTGTCATCATCCAGCAGCAGCGACTGGCTGATCTGATACCCATCGGTTTTCTGAGCACCTTCCTTTACAAGGATCTTACCCTGAAATACGCCGGTCGCACCGTTGCGCAGTACCTTCTTGAACACCTGACGGCTTTCGCAGTTCACCGCATCATGGGTGATAAAAACCGTGTCATCGTGGTGAAAATCTCCGTCACCGACACAGGCACCGGCCACGTGCGCCACCGCATCATCACCGGTCAGTTCAACCACCTGTTCATTTCGGGTCAGAACGCCGTTAACCGTCAGCGTGAACGATTTGTATACCGATTCCTGCCCCATCCGCGTGAACATATGCGTGGCGGCGCGACGCTGATGATCGCGGCCCTGCGCGCGGATGTGATGCAGAGTGCCGCCATCTGCAATGTCGATCTCCATGCATTTGTTAAAGCGTGAGGCCGCAGGACCGTTTTCAAGGATCGTAACCTCGGCATCACTTTCGACGCGCACGATGTGATGCAGGATCGCATCCGATGTTTCGGACGCATGACGATAAATCAGGCTGATCGGCTTTGATGGTTTACCTGTCACATGAATCGCCACCCCATCCGAGGCGAACGCCGTGTTCAAAGCCGCCAGAGGTCGCTGCACCGGGCTCTGGCCGCGCGCTTCAAGAACGCCATATAACTCTTTGGCCCAATGAATATCTTTGCAGCAGATATCTTCCAACCGGTCGATTTTGACACCTTCCAGTTCCAGCTCATCCGACTCTTCCGGGCTAAAGACGCCATCAATAAAAACGATCTTCAGCCGATCGAATTCATGAAACATCATCGGCTCATCGGTGTGAAACAAAGCCGCTTCCGGAGCTTCGGCCGACACCAGTGTATCCGGCCGGGTATACTTCCAATACTCGTCCCGTCGACCTGGCAGGCCCATTTCCCGCACGCGGGCCAAAGCGGCCTCGCGTGCCTTACGGGTGCACCCGGCATCCGGCATGACCAGAGACGCCAGCCGCTCTTCTGTTGCGGTCTGTTTTGCTTGTGGCAATGCCATCAGTTCACCTCAGCCAGAATATCGGCATAACCGTTGTGTTCGACTTCCAGAGCCAGTTCAGGACCGCCGGATTTCACGATACGGCCATCGGCCATGATGTGAACAACATCGGGTTTGATGTGATCCAACAGACGCTGATAGTGCGTGATCACCAGAAAGCTGCGCCCTTCATCGCGCAGGGCATTCACGCCTTCGGATACCAGCTTCATCGCGTCCACATCCAGACCCGAATCCGTCTCATCCAGGATGCACATCTTTGGCTCGAGCATCGCCATCTGCAGGATTTCGTTACGCTTTTTCTCACCGCCCGAGAAACCCACATTGACCGGACGCTTTAGCATATCCGCATCGATTTTCAGCGATTTCGCCTTGGCCCGGATGATTTTCAGGAAATCCGCTGCCGACAGCTCCTCTTCGCCGCGAGCCTTGCGCTGAGCGTTCACGGCGGTGCGCAGGAAGGTCATGTTGCCAACGCCGGGGATTTCAACCGGGTATTGAAACGCCAGAAACAGACCTGCGGCCGCACGCTCTTCCGGTTCCAGTTCCAAAAGATCTTCATCATCCAATGTCGCAGAACCGTTGGTCACTTCGTACCCGTCGCGACCCGACAGCACATAGCTGAGCGTCGATTTCCCCGACCCGTTTGGCCCCATGATCGCATGAACACTTCCGGCCTCGACCGTCAGGTCCACGCCCTTGAGGATCTCTTTTTCTTCTTCCTCAAGTTTGACGTGCAGGTTTTTGATTTCCAGCATTTCTTTGTCCTTTTGCGTGTCGCAAAGAGCCTGCGGCCCCAGATAATTTTTATCCCAGCGCCTTACGGATCAGACGCGCTGCAATCCAACCAAGGATTGCACCGCCGCCAATCGCCCAGACCGGGTTGATGAATTCGAAATAGTTGATGTTGACATAAGCCACGCCCAGCAAACCGCCCAGAACCGGCAGGGCATAGCCAAGCCAGATCAGCACATCATCCTTTTGGATGCGGGTCCGGGGCGTGCGCGCCATCAGCCAACCGACCCTTCCAGAGAAATTGCCACGAGCTGCTGCGCTTCCATCGCAAATTCCATCGGCAGCGCCTGCAGGACGTCCTTGCAGAACCCGTTGACGACAAGCGCCACGGCTTCTTCTTCGTCCATACCGCGCTGACGGCAATAGAACAGCTGGTCGTCATCCACCTTGGACGTCGTCGCCTCGTGTTCCACGCGTGAGGAGTTGTTGCGAACCTCGATGTAAGGCACTGTATGTGCGCCACATTTGTCTCCGATCAGCAAACTGTCGCACTGCGTATAGTTGCGGCTGTCTTTGGCCTTGGGGTGCATCGACACCAGCCCGCGATAGGTGTTCTGCGCCTTGCCCGCACTGATGCCCTTAGACACGATCCGCGACTTGGTATTCTTGCCCAGATGCACCATCTTCGTGCCGGTATCGGCCTGCTGATAGTTGTTGGCGATCGCGATCGAATAGAACTCACCCTGACTGTCATCCCCGCGCAGGATGCAGGACGGGTATTTCCAGGTCACGGCCGAGCCGGTTTCAACCTGCGTCCACATCACCTTGGACCGGTCGCCCCGGCAATCGGCGCGCTTGGTCACGAAGTTATAGATACCACCCTTGCCGTTTTCATCCCCGGGGAACCAGTTCTGAACGGTCGAGTATTTCACCTCGGCGTCTTCTTCGATGATGATCTCGACCACCGCGGCGTGCAGCTGCGCAGTGTCGCGCTGTGGTGCAGTGCAGCCTTCCAGGTACGAGACGTAAGAGCCCTTGTCGGCGATGATCAGCGTGCGTTCGAACTGGCCGGTATTCTCGGCATTAATACGGAAATACGTGCTCAGCTCCATCGGACAGCGCACACCCGGCGGGACGTAGACGAACGAACCGTCCGAGAAGACGGCTGAGTTCAGCGTGGCATAGAAGTTGTCCGAAACCGGCACAACGGTGCCGAGATACTTCTTCACCAGTTCAGGATGTTCGCGGATCGCCTCGGAGATCGAGCAGAAGATCACCCCGGCCTTCTTCAATTCGGCCTGAAAAGTTGTACCAACCGAAACCGAGTCAAACACGGCGTCTACCGCAACCTTGCGGCCCTCAGCCGGGGCGTCTTCCGCACCTTCGACGCCTGCCAAAATCATTTGCTCTTTCAGTGGGATACCCAGCTTTTCGTATGTGGCCAAAAGCTTGGGGTCAACCTCGTCCAGCGACTTCGGCTTCTCCTCCATCGATTTCGGACGGGCATAGTAATACTGGTCCTGAAAATCGATCTTGGGATAGCTGACCATGGCCCAGTTGGGTTCTTCCATCTTGGTCCAGCGTTCGAAGGCAGCAAGCCGCCATTCGGTCATCCACTCTGGCTCATCATTCTTGTCCGAGATCAGACGGACGATATCCGGATTCACGCCTTTGGGCGCGTATTCCATCTCGATATCGGTTTCCCAACCGTATTTGTAGGTTCCGACCTCGCGCACCGCATCCACGGTTTCCTGATCGACACCTTCTTTTACCTGGGTCTGGTCCAAAGCGGCCATAAGACACCCTCCGTCAGATCACGCGGCCCGCGCGCGATGGTTCTTTTGTTTTTCCAACCACGTTTCGGCGAAACGCAGCACATCTTCTTCCGTCGTCTCTGGCCCCAGCGAAACACGTATCGCGCTGCCAGCCGTCAGTTCGTCGTATCCCATCGCGGTCAGCACGTTGCTGGCGCGCACCTTGCCGCTGGAACAAGCCGAGCCAGCGCTTATCGCAAACCCTGACAAATCCATTTGCATGACCTGCGTTTCACCCTTCCAACCGGGGGTCGCAAAACACAGAGTGTTCGGCAGGCGCTCGCACCCTTTCCCGACAAAAATAGTCGATTGCGAACTAGCCTCAAGGGCCTTTTCTAGAATATTTCTAAGTTCTTCAACTTTTTCCCAAACGCCATTTGCCAAATCCGTTGCTGCTGCTTCGGCTGCAGCCCCGAACCCACTAATTCCAATGACATTTTCTGTTCCGGATCGACGGCCCATTTCCTGACCACCGCCTTTGATCTGGGCTGGAATATCTGTGCCGCGCTTCATCACCACAGCTCCGACACCCTTGGGACCACCCATCTTGTGCGCCGAAATCAGCGCCATATCGGCACCCAACCAGTTAAATGCCAGCGGCAGCTTGCCAAAAGCTTGCGTTGCGTCGGTCACTGCCAGCCCCGATGGCAACGATTGAACAATCCCGGTTTCCGAGTTGGCCAGCTGCAAAACAGAGCTAGACGGTTCGGTGACCTTGACCTGGCCATCCTGTGAGACTGGTAAAATACTTTTAACCCAAGCTCTTACGGCGTCATGCTCAATCTCAGCACCTTGCAACTCGCGACCAGCCAACGCCAAGGCAGCCCCCTCGGTCGAGCCAGAGGTAAAAACCACATCCGCGCCGTCTGCGCCAAACGCCGCCGCGACCTGCGCGCGCGCCTTTTCAACCAACGCCTTGGCCGCGCGCCCTTCAGCATGGACCGAGGACGGGTTTCCACAGATATCCATAGCTGCGATCATCGCCGCCCGCGCCTCGGGGCGTAGAGGCGTCGTTGCATTATGATCCAGATAAACACGCCTCATAGATGCACCTTTTCCGGTGTTCCCCGAATAAAATGGTTTAAATTCGAACAGCGCATCACATCAGTCGTCCACAACAGCGAACAGGTTTGGAACGGCTGGACATGGCGCAAGGTCATTTCTGATGACATCCGACAGCCGGGTTTGGTGCAGGAACACATAGACATGCGCGCTCAGGCTTTCCCACAGTCGATTCGTAAGCGACTGTGCGCGACTACCGGATGACCCGCCCGAGGCACCTGCACCTTTGTGCATGGCGTCCACCGTTTCATCTACGGCTGACAAAATTTCGACCACACGAATATCTGACGCTGGGCGCGACAGGCGGTATCCCCCACCCGGACCACGCACCGAAGCCACAAGCTCGGCGCGGCGTAGCTTTACAAAGAGCTGTTCGAGATATGGCAGCGAGATATCCTGACGCTCGGAAATCTCGCCCAGCGTGACCAATCTTTCTGATGGCTGCAAAGCGATGTCAGCCAGGGCAACCATCGCGTAACGGCCTTTGGTTGACAGCTTCATATCATCCCCTCGCGGCAAGATTGGTGCGAAAACATTGACGCCGCCGCAGCCAGTGCGTATCTCCGACTGACAGCGCCATCGCGCAATGCGAAAACAATTAGAACCGTTCTAAGGTACCCGAGGATTACCGTCAAGTATATCCCGGTGCCAATGAGAAAAAGACAGGACAAAAGCCCATATGCCCGAGGTGATTTTTCCCGGACCCGAAGGCCGCCTGGAAGGCCGCTACCACCCGCAAAAGGAAAAAGACGCACCGATCGCCATCGTTCTGCATCCGCATCCTCAGTTCGGCGGAACCATGAACAACAAGGTGGTCTATAATCTGCACTACGCCTTTTACAACATGGGCTTTACCGTGTTGCGGTTCAATTTCCGGGGCGTTGGGCGCAGCCAGGGTGAGTATGATCAGGGCATAGGCGAGCTAAGCGACGCAGCCTCGGCACTGGATTACCTGCAGTCGATGAACAACAATTCGAAACACTGCTGGGTTGCTGGCTTTTCGTTCGGCGCGTGGATCGGAATGCAACTGCTGATGCGTCGCCCCGAGATTACTGGATTTATCAGTGTCTCCCCCCCGGCAAACATGTACGATTTTTCGTTCCTGGCACCCTGTCCATCCTCGGGGCTGATCATCAACGGGTCGTCCGACCGCGTTGCGCCGCCCGCTGACACAGCTTCGCTGGTTGGGAAACTGCACGAGCAAAAGGGCATCACAATCACTCATAACGAGGTCGAAGGTGCGGATCACTTTTTCCAAGACCGCCACATGGACACTCTGATGACCGATGTGACCGACTACGTGAAACGCCGCCTGACCGAGACCACAAGATAATGTCTGACACCATTACCACGCTGGCCGCCAAGCTGGCCGAAGACACCATGAAGGTAATGGACGAAACCGGCGAGGATCGTTTCTTTGTCGAGGTCGGAGAGGTTTTGGGTGCATCCTCGCAATCGCTGGAAGAGGCTTTTTTGACCGAAATCCGCGTGCGCATGGCGGAACGTAAGGCCCGGCAATTCGTTGTGCAGAAACTGACCGATCATCGGTCAAGACTGAAAGCCATCGAAAAACAATGAGCCTTGCAAGCTAAGCACACAAAAAAAGGAGCTCAAAAGCTCCTTTTTTAGTTTTTCGGCCATGTGGACGCTTAAACCTGAATACCCGTTAACCGTTCAACATTCTGGGCTGCATCCATGTCGACGGACCCCCCGTCTGCAAGCCACCCCAGCGCCACGATCAGAACCGAAATCACAACGATATATTTGGCAAATGTCGTCATTTTCTAAAACTCGAAACAACTTTTACTCGTAAACACTTAGACGCATAGCACGCTTTCCCAAGTGCCGGATAGTCGGGTTTACCTGACCTTAAGGAAGTCTTACCCCAAACCAAAAGTTGGATTTTGCTTGCCTAAATCTCGGTTTCTGTGATCAACCCGGACCGAGACCTAGGAAAGACTGCGCCGTGTTGAAACCCTATTTGATTCTGTTGCTCGCCGTTGTCGCCGAAACCGCCGGAACCACAGCCTTGCAGGCCAGCCAGCAATTTACGCGGTTCTGGCCATCGGTGCTGGTCGTGGTCGGTTATGGCTGTGCATTCTATTTATTGGCGTTGACTCTGAAAGTCATGCCGGTCGGGATCGTCTACGCGATCTGGTCTGGGCTTGGCATCTTCCTGATCGCCATAATCGGTTATCTGGTTTTTGGGCAGAGACTGGATTTGCCCGCAATCCTCGGTCTGACTTTGATATTGACCGGAATCCTTGTCATTCACCTGTTTTCGAGCACGGCAAGTCACTGAACGCCGGTTAGGGCTGGTAACTTTGGCCGCGCCGCGTTATGCGCGCGGCAACTTCCCGTTCAAAGGCTGACCTCTCATGGACCTGCGCAATATCGCAATCATCGCTCACGTGGACCACGGCAAAACGACCCTGGTGGACGAGCTGCTCAAACAATCCGGTGCGTTCCGGGAAAATCAGGCTGTGGCCGAACGTGCCATGGACAGCAACGATCTTGAACGAGAGCGTGGGATTACCATTCTGGCCAAAGCCACATCGGTCGAATGGAAGGGCACTCGTATCAATATCGTCGACACCCCCGGCCACGCCGATTTCGGCGGAGAAGTCGAGCGGATCCTCAGCATGGTGGACGGGGTTGTCCTGCTGGTTGATGCTGCGGAAGGCCCAATGCCACAGACCAAGTTCGTGACCTCCAAGGCGCTCGCGTTGGGCTTGCGCCCGATCGTCGTGCTGAACAAGGTCGACAAGCCTGATGCGGAACCGGATCGGGCACTGGACGAATGCTTTGATCTTTTTGCCAACCTTGGCGCAGATGATGATCAGCTGGACTTCCCCGCGATGTATGCCTCAGGCCGTTCGGGTTGGGCAGATATGGAGTTGGACGGACCTCGCAAGGATCTGACCGCGCTGTTTGACCTTGTGGTCGATCACGTCCCTGCCCCGCAACAGGCGGAACGCAAAGACGAGCCGTTTCGGATGCTGGCAACCACGCTCGGAAGCGACCCGTTCATTGGGCGCATTCTGACCGGTCGCGTCGAAAGTGGGACGTTGAAGGCGGGCGATACGCTCAAGGCCCTCAGCCGCGATGGCAGCCTGATCGAAAACTTCCGTGCCTCGAAAATTCTGGCCTTCCGTGGCCTCAGCCAACAGCCCATCGACGTGGCTGAAGCGGGCGATATCGTCACCATCGCAGGAATGAGCAAAGCGACCGTAGCGGATTCGCTGGTCGCGCCGCAGGTTGATGAAGCCCTGCCCGCCCAGCCGATCGATCCGCCCACCATCACCGTGACATTCGGTATCAACGACTCGCCGCTGGCCGGTCGCGATGGCAAGAAGGTTCAGTCGCGTGTGATCCGCGACCGTCTAATGAAAGAAGCCGAATCCAACGTCGCCATCCGTATTACCGACACCCCCAGCGGCGAAGCCTTCGAGGTTGCGGGTCGCGGCGAATTGCAAATGGGCGTTCTGATCGAGAACATGCGCCGCGAAGGCTTCGAGCTTAGTATCTCGCGCCCGCAGGTTCTGTTTCGCGAGGAAGACGGCCAGCGGTTGGAGCCTGTTGAAGAAGTCACAATCGACGTTGATGACGAGTTCTCGGGTGCCGTGATCGAAAAGATCACTGGCGCTCGCAAAGGTGAGTTGGTCGAAATGCGCCCCGCCGGAGCAGGCAAAACCCGTATCATCGCGCATGTGCCATCACGAGGTCTGATCGGCTATCACGGAGAGTTTCTGACAGATACGCGCGGAACCGGCGTTTTGAACCGCGTGTTCCATGACTGGTCCGCCCACAAGGGCCAAATACCGGGCCGCCGCGCGGGCGTTCTGATCTCGATGGAAAACGGACAAGCCGTGGCCTATGCGCTTTGGAACCTTGAAGAGCGTGGTCGTATGTTCGTTGGCCCACAAGCCAACGTCTATCAGGGCATGATCATTGGCGAGCATTCGCGCGACAACGACCTAGAGGTGAACCCGCTGAAAGGTAAAAAGCTGACCAACGTGCGCGCCAGTGGATCGGATGACGCGGTACGCCTGACCCCGCACGTGCAATTCTCGCTGGAAGAAGCCATTGCCTATATCGACGATGATGAATTGGTCGAGGTAACGCCAAATGCAATTCGTCTGCGTAAACGTTATCTCGACCCTCACGAGCGCAAGCGCATGTCCAAGGTCGCGTGAATCTGTTTCCAGATTTCGAACAATGCCACGTTTGTGACATTTTTGCCCCCTTAAAGAAAATACGCACATTTCAGAGACCCGGCCAAATGCCGGGTTTTCTTATTGTTTATCAATGTCCTTCTATCTTGAGTTGCAACTTATTGAAATCATTCTGCTCGCTGTATTCTTGCAAATCAGGCCTCGAAAAGGTCTATTTATGGCCAAACTGTGACGTTGTTCACTAACAACGAGAATCACAGGGTCTATAAACGGTTCAGGTTGTAAAGAGTCCCAAGGAGAAGCGCTATGCGCATTAAATCCACCCTATTATCCGCAGTCTTTGTTTCCGCTGCACTACCATTCGTGGCAGCGACACCCGCAAGTGCGATGTGCACCGTGGCAACTGCGAAACAGTCAGTTTCTGCGAACACCTTGTGCGCTTGTGACGTGGTCAGCTCTCGCATGTTGAAATACATTCAGCGGCGTGCAGATTTCGAAAGCATTCTGGAAAGGACCCAGATCGAATGCCCCGGCTTCGCAGCGGTTCTGACCGATTTGCCGACCGCATCGATCGGCTTTTCAGAACAGCGGTCAGGCGATGGTGCCTCGGATGAAAGCACCGAGCGGGATGATCCCGATCCGGAAACACCTGATAACGACCCAGATCCAGAACGCGATCCCGATCCTAAGGGTGATCCTGATCCCGAAGGCGATCCCGATCCCAAAGGTGATCCTGATCCCGAGGGTGATCCCGACCCCAAAGGTGATCCTGATCCCGAAGAGCCGACGAAGCCTGACCAGACCCCTGACGATGGCACAGAAGGGGGGCCAGGGTCCACGGAAACCAGCCGGTCTATCCGCGAGAAGCGTGAAAGAGCTGACGTCTACAATTCGAAAGCCGACTGGCATGAGGAAAGAGCAAAAGTCCTCGAGGCGGAAGGCGACTTCGAGGATGCAGAATCTCAGAGGCAGCAGTCCGAAAGGTATCGGGACGAAGCCAATGCGCTCTTGGAAGAAGCCCGCAATCTTCAGAATGAAGGTAACGACCATCACGACTCCAATGAGGGCAAAAGCACCCGCCAGGCCGAAAGAGGTGACTGGGGAACAGCCGAAGATATCGGAGGTTAGGACTGCAGTCCGGGGTCAGCTCTTTCGAAAAAAGAGTAAGATGATCTGACAAAGACAATGGGCGGTTCGCAATTGCGGCCGCCCTTTCTTATTTCTTAGGCAAGCGACTTGAAACCCGCTCGAAAGCAAGCGGGTCAGCTGCGTCCGTAAACGCCAACCCAGTTACGGGGTTGATTGGGATCCTGCATCCGCAGGAACAAATAACGCGTCGCTTTCCACGGCTTGATCCGATTGGTCAGATTGTCCAACACCAGATCGCCCTGGCTCGAGCGATAAACCAGCACCGCATGGGCGTTTCTGCGCGTATCCAGTACCGTCGCCAACAACAACTTGCGCGGGTCAATCCCCGCCTTGATCAAGTCGCGTTTCTTCAAAAGGGCAAAATCTTCGCAATCCCCGCCCCGCGATGTGGGCAGCGCCCAGTATTCACGCGTTTTGTACTGAAGCTGGTCGGTCACTTCGCGCGTCGACCTGTTTACTCGGCTGTTGATCTGTTTGACCAACTTCATTTCCTGACTGCTCGGCAAGGATATCGACGCCTTGTTAGCGCAGGCCCAGGAGTATTGCCGACAAAGCTCGGCTGCGCCAGAAGGTGGCGGCGATGCGGATGCCCCCGGGATAAATGACCCGGTCGCGGATGCAGACGTTCCGATCATGACGGACCCACTTAAGAGAGTCGCCGCCAGAACTGCGCGCCAGCCCAACTTTGTGGCGCGCTTCGAGAAAGCGTTCAGTGAAATAGCAGCGGTTTTCATACCTGTCCCTCGATCCTGTTCTATCCAGCGATTAGGCGTAGTTCAGGACCATCCCCGATTTTTGGAAACTATCCGTAAACGGTGTCCATTACGCAATCTTAGGGGACGGTGAGGGGGAAAAGCGGCGGAATTTCGTCACTTTTGGTGGCGATTTCGGTGCAACAAAATGGCGGCGATGGCCACAATTGAAACTTGGCGCCTTTAATCAGGCATCAAATACTTCACATAACCACTTGTAAAATAAATATTTATTAAAGTATTTTTGACACGGAACCACCAAGCCGCGTCAGGTACGCCAGCCCGCAGCCAATGCAGCAATGCGACGTAACGTAAGGCAGAGGTGATTCTTATTCAGTAATCTCGACGACTACCAGTTCGCGCTCGCTCGCCCCGCGGGCGTGGTCCAACGCCTTTTGATATTCGGCCGAATGATAGCATTCGACCGCTGATTCGAGCGTTGGAAAGCGTGCCACAACATTCCGCGGCCTTTCCTTGCCTTCCAGCTGAACATACCGTGCTGCACGTGCAATGAATTCACCACCATGTGCGGCAATCGCAGGTCCGGCTAATTCCGCATATTTCCCATATGCTTCCGCATCTGTCACAGTGACATGAGCAATCCAGAGTGCTGCCATCTTATTCCCCCAATACACGCTCAGCGGCTTTGATCGCGGCCTCAGCGTTTGCGGCGTCTTTACCTCCGCCCTGTGCCATGTCCGCGCGTCCACCGCCGCCCTTTCCGCCCAATTCCGAAACTGCGGCCCGAACAAGATCCACCGCCGACAAGCGGTCGGTCAGGTCGTCCGTCACACCAGCAGCCACAGCGGCCTTGCCACCGGCATCCGCGATAAGCAGGACAGCCCCCGAACCCATCCGGGCTTTATGTTCATCAATAAGTGTCGGCAAGTCCTTGCCCGACACGCCGCTCAACGCCTGCGCCAGGAATTTGACGCCGTTGACGTCCCGCGCCTCGGACCCGCCGCCCTGCCCTGCACCGCCGGCCATCGCCAAATCGCGGCGCAACTGCGCAACCTCATTTTGTAGTGATTTTCGCTCATCCAGCAGAGACTTGACCCGATCAACCACAGCATCCGGCTGCGCCTTCAACTCTAGCGCCACCTGCGCAAGGCGTTGATCCTGCGCGGACAAATAACGAAACGCCTCGTCCCCTGTCAGGGCTTCGATCCGGCGCACGCCGGCGCTGCTGGCACTGTCGCCCAGCACCACAAACGTTCCGATGTCGCCGGTCTGACGCACATGCGTACCGCCACACAGCTCGATCGACCAGGTTTCGCCATCCTGTCCCTTGCCGGTAGGCGCCTTGCCCATCGAAACAACGCGCACTTCGTCGCCATACTTTTCCCCGAACAAGGCCTGCGCACCCAGATCTCTGGCGTCGTCAGGTGTCATGATACGGGTTTCGACGGTCGAGTTCTGGCGGATGAAATCGTTCACCTCACGTTCGACCTTTTGGATTTCGTCCAACGACAAAGCCTTGGAATGGCTGAAATCAAACCGCAGCCGGTCCGCCGCATTCAATGAACCGCGCTGTGCGACATGATCACCCAATGTTTCGCGCAAAGCTTCGTGCAACAAATGTGTAGCGGAGTGGTTGGCCCGAATGGCTGTCCGGCGGGCGTGATCCACCTCAAGCTCGACGGCATCGCCTTTCGACAGGGTTCCGTGATCCACGACGACTTTATGGGCATAGACCTTTGCCTCGGCAAATTTTCGGGTGTCTTCGACACGGGCAACATCATTGCGTTCGTCCAGACGTCGAATCTCACCAGTGTCGCCAATCTGACCTCCGGCCTCCCCATAGAACGGGGTCTGGTTTACGACGACCCACCCAGTTCCGCCCTGTTCGATTTTATCGATCTGCGCGCCATCAACCACAAGGGCCAGCACCTGACCTTCGGCCTTTTCGGTGTCATAGCCCAGAAAATCCGTCGCGCCTGCATTGTCCAGCACATCGAACCACACAACTTGATCCGCTGATTCCCCGGAACCAGCCCAGGCTGCGCGCGCCTTGGCCTTTTGCTCGGCCATCGCGGCATCGAAACCATCCGTGTCAACGGTCCGGCCTTTTTCACGTAGCGCATCCTGCGTCAGATCTAGCGGGAAACCATATGTGTCATAGAGCTTGAACGCCGCATCGCCAGGCAAGGGCGCTCCATCGGGCAGGCCGGACACCTCATCATCCAGCAGCTTGAGGCCACGATCGAGCGTCTGCTTGAATCGGGTCTCCTCAAGCAGCAGGGTTTCCTCGATCAGCGGCTGCGCTTGCCCAAGCTCGGAATACTGCGCACCCATCAACTGCACCAACGAGGGCACCAGACGGTGCATCACCGGGTCCTTGGCGCCCAGCAGGTGGGCGTGACGCATGGCGCGACGCATAATCCGGCGCAGCACATATCCACGCCCGTCGTTGGATGGCATCACCCCATCCGCAATCAGGAACGACGTCGAACGCAGGTGATCCGCAATCACCCGGTGATGCACATTCTGATCGCCATATGGATCAACTCCAGTTACATCCGCCGACGCTTCTATCAGCGTCTTGAACAGATCGGTGTCATAATTGTCATGGCTGCCCTGCAGCAGCGCGCCAATCCGCTCCAGGCCCATACCGGTGTCGATCGACTGCATGTCGAGTTCCACCATCGAGCCGTCTTCGAACTGCTCGTTCTGCATGAAAACGATGTTCCAGATTTCGATGAACCGATCGCCATCTTCCTCAGCCGATCCCGGAGGGCCGCCCCAGATGTGATCGCCATGATCATAGAAAATCTCGGTGCAAGGGCCGCAAGGACCGGTCGGACCCATTTGCCAGAAATTGTCACTGGTTGCGATGCGGATGATCCGGTCTTCCGGCACGCCAACCTTTTTCCAGATCTCGAACGCCTCGTCATCCGTGTGGTAAACGGTGGTCAGCAGGCGGTTCTTGTCGATGCCGAATTCCTTGGTAATCAACTCCCAAGCAAACGGGATCGCCTCATGCTTGAAATAGTCTCCGAACGAGAAATTTCCCAGCATTTCAAAGAACGTATGGTGACGCGCGGTGTATCCGACATTGTCCAGATCGTTATGCTTGCCGCCAGCACGCACACATTTCTGCGCTGTTGTGGCGCGGCTGTAGTCGCGGGTTTCAACACCCGTGAACAGGTTCTTGAACTGCACCATCCCCGAGTTGACGAACATCAGCGTTGGGTCATTGCGCGGCACCAGCGGGCTGGACGCTACCACCTCGTGTCCCTGCTTGGCGAAATAGTTCAGAAAAGTCGATCGGATATCGTTTAGCGTGGGCATTTGGGCTCTCTCAGCGCGCAATCATCTTGTTCGCTCATGGGTTTATCCCTGTCCCCGAGGATAGTCCACAGGATAGACGGATGGCCTTAAGGATAAGCAGGTCTCTCACATCATCGTGCGGGCCCAAAACGAAACAAGGCGGCCCCGTTGGACCGCCCTGCTCCAGGTATTCTCAACAACATCGGGGTGCCGGGGGATTTCTGCTGTTCCCTCACACGCGACTGTCTCAAGCCTCGAGGATATCATCCTCTTCCGCTTGCGGCGGCATGTCGAAGTCCAAACCATGCGCGGCGCGAATCTTATCCTCGATCTCGAAAGCTACACGGCTGTTGTCGCGCAGGTATTGCTTGGCGTTTTCACGCCCCTGCCCGATCCGCTCATCGCCATAGCTGAACCACGACCCCGATTTCTCGACCACTCCGGCCTTGACGCCCAGATCCAGCAATTCACCCATTTTGCTGATGCCTTCGCCATACATGATGTCGAATTCCACCTGCTTGAACGGCGGCGCCACCTTGTTCTTCACGACTTTGACGCGGGTCTGGTTGCCGACAACCTCATCGCGATCCTTGATCGCACCGATGCGGCGGATGTCCAAACGCACCGAGCTGTAGAATTTCAACGCGTTTCCACCTGTGGTGGTTTCTGGGCTGCCGAACATCACACCAATCTTCATGCGAATCTGGTTGATGAAGATCACCATGCAGTTCGAGCGGCTGATCGAGCCGGTCAGCTTGCGCATTGCCTGGCTCATCAGACGGGCCTGCACACCTACATTGCTGTCGCCCATATCGCCCTCAAGCTCGGATTTCGGCGTCAGCGCCGCCACCGAGTCGACCACGACCATGTTCACAGCCCCGGACCGCACCAGCGTATCGGTGATCTCAAGCGCCTGTTCACCCGTATCGGGCTGCGAGATCAGAAGCTCATCCAGATCAACACCCAGCTTGCGCGCATATTGCGGGTCCAGCGCGTGTTCCGCATCAACAAAGGCGCAGACACCGCCGCGCTTTTGCTGTTCAGCAATACAATGCAGCGTCAGTGTTGTCTTACCCGAGCTTTCAGGTCCGTAAATCTCAACAATCCGCCCCATTGGCAAACCGCCGATTCCCAGTGCGATATCCAGCCCCAGTGACCCGGTCGAGCTTGCGTCGATATCCTGCTTGGCATCTTCGCCAAGCTTCATAATCGAGCCCTTGCCGAATTGCCGTTCAATCTGTGCCAGCGCGCTGTCGAGCGCCTTTTGCTTGTCTGCGTTTTTCTTGTCGCTCATCGTCAGAAGATCCGCCATTGTCCTGTCACTATCCCTTTTGTCACACCCTTTGACGGGCGGCAATCGCTGCTTTGTTCGCCTCTTGTTCCTTATGGGACCAAAAGTAGAACATTTCAACAAAAACTTACAAAACTCACTGTTCGGCAATTGTGTTAAAGAGTCGTTTACGACAATCTGAAATCCCGAAGGCGTTGAAGGTAAACCGCTAAATGCTTGTTTTTTATGAAGAGCGCCTGGCACTTTTGTCTGTACCAAAAACCGGCAGCACCGCCTATCAGGCCGCACTGCGGGATCGCGCCGATCTTGTTGTCACCAACCCTCCGGAACTGAAACATGCAACTGTTCGTCGGTTTGACCGGTTTTTTCAAACCATGTTCCAAAAGATGTTCGATACCGAGATCGAGATCATGGGCGTCGTCCGCGAACCGGTCGACTGGCTGGGCAGTTGGTACCGGTATCGCAGCCGTCCAGAACTGACGGGTCATCCGAATTCAACCCACGATCTGGACTTCGACGCATTCGTTCGTGCCTATCTGCAAAAGCCGCGCCCGGCCTGCGCAGATATTGGCAGTCAGGCCGAGTTCTTTCAGACCCGCAGCAATGGCAAGGGGGCCAGCTATGTCTTCCGATACGAGAACCAGGCACAGATTCACGACTTTTTGCAAGAACGTCTGAAAATCAAGTTTGACCTGCCCCGCCTGAACGTATCACCCCAACGTCCGCTCGATCTGACGGAAGACACTTTGCAGCGCTACCGCGACGCTCATTCGGATGAGTTCAGGCTGCACGAAACTGCGCGATAGACGCATCAGTTGAGTTGCTGAAACACTGCCTCGGTCAATTGTGTCAGCGAGAAGGGTTTGGGCAGGAATGTGGAATGCACCATCTCAGGCCCTGCCTCGCCAAAGGCCCCTTCGGTGTAACCAGACATAAAGATCACACGGACTTCCGGACGGGTCTCCAGAGCTTTCCGAACCCATGTCGGGCCATCCATTCCGGGCATGACAACATCAGTGACGAACGCATCCACAATCAGGTTTTCATCTTCCAGCAGAGTTAAGGCTTCTTCGGCAGACCCCGCCTCAAGCACTGTGTATCCCTTTAATCGAAGCGCCCGTGTGGCGAAGGCACGCACCGGGGCCTCATCTTCGACCAGGAGCACAACGCCTTCGCCCTGACGCGGTCCTTGTTCGGGCCGTGTTTCCTCAACTTCGGGCTCCGAAGGTTTGGCGTCAGCGCAGACCGGCAAATAAACCGTAAACTCGGTGCCACGGTGTAGAATGCTGTCAACAAAAATGAACCCACCGGTCTGCTTCACGATACCGTATACCGTGGACAGGCCCAGACCTGTGCCTTCGCCGGTGCGCTTTGTCGTATAAAACGGCTCGAATACTTTCTGCAGCTTGTCGGCGGGAATGCCGATGCCGCTATCAATCACCTTGACGGTCACATATTCGCCCGGCTGAACGGTCGCCCGGTCGCGTGTTACCGCCTTATCGAGGGATAGCACTTCGGTTTCAATACGGATCTCTCCGCCCTCGGGCATCGCGTCACGGGCGTTCACCACCAGGTTCATCAGAACCTGTTCCAACTGACGTTTGTCGGCACGAACGGGTTTCAGAACCGGATCGTGGCTGAGGATCAAACGGACTTTTTCTCCGACCAGTCGGTTCAACAGGTGGATCAGATCAGAAATTGTATCGCGCAGGTCCAGCACCTCGGGTCGCAGGTTTTGTTTGCGAGAAAACGCCAATAGTTGACTGACCAGAGCTGCGGCACGATTAGCATTTTGATTGATTTGAACCAGATCGCCATAATTTGGATCGCTCTGATCATGGCGCAAAAGCAAAAGGTCGCAATGGCCAGAAATCGCGGTCAACAGATTGTTGAAATCATGAGCAACCCCACCAGCCAGTTGTCCGACCGCCTGCATTTTCTGCCCCTGCACGAACTGCGCCTCAAGCGTCTTGAGCTCGGTTGCATCGTTAAGAACAGCGATCAGACAAACCTGACCGTCGCGGATGAACCGCGATAAGGTAACCTGAATAAAAACGTCCCGGTCCTTGCGACTCAGGCGCAGGAATTCCGAGTGCGGGTGCGTTTCCTGCTCGGCTGCGGCAACCAGCCAATCCACAATAGAATGTCCCAGACCATGCATGATCTCGGCGATATTTCTCTTGCCCGAGAGATCTTCGCCAACCAGTTGCGCCGCCAGAGGGTTCATTTCGAGAATTTCACCCTGCGGCGACAAACATAGGATCGGCACCGGCAGAGTGGCCGTTGATGAACCGGAATAGATACCTGACATGTCTTCGACCGGCAGAAGCACGATATCGCGCAAGCTGCCACTACGGTGCAGCGTCGAAATCAGAACCGGTTGGGTTCCGTCTGGTCCCTGTATGGTTGTCAATATGCCATCTCGGCAAGTCTCAGGTGGCATGAATTCGGAAAGACGCGCGGGGCACCGCCCCAGAATGGTCTCTGCCGCAGCGTTTGCGCTAAGCACCACGCCGTTCCGGTCCACTGAAAGAACCGGCAGGGAAACAGATTTCCAGCACGGCTCGGTCTTTATGCCGATGCGCCAGCGATAGAGATCCGGTCCCAACTTCGTTGCAGTCATCGAAACCGACCGATTTCGGGTTGCCGCCTGTTCCTGTGCATTCCCCTGGAAACCGGCGCGCGATTGGAGGCGCAACAAAATGGCCGAAGGGTTCGCAAACAAGGAACGCAGGCATTGATCTAGCGCAGCACCTGCTCTGGCCTGAAACCGCGCTTGGGCCTGGGTGTTGGCGACCCGAATCCTTCCCGAGGCATCGGCTATGACGCACGGATCGCTTTCGTGCTCGGCCAGAGAGGACAAAACACCAAGAACACGCTGGTCTGCGAGTCGATCTAGCAACAAGCACATCATCAGAACGAACGTTGCAACCAGAAAAGACAAGCCTGTTGCGATCAAACCGGTGTTCCAATTTGTCGGTAGGATCAGAAAAGCAGGCAGAGAACATAAACCCACTGCAACTAGAAACAAAACCGCACCGCGCCAACCGATGGATCGCCATCGATGGGATGGGATAAAAGTAGAGTCGATCATGTCGGACATTAATGCTCGGGTAATAGTCTTTTCGACGTTAATGTGCCCTAAATAGTTAATGACACATTAATTACGCAAGAATAATATTCTATTTTGAGTTGTTTTACTGTGATTAATTTCGCGTCAAATGGGCAGTAAAGAAGCCGTCGGTCTCAAGCGAGACCACCCATTGGCGGCGAAGGCCCGTGTACCAATCAGGGTATTCGGCCAGAAACCCATCCAGAACCCGATCATTTTCCGCAGCCAGAACCGAGCAGGTCGCATAGGCCAGCAATCCATCGCGCACAACCAATTGTGCAACGGATCGCAAGATTTCTAACTGGGTACGTCCGAGCCGTTCGAGCCCCTCAGATGTCAACGCCCATTTACCGGCGGGTGCCCGCCTCCATGATCCGCTACCGGAACACGGAACATCCGTCAAAACCACATCAAAGGTGGGCTGCTCCGAAATCTGATCCGATGAGAGGAGCGTAATGTCGACCCCGGCCCGTTTGGCACGCGCTGGCAAATCGCGCATTCGGGCCGGATTGGCATCGTGGGCAAAGACCTGAACACCCTCGCCGCGTGCGGCAATCGCCAATGCCTTGCCTCCACCACCCGCACAAAAGTCCAACACGCGCATACCCGGGTGCAACGGCAGGGCCGACACGACCGCTTGGCTGGCCGCATCCTGCAGTTCAACCAGCCCGGAAAGATATGCTTGGCTTCGGGCGATCCGACGCGCGCCGTCCGTGACCTCAAGCGCGGTTTCACAGGCCGGATGGGGGTGCGTGTGGATTTCTTCCGCCGCCAGCGCCTGTATGGCCTGCTCCACATCTACTTTGGCCAGATTAACACGCAGGTGCACCGGCGCACGGGATTGAAGCGCCTGCGCAGCGGCGATGGCCTCGCTGCCGAGAGACGCTGAAAACTCTGGCCATAGCCACTCGGGAATATCGAGCCGCTCGGCTTCGGTCGCAAACTCGCGACCGGTTTCCCCGTCACGGATGGACGCCGGAGCGTGACGCCCGCCATTAAACAGCGCCAAGGGATCAGCACCGATCGCGCGCAGCGATCCGATCATCAGACCACGCCCGGTCTCTGCACCACCCAGCGCAGCAAAGGACCGGCGGCAACGGATTGCATCAAACACATGGTCCCGGACAGCGGCACGATCCTTGGATCCCGCGAACCGACTGCGACGCGCCCAACCTGTCAGAGCTTTCTCGACAGGAGCGCCTGACAGAATATCGTCAAGAATTTCGATCGAGGCCTGCACACGGGCGGCGGGTGTCATGACAATATCCGTTTCTCGGCATCTGAGTGATGGTGCCCCTGCATCCCAGACTCGTTCGCAGCTTACATGATCCGGTAATTCGGGCTTTCACGCGTGATCTGCACGTCATGCACATGGCTTTCCTTCAGCCCTGCACCAGTGATCTTCACGAAATTGCAGTTCCGCCGCATCTCATCAACGGTGGCGCAACCGGTGTAGCCCATCGCCGCGCGCAGGCCGCCGACCAACTGGTGAATAACCGCATTGGCTGAACCCTTGTAAGGCACCTGCCCCTCGATCCCTTCGGGAACCAGCTTGTCACTGGCGGCATCTTTCTGGAAATAGCGATCCGCTGAGCCACGCGCCATGGCACCAAGGCTGCCCATTCCACGGTAGGATTTGAAGGATCGGCCCTGATAGAGGATCACTTCACCCGGGCTCTCATCCGTGCCCGCGATCATCGAACCGACCATGGCACAGGACGCACCCGCCGCGATGGCCTTGGCGAAATCGCCTGAGAACTTGATGCCGCCATCCGCGATCACCGGAACGTCACCCGCAGCTGCGGCGCAATCCATGATGGCTGTCAATTGCGGCACACCAACACCGGCCACCATCCGCGTGGTACAAATCGACCCCGGTCCGATGCCAACCTTGACCGCATCCGCACCCGCATCGATCAACGCGCGTGCGGCCTCACCGGTTGCCACGTTACCCGCGATGATCTGCACCTCATTCGACAGCGTCTTAGCGCGTTTGACGGCATCCAGAACGCCCTGCGAATGGCCATGCGCTGTGTCCACGACGATGATGTCGACGCCTGAATCCACCAGTTGCTCAGACCGTTCAAAACCGGAATCTCCAACCGACGTTGCCGCCGCCACGCGCAGACGGCCCAGTTGGTCCTTGCAGGCGGTGGGGTTTAGAACCGCCTGTTCGGTATCTTTCAGGGTCAAAAGACCCGTCAGCTTGCCCGCGCCATCCACAACCAGCAGCTTTTCTATCCGGCGCGCGCGCATCAGGCTTTTCGCCTCTTCCAGATCGGCGGGCTCTTGCAGCATCGCCAGATTTTCCGAGGTCATCATCGCCTTGACCGGAGTGTCGTCAGAATTGGCAAATCGCATGTCGCGGTTTGTCAGGATACCAACCACGCGGCCTTGTTCATCAACGACGGGAAAGCCGGTAAAGTTGTAGCGATCAACCAAGGCCTGCGCATCTGCAAGGGTCTGATCAACACGCAATGTCACGGGATTGTAGACGATGCCCGATTCAAATCGTTTCACACGACGAACTTCGCGGGCCTGCTCCTCGACCGAGAGGTTCTTGTGGACCACGCCAATCCCACCCGCCTGAGCCATGGCAATGGCCATACGCGCCTCGGTCACTGTATCCATGGCCGAGCTGAGCAATGGGATGTTCATCGAGATCTCGCGCGTCACGCGCGTGGTCGTGTCCGCAGTGGACGGCAACACCGTAGATGCGCCCGGAACAAGAAGAACGTCGTCGAAAGTGAGTGCCTCACGAATCTGCATTTGATCACCCCATGCAAAAGCCCGTTTGACGGCGACCCTATGGCATGGATTAACCCCAAGGAAAAGCCCTTGCCGTCAAGTTGTTGCCTCCGCGCGCCAATGCCGCGCCGGAAAACGACGCAAGCCGTGCCAATCGTGCCGCTGATAGCCCTTTCCCTTTGCGCACAAACTCATATCTTGCGCGCAACACGCGCGAATATAAGGCAGGCCTTACATGACCACCGATCCTCTTGTCGTCTTCACCCCATCGGGCAAACGCGGGCATTTTCCTGTCGGCACACCGATTTTGACCGCTGCCCGTCAGTTGGGCGTTGATCTGGATTCGGTTTGCGGCGGGCGCGGGATTTGTTCGAAATGCCAGATCACACCCAGCTATGGTGAGTTTCCCAAGCACGGCGTCACCGTGACCGAGGACGCGCTGAGCGAGTGGAACGCGGTCGAGCAGCGTTATGACGACAAGCGGGGCCTGAAACCCGGTCGGCGTCTGGGCTGTCAGGCTTCGGTTCAAGGCGACGTGGTGATCGACGTCCCGCCCGAAAGCCAGGTACACCGTCAGGTCGTCCGCAAGGCCGCCGCCGCGCGCGCCATCACGATGGACCCCGCCACGCGGCTGTATTTCGTCGTCGTGGAAGAGCCCGACATGCATTCCCCCACCGGCGATCTGGAACGGCTGGAGCGCGCCCTGCGGGAACAATGGAATATCGACGCCGTCACCGCCGATCTGTCGCTGATGTCCAAGCTGCAGCCCGTTTTGCGCAAGGGCAAATGGGAGGTCACAGTCGCCGTTCACAAAGGTCACAAGGATGAGGTCGCGCGCGTTGTCGAAATCTGGCCGGGTCTACACGAGCAAGGGCTTTACGGGCTGGCCATCGACCTCGGCTCGACCACCATCGCGGCCCACTTGACCGATCTGGAAACGGGCGAGGTCAAAGCATCCTCGGGCCTGATGAACCCGCAGATCCGTTTCGGCGAAGACCTGATGAGCCGCGTGTCCTATTCCATGATGAACCCCGGTGGCGATGCCGAGATGACAAAGGCCGTACGCGAGGCGATCAATGATCTGGCCACCTCGATCGCGGATGAGGCCGGGATTGATGCCGCTTTGATCGTGGAAACCGTTTTTGTCTGCAACCCTGTCATGCATCATTTGTTGCTTGGTCTCGATCCGGTCGAGCTGGGTCAGGCCCCCTTTGCGCTTGCCACTTCCGAGGCCATGTCCCTGCCCGCCCGCGAAATGGACCTGACCACAATGAACCCGCGCGCACAGGTCTATATCCTGCCCTGTATCGCGGGCCATGTGGGCGCAGACTGTGCCGCGGTGGCCTTGTCCGAAGAGCCCGGCAAATCCGAAGACCTCGTTCTGATCGTCGATGTAGGCACGAACGCCGAAATCCTACTGGGCAATACCAGCCGCGTTCTGGCTTGCTCGTCCCCCACCGGTCCGGCTTTCGAGGGCGCGCAGATCAGCTCGGGCCAGCGCGCCGCGCCCGGTGCGATCGAACGAATCGAGATCGACCCTGTCACAAAGGAGCCTCGCTTCCGCATCATCGGATCTGAGAAATGGTCTGATGAAGAAGGCTTTGATCAGGACATCGCCACCACCGGCATCACCGGCATCTGCGGCTCAGGCATCATCGAAGCCGTGGCTGAAATGCGCATCGCTGGCCTACTGGATGAAAGCGGCCTAATTGGCTCTGCCGAACAAACCGGTACCGAGCGCTGCATCCCCGAAGGCCGCACCCATGCCTATCTGATCCACGACGCCAGCGCCGAGGGTGGGCCTCGGATAACCGTCACCCAAGGCGACATCCGCGCCATTCAGCTTGCCAAATCGGCGCTGTATGCCGGCGCGCGGCTGCTTATGGACGAGATGGAAGTCGATAAAGTTGATCGCGTTGTGCTGGCCGGGGCTTTCGGCGCGCATATCTCGACCAAACACGCGATGGTTCTGGGCATGATCCCCGACGCTCCGCTGGACAAGGTTTCCAGCGCGGGCAACGCCGCAGGCACCGGCGCACGGATCGCGCTGTGCAACATCGGCGCGCGCGCCGAGATCGAGCGCGTCGTGCGCGAAATCACCAAGGTCGAAACCGCCATCGAGCCCAAGTTTCAGGACCATTTCGTCGCCGCCAACGCCATCCCGCACAAGACCGATCCGTTCCCCGAGCTGGCTCAGGTCGTCACCCTGCCCGCGCCATCGTTCAACACCGGAGGGGATGAGGAAAAATCTGGCCGCCGTCGCCGCAGGAGGTCATAGTTCCCTTCAGGGGGGGCCGAACATGCAGACTATCAATGGCGATCAAGAAGAGTTCTGGGGCCAGTCCGAATTGGGCAAATGCTGGCTGACCTTCGAGGATCAGTTGGACCAGCTGTTTACGCCCGTTCTGGACCTCGTACTTGACCGGGCTGGCTTGAGCGAAGGTATGCGAGTGCTGGATATCGGTTGCGGCACGGGGGCCAGTTCGCTTGAAGCATCCCGGCGGGTTGGGTCGACGGGCGACGTTCTGGGTCTGGATATTTCTCAACCGTTTCTGGATCGTGCCCGTCTAAGGGCTGCGAGGATGTCAAACCTGTCGTTCGAATATGCGGATGCGCAGGTGGCTGACCTGACATTTGGAAATCGCGATGCGGTTATCTCACGCTTTGGCGTCATGTTCTTCGAAGATCCGGTCGCGGCGCTCGCCAATATGGCACGGGCGCTGAAACCCGGAGGGCAAATGACGTTTGCGGCATGGGGTGGTTTGTCCGAGAACCCATGGTTCAAGGTTCCTCATGTGGCCGCGGTTCAGCGTTTGGGTCAACCACCCAAGGTAGATCGGAACGCGCCCGGACCACTTGCGTTTCACGATCGGGAGCGGGTCGCCGGTCTTATGCACCGCGCCGGGTTGACCGATATTCGTGTCGACGCCGTCCCGCTGCACCTGACCGGACCGGCGGACGTTGGTGAAGCTGCTATACTTTGCACGCGCGTTGGCCCTGCTGCCCGTGTAATAGCGCATTTTGATGGGTCGGCTGACGACCTCAGCGCCATCCAAAGCAGCGTCGCTGAGGTGCTTGCCCCGTTTCACACATCTGAAGGCACGCGCATTCCTGCGGTCATCAACCTGCTTCAGGCCCGTCTTCCCGGATGATCAGGCTGCCGTCAAATCCTGCGCCAGCATCAAGGCATTTCCATCAGGATCATAGAATGTCGCTGTACTGACCATCCCTTCGACGGTTTCGGTCGGACCATCAAAGCGCACACCGGCCGTTTCGAGCGCATCGCGGGCCGTCGCAATGTCCGCGACACCAAAGACGGGCACGGTGTTGCCCGGCGCTGGTTCTGCCTGCTCACCCAACCCAAGCGTCACGCCCGGAGTTTTGGTCTGCAACTCGCTCCACCCAGCTTCGTCGATGTGATGCACCAATTCAAACCCTAGCTTTGCCTGATACCACTCGGCGCTGAGGTGGCGATCCCGAACGGAAATGGCAAGGGTGATCGTGTTCTCCAATGAAACCAACGCCATGACGCCTTCCTTTCTGACTAAAATAAAGCTACTATACTTTATGGACATTAGCACGCTTGTCAACCTGACATCCCGGGCATGGTCGCTGAATATACTGGCGTCGATACATTCCGGCGTTCCTGCGCGTCAGGCACCGCTATTGGCGGCAACCTGCGCCAGCCGCACTTCTTTTGCCAATAGCTTGAAACACCTTGTCGAACTGAATCTTCTGGAACGAAACCCCGGCCATGGCCATCCTCTGCGACCCGAGTTTCGCCTGACCGCAACGGGCATCAAGGCCGCAACCATTGCTGATCGGATCACGAATGCCGTTCCGAATGATACCGAATTTGCCCTGTTGCGCCGAAGCTGGACCGTTCCAATCCTTGCACTGACGGATAGGCCGCAACGGTTTTCCGGTATGAAATCCTCGCTTATCAGGATCACGGACCGGGCATTGTCTTCATCGTTACATCAATTGGAAGAACGCGATTGGATACAGCGCGATATCGATACGTCCGAGCGTATGCCCTTTCCTACCTATCGCGCAGTGAACGCCGGGATTGAGGTGAATCGCGCAATCGGATTGACGGAATAGATTGCCGTCCAAACAAGAGGCTGAAAAAAAGGCCGGGCAATTGCCCGGCCTATTTGGCGAGTTAATTTCCGGATCAGGCGCGGCGACGACGGCCACCGCCGCGACGGCCACCTGCACCACCGGCAGCACCAGCCTCGTCCGGCGCTTTGTTGAACTTGATCCATGCCCCGCCATGCGGGTCATTGTTGGTCAACAGGTTGGCGGCGCGAATGGCCTCCATCTCTTTACCGGCGCGCGGCAGGGTCGAGCCCAGACCAAACAGCTGGCAGAAGGTCTCGTCATCCATATCCGCCGGCAGAACGATGCCCTTGGCCTCAACCTCAGCCTTTTTCTCGGCCAGTTTCTTGGGCCCAACAGGCAGAGCAACGGGGTTCATGATTGCCGACGTCATACCTGCGCCCATCGCCATCGGCAGGAACGCGTTGTTGATGCCGTGACGGTTCGGCAGACCGAACGAGATGTTGGACGCGCCACATGTGGTGTTCACACCGAGTTCCTCGCGCAGGCGGCGAACCAGAGCAAATACCTGCTGACCGGCAGTTGCCATCGCACCGATGGGCATGACCAGCGGGTCGACCACGATGTCATGCGCGGGGATGCCGAAATCGGCGGCGCGCTCAACGATCTTCTTGGCCACGTCAAAGCGCACATCGGGATCTTCGGAAATCCCGGTATCGTCGTTCGAGATCGCAACGACAGGAACATTGTACTTTTTGACCAGCGGCAGAACCAGTTCCAGACGCTCTTCCTCTCCCGTGACCGAGTTCAGCAACGGACGGCCTTCAGCCGCTTCCAAACCGGCTTCCAACGCACCCGGAACCGAAGAGTCGATGCACAGCGGCACATCAACCAGACCCTGTACCAGCTCGACGATCTTAGTCATCAGCGGCGGCTCGGTCTCGTTCGGATTGGGGTTCGAGTTGTAGACAACGCCCGCGTTGATATCCAGAACGGTGGCACCCGCTGCGACCTGCGCAATGGCATCTTTCTCGACGGTCGAGAAATCGCCTGCTTCCAGCTCGGCAGCCAGTTTCTTGCGACCGGTGGGATTGATCCGCTCACCGATCACGCAGAACGGTTCGTCAAAGCCCAGAATGGCGGTTTTTGTTTTTGATTCGACGACTGTACGGGTCATGTCCGGTCCTTAGGAGTTTGCAGGCTTTGCCGAAGCGCCGCCATTTTCGATCGCCCAGTTGGCGTTGGTCTTGATACCACCCAGCGGGAAGAAGTGCACGTTGGTGATGTTGAAGTCAGGATTGGCCGCCTTGTGGTTGGCCAGTTCGGTCAGAACATCGGTGGGCTCGTAGGGCAGCAGCAGCTTGGACACATCCATGGCGCGCTTCTGCAGAACCTTCAGCGAGGGGCCAACACCACAGGCGATAGCGAATTTAATCAGAGTCTGCAGTTTGGCCGGACCAGCGATACCGATGTGGATCGGCAGATCAATACCGGCCTCTTTCAGGCTGTCAGCCCAGGCGATGATGGGCTTTGCGTCGAATGCAAACTGGGTAGCCAACGCCATTTCAGCATCAGTGGTTTCCGAGAATTTCTGTTTCCAGCGAAGCGCGTCATCAACATTTTTGGTCGAACCGTCGGGATCGATGTCCTTGTTGCCCTCGGGATGACCGGCAACATGCAAGCGCTCAAAACCTGCCTTGTCGAACAGTCCGGTTTCCAGCAACTGCATCGAACTGTGGAAATCTCCATGCGGCTTGTCTACGCCACCCGCGAGCAGCAACGCCTGCTCGACGCCCGCTTCACCCTGATACATCGAGATCCAGTTTTCCAGCGTGGCTGCATCCTTGATGATCCGCGCCGGAAAGTGCGGCATGACCGGATAACCTTCGGCGGCGATGCGCTTGGCGGTCTTGACCATATCCTCGATCGGGGTGCCCTCGATATGGGCGATGTAAACGCGAGTGCCTTCGGGCAGCAGCGCGCGGAAATCCTCGACCTTTTCGGCGGTGCGGGGCATCACCTCGATCGAATAACCCTGCAGGAAGGCTTCGACAGTCGGGTTTACCGGGGCCTTTGCGGCCGCATCACGTTTCTTGAAGTTCAGCAAAGCCATCGCGGCCTCCCATAAAGATTTCGGGCTCATGCCCAACCGTCATTTGCAATCAGCGCTTTCACGCGGTCTTGATCGTATTCCGTTTCCAGGCGCACCGCCTCGGCCTCGGCGATCTCGGATGGGTCGCCTTCTACCACAAACGGCTCGGCCTTGCGCCATTCGGCAAGGTAGGCATCGCTATCCTTGGCATTCACCTTCATGGCCGCACGGTCGATGGCTTGCTCGAACCGTTCCTCCAACTGCCGCTTCGCCCCGCGCCGGCCCTTGCCGACGATGACCTGAGCGGGAATGTCGCGCCAGTAAACGATGGTGACGTCAGGCATCTGCTTTGATTCCTCCTAACCAGATGGGCTGGTTCTAAACATCTATGTTGGGTCAGGTCGGTCGGTTTTCGACACACGGCGCAGTTCAAGCGACCTTTTTGCCCACCACCGTGTACCGCAGCCTTAATACGCCTTTCTCCGAATCCGAACATCAAATTTCTAATGACTTTAATGAGCGTCTTGCGTGATTGAAAACCGCGACCTATGGTCGGGGTAACTCGAAAATCGGAGGGCGTTTAAGATGGCGCCCAAGCGTCCCAAAGGTGCGGGCGCGTTCCCGAAAGCGGTCGAAAGCCCCGCGCCGGAAAGACCCGATCCAGATGCATTATATGCGGCGCTGGATCTGGGAACAAATAGCTGCCGCATGTTGATCGCCCAGCCCAAGGGCAGTGGCTTCCATGTGGTAGACAGTTTTTCCAAGTCCGTGCAATTGGGCGCCGGGCTTGAGCGTACCGGGCGTTTGTCGCGGGCGTCCATGGCGCGCACCGTTCAGGCGCTGCGAATCTGTCAGCAAAAACTGAAACGCAACAAGGTCAAGCGGATGCGTCTGATCGCAACCGAGGCCTGTCGCCGTGCCAAGAATTCACGCGATTTCATCCGTCAGGTAAAACGCGAGACCGGCCTGACGCTGGAGATTATCCAGCCCGAGGAAGAGGCGCGTCTGGCCGTTATCTCGTGCGCGCCGCTTGTGTCCACCAAGACCGAACAACTGCTTGTTGTCGACATTGGAGGAGGCTCGACCGAGCTGGTATGGATCGACATTTCCTCGGTCCCGCGCCGGGATCGACCTGCTGCCATCATGCGTCTGCACAATGGGTTTCACCCCTCGGACAGCCCATTTCCCGCAGCAAAGGTTGTGGACTGGATCAGCGTCCCGCTGGGGGTCGCAACCCTGCGTGACCAGTTCAATGATGTTGAGGACGACTCGGCACGATTTGCCCTGATGAGTTGGTTTTTCGAAGAAAACCTTGCCGATTTCGCCCCTTACAAAGACGAGCAGGCTCGCGAAGGGTTTCAGATCGTTGGCACCAGCGGAACCGTGACGACAGTTGCCGCGTCACATCTGGGGCTCAAGCGGTATGACCGGACAAAGGTGGACGGGCTGCGTATGACCAGCGATCAGATTGACAAGGTCATACGTGGTTATCTAGAACTCGGCCCTCACGGGCGCCGCCGCGATCCTCGGATCGGGGATGATCGGCAGGCCCTGATCATGTCCGGTTCGGCCATTTTGCAGGCCTTGCTACGCTGCTGGCCCACTGACCGCCTTTCCGTGGCGGACCGGGGGCTTCGCGAAGGTCTGCTTTATGCACAGATGAGCGCGGACGGGGTTTTGGAAGACGGACCGTTCTGATGGCGAAGACACCAAGTGGTAAAAACAACTCGGGCCGTGGACAACGGGATCTGAAGGTCAAGGTAAAGACCGCACGTGGGCGTAAGCTCAGTTCGACGCGCTGGCTGGAACGCCAGTTGAATGATCCCTACGTCAAACGCGCGCAGGCTGAAGGTTATCGCGGGCGCGCCGCATTCAAGATCCTGGAACTGGACGATAAATTCCGGTTCCTCGTGCCTGGTGCACGGGTTGTCGATCTGGGCTGCGCACCGGGTGGCTGGCTGCAAGTTGCGGTCAAACGCGTGAATGCACTGGGCGAACGATCCGGCAAACGTATTGGCACCGTTTTGGGGGTCGATCTGCAAGAGGTCGAACCCGTTGCAGGTGCCGAAGCGCATGTTCTGGATTTCATGGAAGATGATGCTGACGAAAAGGTCAAAGACTGGCTTGGCGGCAACGCTGACGTGGTCATGTCGGATATGGCTGCCGCATCTTCGGGGCATAAACAGACCGATCACCTGCGCATCATGGCGCTGTGTGAAACGGCGGCTTACTTCGCTTTTGACGTTCTGGAAGAGGGCGGCACATTTGTTGCCAAAGTTCTGGCCGGTGGGGCGGAAGGTGATCTTCAGAAACTGCTGAAACAAAAGTTCGAGAAAGTGGCTAACGTAAAGCCACCGGCGTCACGATCCGACAGTTCCGAGAAATTCGTGGTTGCAACCGGGTTTCGCGGCTGAGGGTTAGTCCCAGTTCAACTTTGTTCCGGTAATACGCTGTTCTCGCAGCGAAGCTGAGGCCATTCCCTGCAGCATCAGGCCTTCGCCGTGGTTCAGATCGACGGGCGCTCTGGTGCGCAATTCATCTATACGCTCGTCAAGACGGGCCTTGTTTGGCCCTACAAGGGGCTGAACTGTTGTTGCAAAACGCTCGGGCATGGGATCACCAGACAACTAGGACACAGGCTTTTTGTAGCGGTCGAATCTGCCGTGAAAGTGGCGCAAATCGGTCGGTTCAATGCCGTTTCAGCGTCCATATTGATCCGCAAGCTGCCGCAGGTTCGGGTCATCCGGCAGAACGGACAGAGCTTCATCCAGTGTTTCTTGCGCAGCTTGAGGACCACGGTTGATATGTGCCAACTGCACAAGCATGGGCCAAGCCTCTGACCGCTGAGGATCAAGTTGCACAACTTCGCGAAACGCGCCCTCGGCGGCCAGCGCATTTCGCAACGATAGAGCCAATCCGCCCAGCACCAGATGCGTTTCGGGAAAATCCAAGCGATTCGAGGTGCTGCGCTGCCAGTCGCTGACCGCTTGCTGCACCAATGGCCGTTGGTCCGGCGTCAGTGCGTGGGGCGGGATCAACAGAAACTCTTTGGCCGCGGCAAGACGCACTGCGCGTATGGGATCGCTCAACAAAGGTTCTAGCCGGGCAATCCGGTCTGACAACTGGGCTTCTCGCTGCAATGCGACTGCATTGGTACGAACGAGCGGATCGGGATCAGAGAGACTGCTTTCGGTTGTTTTTGCAATCTGCTCCGAGCCAAAGTTCTGCAATAAATACAAAGCACTCGCCCGAACAATTCCAGCAGTGGCCGGGTCAATTGCAATGGCCAACAACGCTTCTGGCCGTTGCAGCTGACCCGTCTGCGCAGCCTCGAAAGTCGTACCAAAATTTGCGCCGCGTAGGGTGGAGTCCGGATACCAACTCGATATCGCTTTTGCTGCCCAGTCTTGACCCTGATCCGCATGGCAATCCGTACAGGCATCCTGTCCCAGACCAAGATCGGGGCGTGGAATGCGAAAGCTATGATCACGGCGGCCATCAACGCCCATGTAAACCCGCTCGATCATGTGGCAGTTCTTGCATTGCGCGCCCTTTGAACCATCGTTGTGCCGATGGTGTTCAAATGAATCGTAGTCTTTCTTGATCAACGTCGGAAAATCAGGGTTGCCAGCAGGTGAATGGCATTGGGTGCAAATCCCGTTACCCTCCGCCCTCAGCTCTGCCCGGTGTGGATCGTGGCAATTCATGCAGCCTACACCCTTTTCGTACATGCGCGATTGCAGGAACGAGCCGTAGACGTAAACCTCATCCAGTATCTGCCCGTCCGCGTGATAGAGCCCCGGCCTGAGAACCGCCAGATTGTAAGCGTCATGATACGGCGTTCCGGGCAGCGGATTGCCATCCTCGAACGTTTCACGGCGCGAATGACACCCGGCGCATTGCTGTATCTCTGCCTCGGTATCTCCCCTGCCCCAGTCCATCGAAAATCCGAATTCGGTCAGGTCCTGTTTTGGTGCCTTTCCGGTTGTCCATTCGATATGTGCTGAACCGGGGCCATGACACGCCTCACAGCCGACACCCATTTCGGATTGGGTCGAGGCATAGCGTCGTTGCGCCGGATCATAAGACTTTTGAAACCCGGTTGCGTGGCATTCCGCGCATCGCGCGTTCCAGTTTTTGTAGGGTCCGGTCCAATGCAATCCGTCGTCAGGCGGCAGGTTCTGATCCGGGTAGAGATGAAACCAAGTTTTGCGCTCCGTATCCCAAACCACATCAAAACTCTGCAGTCTGCCGGGTTCGGTTTCGAAAAGATATTGTTGAAGCGGTTCAATACCCACGACGGAATGAACCGGATATTCGATGGCTACACCGTCCTTTTCTGTCACCCTCGCGATCGGGGCTCCATCCTGAATGCGGAATGACACAGACATGCCATCGTGGTCAAAACGAGTTCCGTCGAAATCTGCCCGAACATGCCCATCCGGAACCTCCGTCCATGCTAACGCATGGTGAGACCCTGCCCAGGCGTCGGCCTCTTCTTCATGACACGCGACACAAGGATCCGATCCCACGTATTCTTGCGCTTGCACCGCATGACCCATCACAACGGTCATGGCCCAAAGCACCGCGCCCCTCATCAAGCACCACCCTGCGAAACGGCATCATCGCTCAGGTCCATCAGCGCGCCGTTATATTCTGCCCCAAGGATCAGCATGGCCGAGCACAGATACAGAAAAATCAGGGCCGCCATCGCTCCGGCCAAACCGGCATATGTGGCGCTGTAGGTTGCGAATTGCGCGATGTAGACCGAAAAGCCCCAGCCCCCCGCCGCCCAAAGCGACAACGTCAGAACCACCCCGGGCAGAATCTGCATCAGACTGTGTCGCCGTGTGGGCAGAACCAGATGCGCAATCAGCACCGTGCCCGCTGGAACCGCAACAGTGAAGGTCCAGCGCAATCGGTCCACAGAAAGCCAGCCATCCACATCAACAGCCGTCTTTTCCGAAACCAGGCGCGTATAGACCGGCAACACGACCTCGACCGCGGCAATCGCAAGAATGGCCGCGCCGCCGCCGATCACCAGCCCCAGACATAACAGCCGTGCTTTCCAGAATGGCCACATGTCCTGATCGTGATAGGCGCGGGTCATGGCCTGACGCACTGCGGCCACCCCATTTGAGGCAAAGTAGATCGCCAACAAGCCACCCAGCGTGATCACCCCCGACCCCGCACCATCCAGAACCGCCCGCAGTTCCTTGACGATGGGGTCGGCAACATCTTCGGGCCAGGCGCCGAAAATCAGTTCGATCAACTCATCCGTGACATAGCCCTGCGACAAGGCGCCTGCCAGCGCGACGGTAAACAGGGCGAAGGGGAACAGGGCCAGCATCAGCGACATGGCAACATGACTGCTCATGACAAAGCCGTTCTTGTTGTTGAACCGCCGCAGAGCCAGCCAAAAGCCGCGTATGAATCGCATGTTCACCAGAATCGCCTCAAATATCCCGCCCTGAGCCTATCCGGCCTTGAGGCTTCGCAGAACCGTCAAAACCATGCAAATCCTTAATTTCCCGCCATAACCGGCTGACCGGATTGCATAAACCGCTTTTCCTGTGCAGGATCGCCCCGAAAGGTGTCGGGTTCCACTGTCCGACAACAGCGACCAGGTCCATCCCATGCCATCCGAGCCACAAGAAAAACTGATCAAGCCCCGCCTGAAACTGACGGTTGTGCGGGACGTGGCGATTGTGTCCACACTGGTCGTGCTTGGGCTCTATGCCGGAGCCAGGTTCCTGGTCCCACTGACCATGGCCCTGCTTGTCAATGTTCTGATCATCGCGCTGAGCGACCGTGTCGTGTCCTTGACCCGCTTGCCTGTCTGGCTGGCAAACATCGCCGGAGTTACGGTTGTTCTAGCGGGTTTGTTTACCATTATGTACGTGCTGGGCAGTCAGGCGACGCAGTTTGCGCGCTCGATCAACACCTATGAAAACCAGTTCGACAATGCGGTAAACCGCATCACGGGGCTGGTCGGTAACGATGTGACCACCTTCATTCGTGACAATCTGGTCAGTATCGATATGTCATATGTCGCACGATTGCTGCTGGGCAGCGCGACCTCGCTGCTTAATCAGTTCTTCCTGATCAGCCTCTATGTTGCCTTTCTGATGGCCGAGAGATTGGCGTTTCGCAAAAAGATCCAGTTGGCAGCTGGAAACCCGCAGCTCGGGGCCGAGCTTGCTTCGGTTCTTGATGCTATCTCATACAGTCTGCAACGTTACGTCGGGGTCAAAACCTTTATCAGCCTTGTGACGGCAATGATCAGCTATTCCGTTTTCCGCCTTCTGGGTCTTGAATATGCCGAGACCTGGGCGGTTCTGACCTTTGCGCTGAACTTCATCCCCTCGATCGGATCGATCATCGCCGTGCTGTTTCCTGCCATGATCGCCCTGGTGCAATTTGAAAGCATTGGCCCGTTTCTGATCATCGTGCTGGGTTGCGGGACGGTGCAATTTCTGATCGGCAACTTTCTTGATCCGGCGATGCTGGGCCGGTCGCTGAACATGTCGACCTTTCTGGTGATCCTGGCGCTGACATTCTGGACCACCGTCTGGGGTTTGATCGGAGCGTTCCTCAGCGTTCCCCTGACCGTCTGCATCCTGATCATCTTCAGCCATATCCCCGCGCTTAGACCGGTTGCCATCCTGATGTCTTTGAACGGACGCCTGGGTGACGATGACAGGTCAAGGGCTGCGCGCTAGGCAATGCAGTCGCCAGTCTTCATTGGCTCGGAAATCTATCGCCATTCGACCTATGGCGCGCAACATCCACTGGCTATTCCCCGGGTCTCAACCGCAATCGATCTTTGCAGGGCGCAAGGTTGGCTAACCGCCGACAACTACCGGATCAGCCCCTGCGCCAAACCTGCAGCACTGCATATGTTCCACACGCCGGACTATATCGACGCGCTGCAAACGGCGGAACGGGCTGGTCGGGTTTCAGACACCGTGCGCCGCAGATACGCGTTGGGCACGCTGTCCAACCCGGTATTCCGCGAAATGTATCGCCGCCCAGCAACTGCCGCTGGCGGGTCCATGCTGGGGGCTGAACTGATCCGGGATGGTGGCATCGTCTTTAATCCCGCTGGAGGCACGCACCATGGCCTGCCCGATCGTGCCAATGGGTTCTGCTATCTGAACGACCCGGTGCTTGCCCTCATGACATTGCTGAACGCCGGACTGGTCCGGATCGTCTATATCGACATCGATGCGCATCACTGCGACGGGGTTGAGGCCGCCTTTCATGGATCACAAAAGGTTCGAATGATCTCGGTTCACGAGGCGCGCCGATGGCCGTTTACGGGCGATTTGACCGATGATGCAGGCGGGGCGGCTTTCAATCTGCCCGTTGAACGCGGGCTAAACGACACCGAATTCGATGCTATTCTCAACCAACTTATCTTGCCCGCAACCGAGGCATTCCGACCGCAGGCCATCGTCTTGCAATGCGGAGCCGATGCGGTTGCCGAGGACCCTCTGTCACGCCTCACCTTGTCCAACAACGCCCACTGGCAGGCGGTCGCGCGCATCAAAGCGATCGCACCTCGCCTGCTGGTTCTGGGCGGCGGTGGCTACAACCCCTGGTCCGTTGGCCGATTATGGGCAGGTGTCTGGGCCATCCTGAATGATCATGAGATCCCGGACCTGCTGAACCCCACATCAACCTCTGTTCTGAAAGACCTGACATGGAACAGGGCCGCCGGTCAGAGACCACCCGACCACTGGTTCAACACGCTACGGGACACGCCAAATCCCGGTCCCATTCGGCCCGCGCTGAAGAGCGATCTTGGTCAACTTGCGGCCCGGATTTCACAGTAGATTGCGATAAGCAGGAAAGTTAACGCACTAAAGTTGTTAACAATTTTCGAGGGCACACATCCTGAAATTATGCCCTGCCGATGCGATGCATCTGTCATCGACGCGCATGGTAATCCTGCCTGCCCGAACCACGCACCACCACCTCATGACCAATCGACCGCGCCTCATAAAGATAACTGTCAAACATTAGTATTCTTCGATTTGATTATGTGATAAATTTCCAGACATTGCCCAAGCCGAAACCAAAGGTAGACAACTATGGTTCGTTGATATTTTTCAGCCAATGATCAGTGGTTTGGGGGCAGTTTATAATCTGAGTTTGACTGCCATCAAAGCTTACTTTCAAACGAGCCATCAGCGCTCGGTCACTTCAGGAGTACATCATGTCACCACCTCGTTCGATTGCAGATATGTGGCGCAGCGGGCTGCGCCGGGTCGCGGTTTCCACAGTCGCCGTTGCGATGGCGTTGCCCGCCTGGGCGCAGTCTCAAAAACCCAACATACTGGTGATCTGGGGCGACGATATCGGTCAATCCAATATTTCGGCCTATACGATGGGGCTGATGGGGTATCAGACGCCGAATATCGACCGGGTCGCCAAAGAAGGCATGATTTTCACCGACTATTATGGCGAACAATCCTGCACAGCTGGCCGGTCGTCATACATCATGGGACAGTCAGTATTCCGCACCGGGCTGTCCAAAGTGGGGCTGCCGGGTGCCGATCTTGGAATGCAGACCGAGGATCCAACGATCGCGGGTCTGTTGAAGGATCACGGCTATGTCACCGGTCAGTTTGGCAAAAACCACCTCGGAGACAAGGATGAGCATCTGCCGACAAACCACGGATTTGATGAATTTTTCGGGAATCTCTATCACCTGAACGCAGAAGAAGAACCCGAAAACGAGGACTATCCCGGCGATGCGATTATGCCCGATGGCAGAACCTTCCGCGAAACCTTTGGACCACGCGGGGTGATCAAGTCCAACGCAGACGGCACAATAGAAGACACCGGCCCGCTGACCAAGAAACGCATGGAAACCGTTGATGAGGAAACTGTGGCCGCCGCCATCGATTTCATCAAACGCGCGCATGAACAAGGCCAACCCTTTTACGTTTGGTGGAACGGCACGCGGATGCATTTCCGCACGCATGTCAAGGATGAGATGCGCGCGCAGGCAAACGATATCGCCGGTCGCGTGACGGACGAATACACGGCAGGCATGATCGAACATGACATGCATGTGGGTCAGTTGCTGGACCTGCTGGACGAATTGGGCATCGCCGACAACACCATCGTGCACTATTCGACGGACAATGGCCCTCACTACAACACATGGCCAGATGCGGCGGCGACACCCTTCTGGGGCGAAAAGAACACCAATTGGGAAGGCGGCTGGCGCGTACCCTCGATGGTGCGCTGGCCCGGGCAGATCGAGGCCGGATCAGTCACCAATGAGATCGTGCATCACATGGACTGGCTGCCCACTTATCTGGCCGTCGCGGGAGACCCCGACATCAAGGAAAAGCTGAAGGCGGGGTATAATTCAACCGGCATGGGGCGCGATTACAAAGTGCATCTGGATGGCTACAACATCCTGCCGTTGCTGACAGGCGAAACCACCAACAGCCCCCGATCCGAGATCTTCTATTTCTCGGATGACGGCGATCTGACAGCGCTGCGCTATGACGATTGGAAGCTTATCTTCCTAGAACAGAAAGCCTGGGCAACCTTGCGCGCATGGATCGAACCGTGGACCGAGTTGCGTATTCCCCTGATCATCAATCTGCGCCGCGATCCTTACGAACGTGGATACCGGACCTCTAACACCTATTACGACTGGTTGTTGGACCGGGCCTATTTTCTGGTTCCCGCGCAGCAATATGTGGGTAATTTCCTGACCAGTTTCCAAGAATTCCCACCGCGTCAGGAGGCTGCAAGCTTCAACCTGGATCAGGTTATGAAAAAGCTGACGACGCCGACGAATAACTAGACCTGGCTGAAAGCACGGGACCGCCGCCGCGCTAAGTGGCGGTCCCTTTCATCTGACAGTAAATCGAGATTTTTATGCGACACATTGTTTTCGCCGCGATGCTTTCCTGCGCCCCGCTGACAGCGCTGGCTGACCCGCTGCCCAGTTGGACCGCATCCGACACCAAGGCGCGGATCGTCGAATTTGTCACCTCGGTCACCGATCCCGAGGGGCCGGATTACGTGACACCTGCCGAGCGGATCGCCGTTTTCGATAATGACGGGACGCTTTGGGCCGAACAGCCGGTCTATTTCCAATTCATCTTTGCGATGGACCGTCTAGCCGACATGGCTGAACAAGATCCTTCGGTCCTCAGTTCTGCGACCTTGCAGGCCGCTGCTGACGGCAATCTGGAAGCCGTGCTCGAGGGCGGGCACGAGGCGCTGATCGAGGTTGTGAATGCCACCCATTCCGGTCTCAGCGTCGAGGCGTTTCAGACCGATGTCGCAAATTGGCTCGACAGCGCGCGCCACCCCGAAACCGGCCTTCCCTATGACCAGATGACCTATCAACCGATGGTCGAACTGCTGCGCTACCTGCGCGACGAAGGGTTCAAGACCTATATCGTTTCTGGCGGCGGGCTGCATTTCATGCGCGTTTTCGCCGAAGAAGCCTATGGCATCCCGCCTGAGCAGGTTCTGGGCACCTATGGCGAGACGGCCTATGACACGGATAGCGGCACCCCGACCGTTACCAAGCTGCCCGGTATCGCCTTTATCGACGACAAAGAGGGCAAGCCGGTCAATATCGAACGCACCATCGGGCGTCGCCCGATTCTGGCAGGCGGAAACTCTGACGGGGATTTTGCGATGATGGAATGGACAACCGCAGGCAAAGGGCCTCGGCTGGGCGTTTTGATCCACCACACCGATGCAGAGCGCGAATGGGCCTATGACCGGGAAAGCCCTATCGGGAAACTGGTGGATGGTCTGGACAAGGGCCCTGGCATGGGTTGGGTCATCGTCGATATGGCGAATGACTGGTCACGCGTCTACACTGGGGCGAACTGAACTAAACGGACGATGAATACCTGATGTGGGCCTTACTTGTATCCCTTTTCGTGTTTGGCCTATTTTGTACGGCCGTCGTGTTTGCTGTGCGGGCCGCGCAGACCGCACGCACCCCGCAAGGAGCCGTGGGCTGGGTGGTGTTTTTGTTGTCCGCCCCGATGATCGGCGTTCCGGCCTATCTGTTTTTAGGACATCACCGTTTTCGCGGCTACCGTATCGCGCGTCAGGAAAGCGAACGGGTGGTCGAAGGTATCAAGACCTTTGCCGATTTCTCGCGCCCAGACCCAGATAAAATGCGGATCAACCCCCGTCCGTTCGAAGCGTTGGCGCACCTGCCAGTCTCGCGCGGCAACGGGGCCGAATTGTTGATCGACGGCGAAGCCACTTTTGATGCGATTTTCAAGGCGATTGACGCGGCGCAGAACTATGTGCTGATCCAGTTCTATATCGTTCGCGACGACGCTCTTGGTCAAAAGTTGCAGGAAAAGCTGATCGCGGCGGTCGACCGGGGCGTGCACGTTCGGTTCATGACGGACCGGGTCGGCAGCTATGGATTGCCTGACTCGTATATCGCCACCATGCGCGACGGTGGTGTCGACGTGGCAGACCCCCGCGATCAGCGCGGGCCAAATTTTCGGTTTCAGCTCAACTATCGCAACCATCGCAAGACGGTCATTGTTGACGGCGAAACCGGCTTTATCGGCGGTCATAACGTCGGCGTCGAGTATCTGGGGCAAAGCTCCCGCTTTGGACGCTGGCGCGATACACATCTGAAAATGACCGGCCATATCGTCCGGCAATTGCAGTTGATCTTTACCGAAGACTGGCATTGGGCACGCGGCGAAGACCTGATCGAGGAACTGGATTGGGCCGGCAGCGAATCCGAACAGGACATGAACGCGCTGCTGGTGGCGACCGGTCCGGGCGACGATACCGAAACCGGCGCGATGATGTTCTTTTCAGCCATCGCAGGTGCGAAAGAACGCGTCTGGATCGCTTCACCCTATTTTGTACCTGACATCGATATCATGACGGCGCTGCAATACGCTGCCATGCGCGGGGTGGATGTACGCATTCTCGTGCCCGATGTGATTGACCACCGCCTGCCATGGCTGGCCGCTTTTGCCTATTTCGACGAAATTCGCGAATGCGGCGTCAAAGTGATGCGCTATACCGACGGGTTCCTGCACCAAAAGGCATTTGTGGTCGATGATACTCTGGCAGCAGTGGGCACGACCAATCTGGACAATCGGTCTTTCCGACTGAACTTTGAGGCGATGGCGCTGTTCTTTGACGAACGTGCCGCAAAGGCTGTTTCCGACATGTTCGAAAACGATTTCACCTCAAGCTATGAGCTGAGCCGCTATTTGCCACAGCAACCGGCCTATATCCGGTTTGGCGCACCTCTGGCACGACTTGTCGCTCCTATCCTCTAGGCCATGAAGCGTTCCTGAAAGACGCGGGTCATCAGGGCCACCAAAAACGCGGTGGACAGGCCAAAGGCCAGCAGTCCGGTGACGGAAGCAAACGCGCCGAATATGCGCAGCCCCTCACCCAGGACGATGTCGCCATATCCAAGCGTAGTGAACGTCACCAGCGAGAAATACAGCGCTGAGTTCCAGTCCGGCAGTACGTCCCACCAGACCCAGACAATCGCCCATATCCAGACCTGTAGGGTATGGATCAGAACGATGAATGCGAGTGAAATGCTGATTGGCGCAGCCGTTGCCAGGATCAGGCTTTTGGTCTCGAATTTCGCAATCAGCTTGCGAACGACGATGACGCACCAGATCAACAACAGAATCTCGATCAGAAAACAGCCGCCCAGATACAGGCTGCCCCAAAAAATCTGCTGCGATAGCGTCATGTAATCCATCCCATATCCGGCCTGCACCCACGATGCAGAATGCGCCTGCAGACTGCAATGGACAACCCATCGCCAAACCGCAACCTGCGGCGATTGGTGTCCAAGTCTGTGCTGGACAGCGCCTGCGCGGGTTGCACATTGTGTCATGCATCGGATGAGAGCGCGCATGTTGCTGACAGTTGAAAACGTACAGAAATCCTATCCCGGCGGACGGCCCGTCCTGAACGGCGTATCGCTAAGCCTGGACACAGGCCAAACCCTGGCACTGACCGGAGAAAGCGGCAGCGGCAAAAGCACATTGCTGCATCTCGCCGCCGCACTGGACACTTTCGATGGTGGGGAAATCACCTTGAGCGGAACGCGCCTGTCGCCTCTCAACGACATGTGTCGGGCCGAGCTGCGGCGAAATTGCCTTTCGGTGGTATTTCAGCAATTCAACCTGATCCCCTCACTGAGCGTTGCGCAAAACCTTGCGGTTCACGCCCGTCTGGCCGGACGGAACGATCCCGACTGGACTGCGCATCTTGCCAATCGATTGGGGCTGGCTGATCTGTTGGACCAATACCCAGAACGTCTTTCGGGCGGGCAACAGCAACGCGTCGCCATTGGTCGGGCAATGGCTGCAAAACCTGCGCTTCTGCTGGCGGACGAACCGACGGGCAATCTGGATGAAATGGCCAGTACCAGAGTGCTGGATCTGATGCTGTCGCTGGTGCGCGATACCGGTACAGCATTGTTGCTGGTGACACATTCGCAAGACATTGCCGCCCGGCTGGACCACCGCGCGCATTTGTCGGGCGGTCTGATTACATGACCCGCACGGCCCTTCGGGTGCTGCTGTCGCACTGGCGCGTGCATCGGGTGCAACTGCTTACCTTGCTGACAGGCGTCGCGCTGGCAACGGGGTTGTGGTCTGCGGTACAGGCGATCAATGCCGAGGCGAGGGCCAGCTATGCCCGTGCCAGCGATCAACTGGCGCTTGGACAGTTTGACGAGATCCGCGATCCGAACGGGACCATGCCAGTCGAACGCTATGTCGACATTCGGCGCGCGGGCTGGCAAGTTGCTGCGGTTCTGGACGGCTCGATCCGGGTTGGTGGGCAGGCGGTTCGCGTGATGGGGATCGACATGGTCGCGGCCCCTGTACTGCCCGCAATTGCTGAGGCCGAACAAAGCGCGTCCCCGCCCGAGCCTGCCGACATTCTGACCGCCCCCGGTCGCCTGTTGATTTCCCCCGATCTGAAACCTGTGTTTGAAGGTCAGGCAGACTACCCCCGTGTCATCGTCAGCAACGCCCTGCCGACAAGTTTTGTTCTAACCGACATTGGCGTGGCCGAAACCCTGCTCAAAAAGCCCGGTCAAATTTCCCGACTGCTGGTTTTGCAAGACCAGCCACAAAAGGTAACACCCCTGTCCGAACTTGCACCTGACCTGATCCTGACCACCCCCTCGGCCCAGATGGACACGGCGCGACTGACGGACAGTTTTCACCTGAACCTGTCGGCCTTTGGTCTTTTGTCCTTTGCGGTCGGGCTGTTCATCGTGCACGGAACCGTCGGCCTGTCGTTCTCACAACGGCGCGGCATGGTGCGCACCCTGCGCGCGTTGGGAATGCCGATGCGCGTGCTTGTTCGGATCATGCTTGTCGAACTGATCCTGCTAGCCCTGATCGGCGGCCTTTTGGGGCTGGTGCTTGGGTTCTTTATCGCCGGAGCTTTGCTGCCTGACGTCGCCGCAACGCTCAGAGGACTATATGGCGCACCGGTTGATGGCCAATTGGCCCTGCGTCCTGGCTGGATCCTGATGGGTCTTGCCATGGCGATCGGCGGTACACTGATTGCCAGTGGGCAGGCCTTATGGCGTTTGTCGGCTATGCCCCTTCTGGCAAGCCCCGGACTGCAGGCGTGGCGCGGCAAGGCTCTCTCGGCACGTGCGACTGCAGGCGCAGGGATAGGCCTTATCGTCATCGGCATCGCGGTCTTTTTCAGTGTCGGAGGGTTGGTTGCCGGATTTGTCATGCTGGCCGGTTTGCTGATCGGTGCGGCGCTGATATTGCCCTTGGTCCTGTCGGCGGCGCTGTCAATGCTGTCCCGGCGCGCGCGTGGGCCTGTTTCCCAATGGGTCTGGGCCGATATGTCGTCGCAACTGCCCAGCCTGTCGCTTGCTCTGATGGCCCTGATGCTGGCTTTGGCCGCGAATATCGGCGTGGGCACGATGGTGTCCAGCTTTCGCCTGACATTCACCGGCTGGCTGGATCAACGCCTGACCTCAGAGCTTTATGTAACCGCAGTGGATGAGGAACAAGCCGCACAGATCACGGGATGGTTGGCCCCGCAAGTGGATGCGATCCTGCCGATCCGTCGGGTCGAACTGACGCACGAAACAGGCCCGCTGTTCCTCTATGGCGTTGTCGATGACCAAACTTACCGCCGTAACTGGCCCTTGATCGAACGGGGGCCGGACGCGTGGGACAATGTCATGGGAAACGGCGCAATTCTGATCAACGAACAACTTGCCCGCCGCGCTAATCTCTGGTCCGGAGATCGGTTGGCTCTGACCCCAGATCATGAATTGACCATAGCGGGCGTATATTCTGACTATGGCAATCCTACCGGTCAGGCCATCGTGGCCATGCCCCTGCTCGACAAGATTGCCCCCGGAACAGCATCACGTCGCTTTGGTATCCGCATCGATCCCGACAAGGCTAACGAAATGGCGCAGACCTTGCGAAGCCAGTTCGCTCTGCCGCCCTCTGCCATCGTTCAACAGGCCGCCATGAAGGCGCAATCGCTGGCAATATTCGAAAAGACCTTTGTCGTGACGTCGGCGCTGAACGTGTTGACACTGGGTGTCGCGGGCTTTGCGATCCTGACCAGCCTGCTTACCTTATGGACACAACGCCTGCCGCAAGTCGCCCCTGTTTGGGCACTCGGACTGACGCACGCCCGTCTTGCGCGGCTAGAGCTTTTGCGCAGCGTATTGCTGGCCGCACTCACAGCAGTTCTGGCCCTTCCTCTTGGACTGATACTGGCGTGGATACTGCTGAGCGTCATCAATGTGCAGGCGTTCGGCTGGCGATTGCCCATGTACCTGTTTCCCGGCGACTGGGTGCGCCTGTTTGCCCTGACCATACTGGCCGCCGCACTTGCCGCCGCCCTGCCCGCGCTGCGCCTGCTCCGCCTGCCGCCCGTGGATTTGCTGAGGGTATTTGCCAATGAACGTTAAAGCGTTTTTTGCCATTCTGTTGCTTCCGTTCAACGCCCTTGCCCAAGGCTATGCCGGTCTTGGCAGCAGCGCCGAAGGCTTCAGCGTTCCGGAATCCGGATACGAATTTCAGTTTCCCCAAGATCACGGACCACATCCCGATTACCGGATCGAATGGTGGTATCTGACCGCGAACCTGACCGGTGCCGATGGGCAGCAATACGGCATTCAGTGGACCTTGTTCCGCTCTGCTCTGAAACCCTTTGAACAGGACGGCTGGCAAAGCCCGCAAATCTGGATGGGCCATGCAGCCGTCACAACCCCGAACGCTCACTATTTCGCAGAAAGACTATCACGCGGCGGCATAGGTCAGGCCGGCGCCCGGTCCGAGCCGTTTGAGGCGTGGATTGATGAATGGCACATGCGTGGCAAGGATTTGGAAAAGCTAAACATCACAGCCAACGGTAAGAATTTCGGCTACGATCTGACTTTGCAAGCACAAGGTCCGCTCGTGTTTCACGGGGATGCAGGATATTCGGTCAAATCCGCTGATGGGCAGGCCAGCTATTACTACTCGCAGCCCTTTTATGCAGTCGAAGGCATCTTGCACCTGCCCGACGGCGATGTCGCTGTCACCGGTCAGGGCTGGCTTGACCGCGAATGGTCGTCGCAACCGCTGGCAGAAGATCAGAGCGGTTGGGACTGGTTCTCGCTCAGCTTCGATGAGGGCGACAAGTTGATGGCTTTCCGCCTGCGCGGCGATCGCGGGGATTTCACCGCAGCCACCTGGATTTACACCGATGGGCAAACACAGTCGTTGCCAGATGGTTCTGTCGTGTTTACACCGCTTGAAATGGCGCAAGTTGGACAGCGTGACGTTCCGGTAAGATGGAGCGTGAAGCTTCCCGACCTTGGCATAGACATCAATGTCTCTGCCTTAAACACAAAAGCATGGATGGGAACAAGTTTCGAGTATTGGGAAGGACCAGTGACAGTCTCAGGCAGCCACACCGGGCGAGGCTACCTGGAAATGACTGGGTACTAATGCATCTATCGCACCACGTAGACCGATGCGGTGGAATGCCGAATAACCCGCGCCGCATTTGGACCCAATAGGTAATCCTTCAGGTCCGGTTTATGCGCTCCGATGACGATCAGGTCGCTCCCGGCCTCTTTGGCCGCGTGAAGGATTTCCTTGTAAGCACTGCCAGTTGCGACGATGTGCCGAACATTGGCATTCCGTTCTTCCCCCAAAGTTGCAGCGCAAATAGCGATGAGTTTGTCGTGGGCAGCTGCAAACGCCTTTTCATGGAAACTGGCGTCGAAGAACCCCGACACCCAGCTTTCCCCAAAATCCGGCAGTACAGTCACAACATCCAGTTGTGCCCCGTCCAGCTCGGCCAGCGCGGCGGCGCGCTTTAGAACACCCGAATCCAGATCGTCATTGCTGATGTCCACGGCACAAAGGACGGATTTGATCATGGTGTTACCTCTTGTTCATTGGAGCGTGCGGCGCGGGTTTTTTGCAGGAAGGCGATGAGGGCCAGAAGCAGGAGCGCCGGGATGAACATCAGCTCTTTGGGGGGCTGGT